>CAVJSA010000043.1:0-21167 GCA_963651875.1 Lachnospiraceae bacterium | reverse complement strand
TGCCTGACAGGACGTCAGCAGAATGAAGCGAACAGCGGAACTGCGCAAAGCTGGAAATGTTTTTAAAAATTCAGCGCCTTTAGTAAAACTAAAGGTTTTGTGTAAAGTGCCGTCCAAAAATCACAAAAGAACAAATCAATTTTTTTACAATTTTTCTTAAAGTTTAGCAGCGTTAATGCCGATACTAACAAAGACAAGTTACGGGCGTTTCAACTTCGTAGAAGAGAGCGTCTGAACAAGTCAATGTAAAAGGAAATGGATGTAGCCTTGTAATGCAGAAGTTTCCTTTTACAAATTGTCCAAAAAGGATTTTGGATGAACATTTCCATGGAGGAAAAATTATGGTCATTAACCACAACATGTCAGCTATGTACTCTAACAGACAGTTAGGAGTTACAAACTTAGGTCTTCAGAAAGATATGGAAAAACTTTCATCTGGCGAAAAAATTAACCGCGCAGGTGATGATGCTTCCGGACTTGCAGTTTCTGAAAAAATGAGAAGTCAGATTCGTGGATTAAACCAGGCTTCTCAGAACGCACAGAATGGCATTAGTTTTATTCAGGTAACAGAAGGTTATTTGCAGGAAACTACAGACATTATGCAGCGCATTCGTGAACTTGCTGTTCAGTCATCAAACGGTATCTATAGCGACGAAGACCGCATGCAGATTCAGGTTGAAGTTTCTCAGCTTGTTGCTGAAGTAGACCGCATTGCTTCTACAGCTCAGTTCAATGGTATGAACATGCTTACAGGACGCTTTGCTTCTTCTACTGGAGAAAATGCCGTAACAGGTTCAATGTGGTTCCATATCGGAGCTAATGTTGACCAGCGTATCCAGGTATTTATCGGAACTATGACAGCTGATGCCCTTGGTATCCGCGAAATTGGAACAGAAACTCCAATGAGCCTGTCTTCTCCTGATTTGGCCAACCGCGCAATCGGAACTATCGACGAAGCTCTTAAGAAGATTAACAAGCAGCGCGCCGATCTCGGTGGTTACCAGAACCGCATGGAATATGCAGTTAAGGGTCTCAATGTTTCTTCAGAAAATCTGCAGGCTTCAGAATCTCGCATCCGCGACACTGATATGGCTGCTCAGATGGTTGAATTTACAAAGAACCAGGTACTCACTCAGGCAGGAACAGCAATGCTTGCTCAGGCAAATTCACAATCACAGAATGTATTGTCTTTGCTTAGATAGTGCTGTATAGTGATTTACTGGAAATTCTTGTGGGTTTCCAGTAAATTTGCGGTGTTTTTGTTCTACTCTTTTCATAAAATCACATCAAAAAAAACACTCATTTATTAAATCTTGAATTTGATTTAGCACTTTTTTTTGCTATACTTATAAAAGATTAAAGTTATTCTGTTTAGTAAATAGACAGGACAAACTTTACTTGCATTTTGTTTAGAAAATGCATTGTTCTTTGAAAAACGCTTTTCATGACATTGTGACAGCATGGGCGGTTATTAGTATGTACAAGGCTACGAATAACGGTTCCTGCTGATGGGGCTAAAACTGCAAAAGGGGGCGCAAACCTTCTGCAGCCCGCACAAATGGCAGGACTTACGGCATGATGCTGTAATGTTTCTTTGCATGGAGGGCAACAAATATGGTTATTAATCACAATATGAGTTCGATGTACTCAAACCGCACACTCGGAGTTTCTAACGAACAGTTGCAGTCAAACATCGAAAAACTCAGTTCAGGTCAGCGCATCAACAAAGCTGGCGATGACGCTTCAGGATTGGCAGTATCAGAAAAAATGAGAAGCCAAATCCGTGGATTGAATCAGGCTAACAGAAACATTCAGAATGGTGTTTCTTTCATTCAGTCTACAGAAGGATATTTACAGGAAACTACAGATATTCTCCAGAGAATTCGCGAACTTGCAGTTCAGTCATCAAACGGTATCTACAGCGATGAAGACCGTATGCAGATTCAGGTTGAAGTTTCTCAGCTTGTTGCAGAAGTAGATCGCATTGCTTCTCAGGCTCAGTTCAACGGAATGAATACTCTTACAGGTGGATTCGCAGCAGATTCAGCATCTGGACGTGTTATGCAGTTCCAGATTGGTGCAAATGTTGACCAGAACACACGTGTATATATTGGCACTATGACTGCCGAAGCTCTTGGTCTTAAGGGAGCTCAGGGTTCTGACGAACAGCTCGGAATCGACTCTCCAGACAAGGCAAATATGGCAATTGCATCAATCGACAATGCACTTTTGACAGTTTCAAAACAGCGTGCAGATCTTGGTGCTTACCAGAACCGCTTTGAAATGGCTTCAAACGGCATTGGCGTAGCTGCAGAAAACCTTCAGGCTGCTGAATCTCGTATCCGCGATACAGATATGGCTTCTGAAATGGTTGAATACACAAAAAACCAGATTCTTTCACAGTCTGGTACAGCAATGCTTGCACAGGCAAACAGCCAGTCTCAGAACGTACTTGCATTGCTCAGATAGCAAAATCGCTTTTATTAATTAAGAGATTTCTGGATGTTATCTTTTCTTTAACTAAAAGCGTAAAAGAAGAGGGAGTGCGCCCTCCTTCTTCTTTTTATTTTTCAGGAGGAAAGCCCTATGACTATCAGTTCAATCGGGCAGCCGGCAATGGATGGCCGCTTATCAACAAACTCCGCAGCAACTTCTACAGCAAAACTTCAGTCGCATACCGAAGTAAAAGTGCCAATGGCAGATGCTGCTCAAGTGGTTCAAAATATTTCCGACAACAATGCCCAATTACAGGAAGATGTCCGCCAGCTTCAAAAACTTTCGGATGTTGTTTCTGGTCGAAAAGTTCAATTCTCTGTAAATAAAGAATTGAATCAGGTCGTTGTAACTGTTGTTGACTCCAAAACCGACAGAGTCGTTAAACAGATTCCTTCAGAAGATATTCAGAAATTAAAAGTAAGAATCAGAAAGGCAATCGGTGTATTGTTTGACGAAATGATTTAATTCAATTTGGTTCATGAATATACTCATGAATACTTGTGAATTTCTTAACATCTACTAAGGGAATACAACATGGCTGATATATCAATTCCTGGCGTCAGTGATAAATATAGAACAAATGACTATATCGAAGCATTGATGAAAAAGGAGAGACTTCCGTTAACAAGGGAACAGGAAACTCTCGACAAATACAAAGAGCAGCAGAACGCCTGGAATGGAATCAGTCAAAAAATGTCAACTTTGCGAACAAGCACAAAGACACTCTATTCTTTTGACAATCCGTTCAATAATAAACTTTCAACTTCAACAGACGAAAACGCTGTTACAGCAACTCCCGGACGCGAAGCCGCTTACGGACAGATAAAAATCGACGTAGAAAAAGCAGCAACAGCAGACCGTTTTTTATCAGAAGAACTTTCAAAAGATTTTTCAGTTCCTCAGGGCAAATATACATTCCAGGTTGCAGAAAAAACGATTTCTTTTAACTGGAAAGGTGGAAAACTTTCTGACTTTGTAACTTCCCTCAATAAACGCGGGGCAAATACTATAAAAGCAAGCATTGTCGGAGTATCTGACGACAAGCAGTCTCTTTTAATTGAATCATTAAAAACCGGAGACGAAAACCGTCTTGTTTTTAAAGACGATGCTCTCAACTTTGCAATAAAACACGAAATAATCGCTAAAACAAAGGCCGACCTGCAGGAATTTGGAACAGACATTAAAGAATTTACATCCCCACAGGAAGAATTTCCAGTTCCAGCAGTAGAACAGTCGGGAATGAAAGAAATAACTTCTAACGGTGTTGAATGGGACGAAGAAGAACAGCGTTATATTCTTCCACCGCGAACAGGTCTTGAAATTCAAATTGACGAAACAGTTTTAGAAAATAAAAATAACAGGATTGAATTTACTTATTCAACTTTTGAAGTAGAAGACATTACAGAAGAATTAAACTTGCTACGCTCTACCCGCCCGGAAATTCAGGAAGGTGGACAAGTAACTTACGAAGACGTAACGGTTTTTAACGATAAAACAGAAACACAGCTTCCGCCAGTTCCGCCAGAGCCATTAAGGCCGGTTTTAAACGAAGCTGATTTTTATGTTCGCAATGCCCAGGGCAAAGAAACACAGATAAAAACAGCAGAACTTGCAGTGGACGAGGAAACTGGAGAAAAAACAGTTCAAGTTGACCTGAAAGATTTTTCAGATGCGCAGAGCCTTGTTATAAGAAACCGGAATACTGGTGAAGCAATCGCTCTTTCTTCTTTTACGGTTTACGACACAAAAAAAGACCTCGGATGGCAGGCAGTTCACCCGATAACAAACGCCGGTGACGCAATTATAAAATACGAAGGAATCAGAGTTTCAAGACCAACAAATACGATTGACGACGTAATTCCGCATGTTACGCTGAATGTTTTTAATCAAACTGAAAAAACTGCAACAATCGACATAAAACCGGACAAAGAATCTGCAAAAGATGCGCTTATTCAATTTGTAGGAAACTACAACCAGGTTATTGCAGAAATGAATATCCTAAGCGAAAACAAACCCGAAATAATAACTGAACTCGACTATCTTACAACCGACGAACAGGAAGCTGCACAAAAAAGACTTGGAATGTTCACAGGAGACAGTTCTTTACGCTCTGGAAAATCTTCAATGCAGTCAATTATTTCCGGCAGTTACAGATGGTCAGAAAGTGCAACAATTACAATGTTGAATCAACTAGGAATTTCTACAAGGGCAACAGGTTCTTCCGGCGGATACTCAGCTGGACAGCTCAGAGGCTATCTTGAAATAAACGAAAAACAACTCGATCAGGCTCTCGACAACGATTTAGACCAGATAAAAAACATTTTTGGCTATGATTCAGACGGAGATTTAATCGTTGATAGCGGAATTGCTTATCAATTAGACAGACAGTTAGGTTCGTGGGTTCAAAGTGGAGGAATTATCGCAAACAAAAATTCAACCCTGAACGGGCGAATAAAATCTTCAGAAACAAAAATTGCAACGCTCGAACGCCAGCTAGATTCAAAAGAATCTCAATTAAGGTCAAAATACGGACAGATGGAAGGAACGCTCAACAGTTTGAATTCACAGTCCACTACGATTTCAAACTTTGCAAACAGCGGAAAAAATTAGTACAATAATAAAGTAGAGAACGAGGTTATTTAATAAGTTCAGGATGCCATTATCATACTTGAAACGACAATATCAAAATGTTTATAACACATGCATTTTGATTTTCGGGTCAAAGTGAGAAAATGACAGACAAGATACTTTTTAACAACCTTAAATAAATATAAACAAAACTCGGCAGGTAATTTTATGGAACTTTATGTAAACGGATCAAAACTTGACGTTGAACTTGAAAACGAAAAAACAATCGGAGACGTTCTAAAAAGTTTTGAAGCAGAATGCGAAAAATCAAAAGCAACGACAGTCAGTATCTATGTAGACGGACACTATGTCAGCGCAGACGATTTTGATGCCGTTGCATTAAAGGAATTAAAAGCCGATACAAAAATTGAATTAGATGTAGTTAGCGAAGAAGCAATCGCAGATAGTTTTAAGGCACAAAAACAGGAAGCCTTAAAGCTGTCAGAAGAATTAAAAACGGTTTCTGTAAAATTCCAAAGCGGAAAAGACAACGAAGCAAATTCCATAATTACTTCTCTTGCAGATTTAATCGACGGAATTTGCCACACGGCAAGCCTTTCAACACTTTTTCCAGAAAGATTCGGAAACATAAAAATAGACGGTAAATCTTTTAAAGAATTTTTTGCTGATTTTTCAACGATTTTAAAAGATTTTGAACAGGCAATTGCTTCTAAAGACACGGTAATGACTGGCGATTTGTCAGAATACGAAATAAGTCCGCGTCTTGAGCAGCTTGCAGACGCACTGGAGTTGTAAATGGATTCAGGGTCACCAATTGCAGCAAGATTGGAATTAAATATATTTGCACTTCTCATAATCGCAATTATTATGCTCGTGCTAATCGTTGTGTTGTGGCTTATTTCCTTAAAAGTTGAAAAATACAAGATTTATGCAGATTATGTAGAAAAAAATAAAAATAAACCTGCAAAACGCAAAGAAATAAACGAAATTGCCCGCCGTGCAAAGTTTTCCAAAAACGAAAAAGACCTTTTTTGTGAACTTTGTGCTTCTCACCCGCTTCCAAATATAAACTACGTTCTTACAAGAACTACCGATTTTGACACCTACCTGAAAAACAAGTTTAAAGAATTTAATTCTCAGAAAAACGAAGACGGTATGTCTGTTTTATTTTCTCTCAGGGCAAAGATTTACAATACATTTGAATCAACTGAGATCATAAAAAGTACACGTTTAATTCCAATGGATACGTCTTTTACATTTACGCCTTCGCGTGGTGTCCATCATATTTTTATATTAGTTGACGCAAATCCTCAGGAACTGCATTTTCAGCTTCCTATAAATATTCCGCCAGAAGAAAAGCCTGAAATTCTCTCTAAAATAAAATTGATTTTTATTTACAAAGGCAACACTCCTTACGAAATAGAAGCGCGCGTCGTAAGATACCAGAAAGGAAAAAACAATGCTGACCTTTTAGTATGTGCACAGACCGACCGTATTGTTTCAAGAACAAAACGTGCATATCCACGTCTCGAACTTTTTCAGGTCTGCAGATTTTCGTCTGTAAAGGCAGAAACAAAAGACAAAAAGACAGAGTATAAGGTTAGCGAAAAACAGCACGAAGGAAATCTTCTTGATATTTCTGCCGGTGGATGCAGGATCAGCACAAAACTTCCGATCAAGGCAGAACAGTACATTCATATAAATTCAAATTTTGGAATTGAAGAAGAAAAACAGGCCATTGGCCTTATTTTAAGAACGTCAAAAACAAAAACCGAAGAGTTTATTCTTCACATAAAATTTGTAAAGATTGAAAAACATGCATTAAACCAGATAAATGCTCTTACAAGTGGCTATATTTCATAATACGCAAGTCCAATAACAGAGCCTTTATTGACGGTAAAAACACATTCGATTATCCTAAAGGTGCTACAAAATAAAATGAAGGTTTTAGAAATCAATTCCATAGGCGTTGAAGATAATTTAATTTATTACCGCCGCAATTACACAGCAACTGCAAAAATTGAACTACTCGCAAAACAGGAAGACGTAAAAATTTCTTTTACAATAGAAATTGACCCTTTTGGAAGAAAAACAATTACGCTTAATTATCCTTATGGCACAGATTTTGACTATCCGGTACTGCCGGTTTCTAAATCAATTAAAGAAAAAATTCTTTCTATGGATAACGAAGGTTCACTACCACTATGACACTCTATACAAATTCTGCTCAGGAAACGATTGAACTTGGAAAAAAAATCGGTTCAATGTTAAAAAAAGGCGACATTCTTGCAATGCAGGGAACACTTGCCGCAGGAAAAACAACAATCACAAAAGGGATTGCCCTTTCACTTGGAGTTGAAGACACAATTACGAGTCCGACATTCTGTCTTATAAGCGAATACGAAGGAAAAATTCCCCTTTACCACATGGACGTTTACCGCTTAAACGGTTCAGACGATTTTATAAACCTTGGGGCAGAAGAACTTATCTACGGAAACGGAGTAAGCATTATTGAATGGTCAGAAAAAATAATGGACACTCTTCCCAAAAAAACAATAATAATCCGTCTTGAAACAGTAGAAAGCGAAGACGGCTGCAAAAGAAAAATTCAAATAGAAAACTGGCCCTACGCCTCTCTTTAACAGGAATAAATAAAATGAAAGCATTAGCAATAGACAGCGCTTCTAGTTGCATGACAATAAGTGCAAAAAACGACGATTTAAGAGTTACACTTTCTCTTGATATTGGTCCGACACAAAGCCAGGAACTTTTGCCGGCAATTGACTATGTTCTAAAAAAAGTAAAATTAACAGCCGGCGACTTAGATTACACAACCTTATGCAAAGGACCAGGAACTTTTACTGGTTTAAGGCTTGCTTTTTCTGCCTTAAAAGCAATCGAACTTGCTTTTTCAAAGCCTGTTTATGGAATTTCTACTCTTGAATGTTACGCAAATGCTTATAAAAGTTTTAACGGTCTTGTAGTTCCGACAGTCGATGCAAAAAAGAATCAGTTTTTTGCTGCAGTTTACGAAAACGGAAAGACACTTTTTGAACCACAGGACACACAACTTGAACAACTGATAAAAGTTTTAGACAAAGAAAAAACAATTCTTTGCGTTGGTCCGGATGCTTTGATTTTTGCAGAAGAATTAAAAAAAGCAGACGCAAACCTGAATGTTGTCATATTTGGAACAACTGCCGATTATTGCGCCTCACTTTTTACAATGGCAGAAGAAATGATTGCAGAAAAAAAAGAACCGTTAAAAGATTTTGAAGGACCAGAATACCTTAGAAAAAGCGAAGCAGAACTTGCCCTCGAAAGCAAGAATAAGTAAAGGATTATATAAAAGGGTGTCATTGTCTCATCTTGACCCGACAATCTCGTCTCAGTCTGTCATTGTCTGGCTTGACCCAGCAATCTATTGCAGAAAGAGATTCCCTTGTCAAGTGCGGGAATGACAATGGAATCAAGCCGTGGAATGACAGAAAAAAATCAAGCAAGGAAATGACATTTTAAACTTATTAGTCTGCCCCACCTAAAAAGTTAGAAAGAGCTTCGAGGGTTTTAGAACCAGCAACTGCTTCTTTGTTTTCTGACTGAATTGCATTAAAAACTTCCTGACGAAAAACCTTTACATTTTTAGGAGCTTCTACACCAATTTTTACCTGATCTCCGTGAACTTCTATCAGCGTAATCGTAATATCGTCACCGATTTTAATTTTTTCATCTACTTTTCTTGATAATATCAGCATTACTTCTTTCCTTTTGTGTTTAAGCCTTTGATTATATTATGCTTCGTTGTCCATTTGGAGTCAGAAAGAATAACCTGCAATGCAATATTATTTTTACGGTTAATGACAATTGGTCCCTGAAGATTTGCCGTAACGGCACTTCCGTCTGCTGGAATCGTAATTATTGCAAACAAAACAACATCTTCCGGAGAATCAATTCCAATTTCGCTTAAAGCATTGTCGTCAATATCAAGTTCATAATCGTTTACGATTAAAAACGGATCAACAATAATAAAGGCAAGATTGCTTTCGTCGAGAGACTGTAACCAGTAGAACGGCTGATATTCTGCTTCGATAATTGCAAATCGGTGATATTCTTCAAAGCCGTAAAGCCCGTTTACAAAATTTATAACCTGCTTCTCTTCAACCTGCACGGTTCCTAAAGTTTTTGTTTTTACTTCCATTGTTAAAAATTTTCTCCAAATTCAAATTTTTATTTCATATAATTCAACAAAGAAGAATTATACATTTTTCCAGCATTGCTCAAGGTTGCCTGCTGAGTGTATTCAAGCATTTTCTGATCAGTAATTGCCTGAGTTATATCAAGATCTCCTTCCCGGCTAATCTGTGACGTTACGTTCAAGGCAGTTGCAGAATTTCGGACAATTTCGTTTTCAAGTCGTTCAGATTCACTACCAGACTTTGCAATGCGTACAGTAAGATTATTGATTCCGCTGTCAATTCCTGCCAAAACTCTTGTTCCGATTGCCTCTCCATCACCTTTTAAAAGAGAATTCCGCAAAGAAATTACAGTATCAAAGAGAGAACCTCCTGAAACACGAACATTGTCTGCCATATTATAAGGAGGCCGCTGGCTTGAATCTTTAATAATGCCCATATCATTTAAAATTCCGCCAGAAACATCTTCTAACCACAACTGATGCGAATCTGTCGTAGTTAAGTTTAGTCCGTTTGTAATCGGGTCAAGGCTCGCCTTTACGGCAGCCCCAGAAGAATTGATTTTAGAAACGAGAGAATAAACTGTGTCGCCGCTTTCCATTTGGATTTTCTGGCCGTCAACGTTTATAATTCCGCTTTCTTTTGCCTGCCAGGAAGAAAGGTCTCTGCCTGCAAAAAGACGCTGAGGTTCTGCCCAGAAAGTTTTAGAGCCAACGTTATCCACGCTGATATATTTGTTTTCGTCAATTTCAACTTTATTTTGATCAATTGTTCCGTTGTAGCGCACAGAAGAAATCAAAGGCTGAACAGCTCCATCAACGTGTCCCATGTCAATTTCAAAAGCAGGTGCATTTGTATTTGTGCCTGCAAAAATTGAATTTCCGTCAGGTCCCAAAGCATTTGCATTTTGAACAAGTTCCTGCAAAAGCTCATCAACTTCGACAGCCATATTTCGTAAATCGTCCTGGTTGTAAATTCCGTTCGCACCAGTTACAGCAAGTTCCCGCACACGCTGCATTATATCAAGCGAATTCTGCATATAACCTTCGCGATACTGAAACTGATCGCTTAAAGTCTGTCCGTTTTTTTCAAAACTGTTTACGCGGGCTAAATACGACTGATATTTTACAAGATGCCCTGCAGCTACAGGATCGTCGCGCAAAGATTGAATTTTCTGCTGAGTTCCAATCTGGTTGTTGATTTTATTTAAACGCCTTTCTTGAATCCGAAGATTGTACTGAGTATTGTTATTGTTCATCTGGCTGCTGATTCGTTTCATAAAATCCCCCATTTACGGCTGACTACACGCCAAGTCTGTTGATGATTGTATCAAGCATTTCGTCAATTACAGTCACATATTTAGCCGCAGCATTGTAACCGTGCTGAAACTTTATTATGTCTGCAAGTTCTTCATCAATGTTTACACCGCTAATCGAATCCCTTAAATCGCGCAAATCGTTCATTATTGAATTCTGGCTCAAAAGCATATTTTCTGCCTGTTCGCCTTTTAATCCGGCATTTGTAACGGTTTCTGCAAAATAGTCATCAAAAGTTCGGCTTGAACCAATCATTACATCTGTATTTCTGATCGAAGCAATTTCAACTGCAGCGCGGGCATCTCCAATAACAGCCCTGCCCTGAGCATTAGGAAAACCTGCAGCAATGTTTGAAGGATCATTTTTTATCTTGTCATTTACGGCAATGTAATCTGCCGGATTCATAACAGGGGCTGTTGAATAAGAGCCACTAAGAAAATCTACAGCATCCGCCCTTGCAAAGTCGTAGGCGTTTTCACTTCCACTGCCATTTAAGATTCCTGAATAACCGGCCAAAAAAAGCCCGGAATCTTCAACATGTCGTATTACAAAATCAGGATTTTCCATTGAACTGGAAGTTGTTGCCTTTAAAACCAGATGACTGTCGCGGTCAAGGTAGGCTTTTACTTCGCTCTGAGAATCGTTTATTCTTGCAATTACGCTTTCGATTGTGTCATTTGCGTAGTACGGAACATTAACGTTTCCCCTACCAGCAGAAAAAGTCATTACACCGTTAAGCCCAGTTTTTTCCTGCGGATTTAATGCATTAGTTCCAGTAAAGCGGAATATATACGAAGAATCCACAGTTCCGTCTCCGTTTCTGTCAAAGTTTCCTTTTACGTCGGTTACAAACGGATGCTGAACAAAAAAATCAAGCCCGGTTTCGTTGTTAGAACCAATACCCGCCCTGTGAACATCGTTTACAAGGTCTGCAAAGTTCATCGCCATAGTATTTAAAGACTGAATTTCACTTCTAATGTCCTTGTCACGCAATTCAATCAGGGCACCAAGTTTTCCAGATTTTACATCGGCATTAAGGCCAGTATCATTCCAGACAACCTTGTCGTAACCATTGTTGTCAGTCTGAGCAACAAGTTCAAATCCGCGAGCCTTGCTTCCCTGAACTAAAACCTGTCCTTCAATATGAACCATAAACTCGTCACTGTCGCGAGTATCACTTGTAATATTTGCAAGGGAAGAAAGTTTTTCAACCAAAAGGTCTCTTCTGTCTAAAAGATCATTAGGTGAATCGCCCATAGCTTTTGAACGCACAATTTCGCCATTAATATCAGCAATCTGCTTTGCATAATCGTTTATCTGCTTTACAGTTGCATCAATATCGCCATTCAACAAAGTACCAACTCCAGAAAGAGAATTAAATCTTTGCGAAATCGACTGAGCAAGAGTTTCGCTTCTTGTAACAACAGCCTGGCGAGCTGCCTTACTTTCCGGATAAACAGAAAGTTCCTGCCAAGACTGCCAGAACTTATCCATATTTGTCCGAACAGAAATATCATTCGGCTCATTGTAAATCTGTTCAATCATTGAATAATACTGTTCGCGGGTTGCCCAATAAGATTCCTGATTAGACTGAGCGACAATCCGGGAGTCAAGCATTTCGTCACGCAAACGGGTAATGCTCTCTATCGTTGTTCCCTGCCCGATTTGCCCAGGAGTTTCAGCACGGCTCAGGTCAGGTCTGTAAAGAGGATCAAAAGTTTTTACCTGCACACGCTGTCTTGTATAGCCTTCAGTATCAGCATTAGAAATATTATGACCTGCAGTCTGAATCTGCTGAGTATGAGCCATTATGCTTCTTTTTCCAAGTTCAATTCCTGCAAAAGCGTTAGCCATTTTTCTTCCTCCGTTCAGTTAGACAATCTGATCAAGAACAACATTATGAAGTTCTGGTTTTACGATTTTTCCATAACGCGAATACGTTACGTTTCTTCTCTCCGGAAGCACCTGATCAAAAATTCCCTGTAAAAAGTTTTTTGTCGTAAAAATATATTCATTCAATACTTTATTCTCGAGTTTAGATTTTAAAAGTCTCGACTTTACCTGAGCCTTTGCACCAGCAAGTTCAAAATCCTTAAAACTGTATTCTGCCTCAAGTTCTTCACGTTTTTTATCAAGTTCAGTAAAACAAGAAGACAGTTCATTCATTTTTGCAATTTTTTCTTCAAGCAAAAGCCATTTACGTTTTAACACGCATTCATGAACTCCCCTTTGAACTTCAATAATTTTGTCCAAAAGTTCAGCTTCGCTCTTTAATGTCTGGCAAATTGTGTTTTTTAACTCAAGATTTTCCATAATTTTTCCCATTGAATATATTTCTACGTATAAATTTTCGACCAAAAACAAAACGCACTTTATAGATTTATTTCTTTTTTATGGACCACATTTATCCGTCTCGTCCGGCTGCTACGGATTCGCTAAGCGCTCATCGGCTCTGTTAAAAAATTTCACATTTACTAAAAACAAAGAACAACACAAACAGGCATAAAACAACGACATGCAATCAATTTCTTTAGGACAGAGCCGACTAAAGTCCTTCGCATCCGGGGTAGCTTTGGAAACACAAAAGTTTTTACCTTCCGTCTCGATTTTTTTTAATCAACTGTCAAAAAAAATATTTAATAAGAGCGGATAGCACGCACAAAATAAAGAAAAGCCGGCTAAAAACAAATTTCTTTTAATTTTTTTAAATTTTATTATTGACACATTATCTAAGTTTTTGATAAACTCTTTTTCATCAGTTACACGGTGCCTGTAGCTCAGGGGTAGAGTTCCAGATTGTGGATCTGGCTGTCGTGGGTTCGAAACCCACCAGGCACCCACTTCTACTACCTTAAATGCTGCAAAAGCTCACGGTTAATACAACGCGTTTGTAGCTCAACTGGATAGAGCAACGGACTTCGAATCCGTAGGTTGCACGTTCGAGCCGTGTCAGACGCAACTGAACTGATAAACAAAAATAAGGGCGACTAGCTCAGTTGGTAGAGCAACAGACTCTTAATCTGTGGGTCCGGGGTTCGAGCCCCCGGTCGCTCAACTTTTGAACAATCAAAAGAACATCGGAAGAATGAACTTGTGTCTCTTGCCGGTAAAAACACTTGCGAGAGTGGTGAAATTGGCATACACGCTAGACTTAGGATCTAGTGCTTCGGCGTAAGGGTTCAAGTCCCTTCTCTCGCATATTTTATTTCCTTATAATACAACAAATTACTTTTCTAAAAATCTTCATTGATAGCAATTTGATAGCAAAACCGTGATTCTTACTGTTTTGCTTTTTTTATGCGAAAAATCAGACACAAATTAAATTCTTCAAAAAACAGTTTCCCCCAGTTTTTCTAAAGTTAACACTAAAGGCTGGTACTTCATATTTAAGCCTGTATTTCTGGCAGCAAAAAAATTTAATCAATCTTCTGCGAAAAATATTAAAAATTCCTTGTAAACAAATTGACTTTTTTTTGCAGGTCTGATATATTTTTTATCGCGTTGGTTACATTCTTTTGTTGCTAACTAATAAATAAATGCGGAAATAGCGCAGTGGTAGCGCGTCACCTTGCCAAGGTGGATGTCGCGGGTTCGAATCCCGTTTTCCGCTTTTTTCAAAGAGCGATTTGGATTTCATCTGAATCGCTTTTTTTATATTTATTTTTATGTTAAGGGGCCTCGAAGTGAAATTCACAAAAGAAATCACCAAGCTTGAACATTCAGCAGCAAAATTAACAGTTACAGTTGCAAAAGAAGATGTAGAAAAAAGTTACAAAACAACACTCGGTAAATATGTAAAACAGGTTCAGATTCCTGGCTTCCGCAAGGGTCATGTACCAGCAGCAGTTCTCGAACGCAAATACGGCGAACAGATTAAACTTGAATCTGCAAGCGATCTTATCGATTCAGTTTTAAACGAAATTTTCCAGGACGAAAAAGAAGTTGCAAATCGCCCTCTTCCATATGCTCAGCCAAAAATGGACGAAATGCCAGCATTTGACACAGCAAAAGAATTCACATTTACAGTAACTTACGATGTATTCCCTTCTGTAGAAGTAAAAGACCTTAACGGAATCGAAGTAAAAGAATCTCAGGTTACAGTAGGCGATGCAGAAGTTGAAGAAGAACTCAAAGGAATTCAGGAACGCAACGCTGCAGTAATCGACAAAAAAGAAGACGAAAAAGCAGAAAAAGACAATATCGTAACAATCGACATTGAAGAAATTGGCGAAGACGGAAAAGCTGTAGAAGGTTCAAAACGCGAAGGCTTTACATTCACTCTTGGAACAACAGAAAACGTTTACAAGATTGACGACGATATCATTGGTATGAAAACCGGAGAAACAAAAGAAGTTTCTAAAAAATATCCAAAGACAGAAGAAAACAAAGATCTCGCAGGTACAACAAAAAAATACAACGTAACTGTAAAACAGATTAAAGTTCGCAATCTTCCAGCTCTTGATGACGATCTTGCACAGGATGTAAGCGACAAATATAAGACACTCGCAGACCTTAAGGCAGATATTCTCAAAAACCTTAATGTTGCAAAAGACAGAAAAGTAAAGGAACTCAAGGTTAATTCACTCCTTGAACAGCTTATCGAAAAAAATCCTATTGAAATTCCTGCAAGCATGCTTCAGGCTGAACTCAATGGTCGTTTTGGACAGATGGCTCAGCAGTTCCAGACAACTCCTGCAGAACTCGAAAAAATGATTACTGCTTCTGGGCAGACAAAAGAAAGTTTTATTGCTCAGTGGGCTGGCGATGCAGAAAAAATGCTTAAGAGCAGAATCATCGTTGATTCTCTCATGAAGGCAAGAAATGTTTCTGTAACTCCAGAAGAAGTTGAAGAAGCATACAAAACTCTTGCAGATTCAAACGGAATCTCTGTAGAAGATGTTAAAAAGCATTATTCAGATCCACGCGCTAAAGAATGGTTCATTGATGATGTAAAAGAACAGAAGCTTTATGATGAACTTTTCAAAGAAGTTAAAGTTTCTAAGGGAGATAAAGTAGCTTTTGCTGACCTTTTTAAGGCTAACTAAACCTACTCTTCTATGAACAAGGGCGGAATGTGACAAAAAATCTTGTTTACATTCCGTTTTTTTTTGGATTTTTTAAAAATTCTTATTATTTTTAAATCGGAGTATATTATGAATGAAACGATGAATAATTACGTGCCTAGCGTAACAGAAAGAACCGGAAACGGAGAGCACGCTTACGATATTTTTTCAAGACTGCTGAAAGACAGAATCATTTTCGTTGATGGCGAAATTAACGATGTAACAGCAGACCTTGTAGTAGCAGAAATTCTTTATCTGGAATCAGAAAACCCGGATAAAGACATAAGCATGTACATCAATTCTCCTGGTGGAAGCGTAACTGCTGGTCTGGCAATTTATGACACAATGCAGTACGTAAAATGCGACATTCAGACAATTTGTATTGGTCAGGCATGTTCTATGGGTGCCCTTCTCCTTGCTGGAGGAACTGTCGGAAAAAGATATTCACTTCCTTCAAGTAGAATTATGATTCATCAGCCTTCTGGTGGAGTTCGTGGTCAGGAAAGTGATATTACAGTTCAGGCAAAAGAACTTTTAAGAATTAAAAAGCTTTCGATTGAATTTCTTGCTGACAAAACCGGTAAATCATACGATCAGGTTGCACAGGACATTGAACGCGACTTTTATATGACAGCTGCCGAAGCTAAAGAATATGGTCTTATCGATAAGGTTATGCCAAAAAGAATTTCTTCGGACAAAGAGGCAAAATAATGAGAGGATTTCGCAACGATCTGCAGTATTGTTCATTCTGCGGTAAACCAGGCGGAGACGACAGACCACTTGTAACAGGACCAGGAAACAATGTTTTTATCTGTTACAAATGTATTTCAGTATGTCAGCATATTCTCCAGGAAAAAGAAAAGAATCTTGCTCCAATCAACATGAACGAGGTTTCTTCTCCAAAAGAATTTAAGGAATACCTTGATCAGTATGTTGTTGGTCAGGATTACGCAAAAAAAGTACTTTCTGTTGCAGTTTATAATCACTACAAAAGAATGTCTTCATTAAAAAAGCCGGCTTTAACAGTTGATAATAAACAAACAGATGACGTTAAAATTGAAAAATCAAATGTTCTTTTGATTGGTCCAACTGGTAGCGGAAAAACACTTTTAGCAAAGACACTTGCCCAAAAACTGAATGTTCCTTTTGCAATTGCAGATGCAACAACCATAACAGAAGCTGGTTACGTTGGAGATGACGTAGAAAACGTTCTTCTCAAACTTATAAATGCAGCCGACGGAAATATTCCTGCAGCCGAAAGAGGAATTATTTTTATTGACGAAATCGATAAAATCGGCCGCAAAAGTGAAAACACTTCAATTACAAGAGATGTAAGTGGAGAAGGCGTTCAGCAGGCTCTGCTTAAAATTATTGAAGGAACAATTTCTTCAGTTCCACCAAACGGAGGAAGAAAACACCCTAACGCTGAAATGCTAGAAATCGATACAACAAATATTCTCTTTATTCTTGGCGGAGCCTTTGTTGGAATCGATAAAATCATTGAGCAGCGCATAGCAGGAAAGTCGATGGGCTTTGGAGGCAACGTTGGCACAATGGACGAAACTCAAAAAATGGAACTTTTGAATCAGTGCACTCCAGACGATCTTGTAAAATTTGGTCTTATTCCAGAAATTATCGGACGTATGCCAATCACTGTAGCATTAAAAGAGCTTACAAAAGCAGATTTAAAGAGAATTCTTACAGAACCAAAAAATTCAATTGTAAAACAGCTTAAAGCAAGTTTTGCAATTGATGATCTGGAACTCGATTTTACAGACGATGCACTTGAAGAAATTGCAGACATTGCAATCAAGCAGAAGACTGGAGCCAGAGGACTTCGCTCAATTTGCGAAAAACTCTTAATGGATCTTATGTACGAAGCACCAAGTGTAAAGGGCAAAAAGAAATTAACAATAACAAAAGAAATCGTTGTTACTGGTAAAATTCCTGCCCCTGAAACTCTTTTAATTGACAACAAAGAAACAGCATAAACTGTAAAAAAAAAGATTCCCCAGCTTGACTTCTTTGTCATTCCCTGGCTTGACTTCTTTGTCATTCCCGTGCCACGACACGGGAATCTCTTTCTTCAACAGATTGTCGGGTCAAGCCCGACAATGACAGCCCGTTACGAGACTGCCGGGTCAAGTCCGGCAATGACAACAAGAGACGAGATTGCCATGCTTAGGTCTCTGCGATGACAGCCCGTTACGAAATTGCCAAAGTAAGTCCGGAAATTATAGCCATGAAAAGACTTGTCGGGATGAAGGCACTGCAATAACGAAGTCGTTTCTCTTTCCCCGTTTTTTGTATTATTCAATCGTTAAAAATGCTTTATATGCTTTATATGCCTGCTCTAAGTCAAAGCAACTTGTAATTTCCCACGGTGCATGCATGCTTAAAACGCTAACGCCTGCATCAAGAACGTTCATGCCATATTTTGCAGCAAGGTAGGCAATTGTTCCTCCACCCCCCTGGTCAACTTTTCCAAGTTCTGCCATCTGATATTTTACATTGTTACAATCAAAAACATTTCTAAGTTTTGCAATAAACTCAGGATTTGCATCACTTGCCCCGCTCTTTCCACGGCTTCCTGTATATTTATTAAATACAATTCCTCCACCAAGGAACGATGCATTGTTTTTATCAAAAAGGTCTGCATTCATCGGATCATAGGCAGCATTAACATCGCTAGAAAGCATTGAACAGTTTGCAAGACAACGACGTACAGTCAATTCGCTAAAACCTTCCTGTGTGCGAGCAACTACTTCTGCCACCGCATTTTCAAAAAAATGACTTCCCATTCCAGTCGCACCAACACTGCCGATTTCTTCTTTATCAACACACAGACAGCAAAGAGTGCGATTTTTTGCTTTTGAATCAAATAAAGCTCTTGCAGAAGTATAAGCACAGGAGCGATCGTCCTGACCATAAGCCAAAACAAGACTTTTGTCTAAACCAAGATCACGGGCCTTGCCTGCAGGGACAACTTCTAATTCTGCAGAGCCAAAATCATCTTCTTCAATTCCGTATTTTTCTTTTAAAAGTTTAAGAATATTCTTTTTTGCCTTTTCGTTTTCCTTTGAATCTTTACAAGGATTTTCTGAACCAAGAATTAAATCAAGATTTTCGCCAGGAATAAAATCAGCAGCATTTTCCTTCATTTGTTTTTGTGCAAGATGAGGAAGAATATCGCTTATAACAAAAACAGGTTCATCTTCATTTTCGCCAAGACAAACATTTACAGTTTTTCCGTCTTTTGTACAGATTACACCATGAATTGCAAGAGGAAGAGTTACCCACTGATACTTTTTAATTCCTCCGTAATAATGAGTGTTGAGATAAACTATAAAATCTTTTTCGTAAAGTGGATTTTGTTTTACGTCAAGACGAGGAGAATCGATATGAGCGCCAAGAATATTTATGCCGTTTTCAAGTTTGTCTGAGCCAAGTTCAAAAAGAGCAATCGCTTTATTCATTTTTTGAACATAAACCTTATCTCCAGCCTTTAAAGTTTTTACTTCTTCTATATTTTTATAACCATACGACTCGGCCATTTTTATTAACTGCTGAGTGCATTCACGTTCAGTTTTTCCGTTATCAAGAAATTTTTTGTAGTCATTAATTAAGTCTGACAATTTTTCCTCCATAATGCTTTTTTTGCATTTTTTACTGCCTTATGATGCCATTTTTTTGAAAAATACACAATTAAAGGCGAATTTGTATAAAAAAAAAGCCTGCCTCAAAACAAAAGGCAAGCTTAATAATGGAGGTGGGGGGAATTGAACCCCCGTCCGAAAGTGTAATCCAGATGTATCTACATGTTTAGTTATGCGAGGTAAATTGTCGGGAAAAACTTAGCAGCATAACAAGCGATTCTTCCGTACCCAGTCTAAAAAGTCCTGCAAATCAGGCTGATATAATCTGCAGCAAGTTCCTGTTCGTAACAGAACATCTTAAAGTTAGGAACAGCACCCTAAGAGTTCCGGCTCTGCTAAACTAAGCAGCGAGAGCTTCTGCAGAAGAAGCTTCAACAACTTCTTCTTCTTTTCTTTCGAAAATTGCAGTTATTTTTTTTGTCAGTTCAGGGAACCTTCACTCCCACATGCAACAAATGCATTATTCACAGCCGTCGAAACCGGTGCACCCCCATTTATTATTCAAAATACTCAATATAAATATAGTAAATTTATACAAAATCGTCAATTCAATTTTTAAAGAACACCTTCTCCTACCGGAGCAATCTTTTCTTCTATCAGTTGAATCATTACAGAAACAATTTTTGGGTCAAACTGAGTTCCGCTACAGTTTTTTAGTTCTTCCTTTATTTTTTCTAAAGAAAAAATATCTTTATACGGTCTTTTTGAAGCCATAACGTCAAAACTATCTGCAACGCTAATAATTCTTACAAAAAGCGGAATCTGCATTTCTTTTAGTCCATAAGGATATCCATTTCCATCAAAACGTTCATGATGATAAAGAGCTACTTCTTTTAAATGCGGAATTGAAGTAAAAGTTTCGAGAGATTTTGCACCAGCCACAGTATGTTTTTTCATTAACTCCCTTTCTTCATTCGTAAACTCAGATGTTTTTGTTAAAAGTTCTTTCATGACAGAAATTTTTCCAATATCGTGAACAAGCCCGCAATAAAAAATATGCTGAATGTCTTTTTGACTAAGTTTTAGTCTTTCGGCAATTTTCTGAGCGTAAAAACCAACTTTTTTAGAATGCTGGTATGTAGTTTCGTCAAAAGAATCGATTATATTTGCAATAGTTTCAAAACATTGTTTTTGAATTATTCCGAAACGCTCAATTCTGAACATATAAAGTCTTACAGAAAGAGCTGCAATAAAAACAAAAAACGTAAAAAGTACCAGAAATTTAAAGGCTGGAATATATAATGGATTAAAATCCATTTGAAATTCAATTTTGTAATGTGCATTTTCTACAAGCTGGCGAGAATTCAACACAAAACCAAAGGAATTGTCAGATTTTGGCATAAATTTAAGATTGTATTCACCAGGAGAAACAAAAAGTTTTTCGTTAAACATGGTGAATTTTCCGTTCCACGGTTCGCCTGAAATAAATGATTCTTCTGGCAAAATTAAAAGAACAATCCAGTTTTTTACAGGAAAAGATGAATTATTTTTTATAACGCATTCGTACAAAGCGCTGCAACTTTGTTTTCCTTCAACAGTCCACTTTTTTGAAGAATTTAATTCAAGAGAAATATTAGGAAAAGCCTTAGCGCCCCTTTTTGAATAAATTGAATAGGTTTTAGAACTTTTTATTTTTCCAAACACAAAGGAAGATAAAATAAAAATAAAAAGAACTGCAAAACAAAGATTTAGGATTTTACATTGTTTACAATAAAATTTTTGATTTTTCGGAACTTCATTTATTAAAATTCCTTCACTTTTTTTCATAACAGTATGTTATCAAAATTCACAAAAAAAAACATCCGTTTTATGAACTTTAATTTTTAAATCCGCCTTCAATCGACGTTAAAAAAA
>CAVJSA010000042.1:0-21831 GCA_963651875.1 Lachnospiraceae bacterium | reverse complement strand
TCACCACAATAATTATTTCTTATGAAAAAAATTTTTCTTACATTTGCCGTTTTTTTTGTTGCATACTCAGTTTTTGCTACGGTGTTTTCAATTTCGGTTACGCCAAACATTATTGTTTCAAAATCACAAATAAAAGAAATTGTTTATTCAACTTCCGTATCAGAAAAATTAAGCGAACTTGAATGGAACATAAGCCCAGCTGTAAAAGTGGGGCTTTTTTCTTCAATAACTTTTAAGCAGATAAATTTAAACTTGAATTTTGCTAGCGCAATTCCTGCTGAATGTGGAAATATGTATGATTCTGACTGGAATTTAAGTGGCTTAAAAACGACGTATTCTATTCACGAACAAAATATAAAAAATGACATCGCCGGCAACTTAGAGTTTTTATATAACTTTAACGTTTTTAACGGCATTCTTAGTTTTTCACCAGGTTTTTCGGTAAATTATACTTACAGCGCTTTTGAAGGAAGAAACGGCTATGGTTGGTATGGTGGCTGGCAGTATTCAAAAACGGGAAAAGACGAAGCATGGAACAGCGAAAATGCAAGAAAAGCAAAAAGAGTAGCCGGAATCGATTACACAAAGCATGATTTTAGCTGTTTTTTATCGATTTATTCAGATATAAAACTTAATAACTTATATTTAAAAGCCGGATTTGGTTTTTCTCCATTTAGTTTTTACGACGTTATGGATCATCACTACGGAGCAAGCGGAAGTGGCTTTGACAGCGAATACCTTTTTTACAGTAATTTTAAACGCATAAAAATTAACATTTGTACCAGCTACAAATTTTCAAAATATCTTGCACTCAATGTTGAAGGAATTTTTGAAAAACAGTTTTTAGATTACGGAACCATGTATTCAAATTACTACACCGAAAAACTAACAAAAACAAAACAAAAAAGCGGAATTGAATTTTATAATTTTTCCGCAAAACTTGGATTCATATTTTTTGTTTTTTAGCACATCTGTTAAAAACACTCCAAAATACAAATGTTCAAGCCTATAGTTATTAAAATTAAGAAAATTCAATTCAAACTTAAGTAATTAAAAAAATCATATTAAACTTACAGAGCCAGAACATAATGCAACGATGTTTTAACACGGTTGATAAATAAAATCTGACAGAAATCATACCTAGTAGTAACGCGAACTTTTTATGCGGAGGGGTAATAGAAATATGAGAAAAGAATTTTGCGAAAAAGACGGAATACTCATCACTTATACAAATGATAATGACCCCATTCATTTTCATATAACAAAAGGAAACCTTTTAGAAAATGATACAAAAGTCTGGGGGCTTGCAAATGGTTCATAACAAAGGAAAAATTCCAGAAAAAGATCTGTCAAGAATATTAACCGTCATGCAGGTCTATTATTTTGATTTTATTAATTTTTACAAAAATTATCCTGGCACGCAAATCAAGTTTTATAAATAAACACCAAACATGCCTGTCCTAAAAGTCAGCACGCTTTCAGGACAGTTTTTTCATATCCACTTTTTTTTACTCTTACCCAACAATTCTTTTTAACAAAGCCTTGCAGCCTGCAAGAACGTCGTCCCAGGTGGCGTCAAAATTGCCTGTATACCAGGGGTCGGCTACGTCGCGGTTCTGACCGGTGTATTCTAAAAGTTTGTGGCATTTGTTTTGAGTGTCCTGCTCTAAAAGTCTGTGCAGATCGCGCATGTTTTCGCTATCCATGGCAATAATTAAGTCCCAGTCTTCGTAATCGTCAACCGTTATAAGACGGGCACGATGATCTGTAAAAGGAACGCCCATCTGCTTTAATTTTGTTCTTGTTCCGTGGTGAATCGGATTGCCAATTTCGTCGGTGCGGCAGGCAGCGCTGTCTATGTAAAAGTCTTTTTCTAAACCGTTTTGTTTTACAAGGTCTTTCATGACCATTTCTGCCATTGGAGAGCGACAGATGTTTCCGTGGCAGACAAATAATATTTTATGCATTGCGAGACTATAGCAGAATATTAAAGTTTCGTCTTTAGAAAGAATTCAATCTATAGCCAGCGGAAAAACTTCTTTTAATGAAATACAGCAGTCAACTTTGATTGAAAAAGGAAAATTGTCTGTTTATCTTAAAAATCTTGTTGAACTTGGAATTGTAAACAGAGAATTTCCAGTTTTAAGTTCAAAAGGTGAAAAACAAAATACACAACGCGGACTTTATAAAATTCAGGATTTCTTTTTTAGATTCTGGTACAACTTTGTATTCAGAAATTTTTCTGCTCTTGAATTTGGCAATTACGAAAGCATCTATGACAATTTAATAAAAAAAGACCTGAACAGTCTGTCTTCTTCTCCTTTTGAAAATATCTGCATTGAATGGTTATGGAAGCAAAATAAAGCTCATAAACTAGATTTTACCATTACAAAAGCAGGAAAATGGTGGAATAAAAAAGAAGAAATTGACATTGTCGCATCAAACGCCGACTGTTCAAAAGTAATTTTAGCAGAATGTAAATTCCACAATAGTCCAGTAAACGACAGCGACTTAAAAAAACACATTTGTAAAGATTTATCGGACTTAAAACTAAAAGCAGAAACTCAATTAAACTGGTGGTATATTTCTTTTAGCGGCTACACCCAAAAAGCTTTAGACTTTGCAAAAATAAATAATATCCGCCTTTTTACCGGAAAAGACTTAGAGTAACCCACAGTTACAATACTTTCCCCGCCCGCAATTATAATTTTTTATAAGGCTTCTGCAACTTTTTGGACAAGATGTTATAATATGTCAAACAACCGTTTTCCCTGCAAAAAACAAGGCGGATTGATATTTGGTAATGCAATGAAAAAAGTTCTTTTTATTTTATTTTTGTCTTTCTGTTGCGTTTCTGAGTTTTTTGCTACAACAAAGCTCAAACTTGGATTTTCGACAAATAATTCAACTCCGCGTGCTATTTCTGCAACCATATTTAAAGATGAAGTTGAAAAAAAATCAAATGGCAAAATCGAAGTTGAACTTTACGACAGCTCAAAACTTCCTTCAATTGGCTTAAAAGGCTCGGACACTGAATTAATCGAAAACATTATACTAAGAGGCCCTCTCGACATGACAGTTTCGAGTGCCGGTAACTTTGCACTCTACGAACCACAAATGGCAATTTCCGCCCTGCCCTATCTTTTTAACAGTTTTGAAAATGCCTATAACTTTCTCGAAACCCGTTTTGTAAAAAATATCGATAAAAAAATGGAAAACCTAAATGTCGTTGTCCTTGCCTATTTTACGAACGGATTTAGATGCATTACGACAACAGACAAAAAAATTGAATCCTTAAAAGATTTAAAAGATCTGCACATAAGAACTTCTGCAAATAAGCCTGTAATGGAAACACTTTCTGCACTTGGCTGTCACGCAGAACCGGCGGACTTTTATAAAGTTTTTGAAGCCCTGCAAAGTGGGCGTTTTGAAGCCCAGGAAAACCCGATTCCTGCAATCTATTATCATGAACTCTATCGCATACAAAAATATCTTGCAGTTACAAACCACAGTTTTGACGCAATGCCTCTTGTTATACGAAAAGACGTATGGAATTCACTTTCAGAAGAAGACAGACAGATAATCCAGAAAGCTGCAAACAAGGCGGAAGAATTTGACCGCAATAACGTAAAGGCGCAGACACTTCTGCTGATTACAGAATTAAAAAAAGAGGGAATGATTATAACTTATCCTGATTTACAGGAATTTAAAGAAGCATGCAACAGTATTTACGATCATTATAATCATATTTTTGGGGAAAGTTTTATGAGCCTTGCCTTAAAACTTGCACAGCAATGATAAAACGTTCTGGTTACGCAGACTTACCCTTACACACAGGCACAGTTCCAAAATGGCTAGCCGACCGCATGATGTCGCTTGGAACATTAATCGTCGAAGCCTTAGTAATGCGTTATGGCAAAAAAGAAGTTCTCGTTCGTTTAAGCGATCCTTTGTGGTTTCAGAGTCTTGGAGCAGTTCTTGGAATGGACTGGCATTCTTCCGGAATTACCACAAGCGTTATGTATGCACTAAAACGTGGATTAAACCGCCGCGCAAAAGACCTGGGAATCGTAGTTTGTGGCGGACGCGGAAAATACAGCAGACGCACTCCAGATGAATTAAAAATCTTAGCCGACATGACCGGCATGGACGGAAACAAGCTTATAAACTGTTCAAAACTTGCGGCAAAGGTTGACGGAACAGCAGTCCAGGACGGATTCCAGCTTTACCAGCACAATTTTATCTTAAGCGACGAAGGCGACTGGACAGTAGTTCAGCAGGGAATGAACGTCCTCGAAAAAAAAGCACGGCGTTACCACTGGTCTTCAGAAAAACTGCGAAGTTTTGTAGAAGCGCCACACACAGGAGTTACAGGCGAAAACCAGGGCTTAATACTGAACCTAACTGATTTAAACGCAAAAACAACGCGCAATAAAATTCTTTCGTTAAGCAATGAACGCCCCGACCGTGTTTTACGCGAAGTTGAAAAAATGGGCAAAGGAGATTTTTTACAGCTTGATCTCTTTGATGAAGAACTTTCGATAAACAATTCAAATACTAAAAAAGGACAAAATAATTCTTCCACACTACAAAACACAACTTTCCAGCCACTTACGCCACAAAACCTAAAATGGCAGGGTTCACAGATTTTAATACGCAACGACAGAAATCTTGTAATGCCTTCCCACCACGAAATCCGAGCCGAAGACGTCGATTTAAAAAGACTTGGAGCTGTTCTTGCAACTGCCTACGAAAGCGAAAACAAAAATTTTGAAAGCCTTCTTTTAACTCCAGGCCTGGGTCCGCGCACCTTACAAAGTTTAACCCTCGTAAGCGAAGTTATTTACGGCACTCCAGCGCGATTTACAGATCCTGCCCGCTTTAGTTTTGCCCACGGTGGAAAAGACGGACAGCCGTTCCCGGTAACAACAAAAATCTATGACGAAAGCATACGCATTTTAGGGGAATCAATCGAATCAAGTAAAATGGGTTACAACGACAAAAGTGAATGTCTGCGCCGGCTAGAAAAAACAGCCCGCTATGTAGAAGAAAACTGCAGCCCGGAAGCAGATTTTGACGCCGTAATCGCCCACGAAAGAGAACACTCAAAAGAATGGGGCGGAAGAACCTGCAAGGATTAAAAAATACAGTCTTTATTGAAAATTCTGCGCAGATAACGATAATAAAAAAATCAGAGTTGATGGTAAATCCACAAAAAGAGGAAATAAAAAATGAGTATTATCGTAGATCCTAAAAAAATGCACGAACTTGAATCCATGATTTTTCAGGCTTCCGGATTAAAAAAAGAAGAAGCCGACACAGTTGCAGACAACCTTGTCCAGGCAGAAATGCGCGGAATCCACTCACACGGCCTTATCCAGACAGAAAATTATTCAAAATTAATGCGCGCAAAAAAAATAAATCCGGCTGCAAATATAAAAATCGTTGCAGAGGGCCCGGGCACTACAGTTTTTGACGCAGACCACGCGCCTGGCTCAGTTGCAGGTAAACTTGCAATGGCAAAAACAATCGAAAAAGCAAAAAAGACAGGAGTTGCAGTTTCTACAGTACGCAACGCAACTCATTTTGGTTTTGCAGCCTACTACGCAATGGACGCCTTAAAAGAAAACATGATCGGGCTTTCGTTTACTTCAACCGGGCTTGCAGTTGCTCCATTTGGCGGTTACGACAAAGTTCTTGGAACAAACCCGATTTGTGTTGCAGTTCCTGCAGGTAAAAAACGTCCGGTTGTTTTTGACGCCGCAACAAGCAACGTTGCCTACAACAAAATCTTTTTTGCACACACAGAAGGCAAATCAATTCCAGACGACTGGGCACTCACGAAGGACGGCAAAACAACCACAAACCCGGCAGATGTAATTTTAGGCGGCGGACCACAGCTTCCGTTTGGCACTTACAAAGGTTATGGACTTGATTTAATCGTTTTCATAATAACCACACTTTTAAGCGGAACTTCCGTACTAGACGGACAGGGCGACACAACGGCGGAGTGTACAGATAAAATCGGCTACAATTTTGCCGCAATCGACATTTCGCGCTTTACAGGCATAGAAAGTTTTAAGGAAAACATGGATCTTACGATTGAACGCATAAAAGGTTCAAGAAAAAGAGAGGGCGTTGCAGAAATCTTTGTTCCAGGCGAAATTGAATACAACAATTTTGAAAAACAGACAAAGGAAGGACTTTTTATATCTGACGGCATTGCAGGCAAAATAAAGGCCGCAATCGAACAGACAGGAGTTACAACAACATTAGAGTCAATCGCGCTGTAAGTCTTACAACGCGAGTTGTTTTTTATCGTTGGCGAGCATGAGGCTGTGTCATTGCAAAGCACAGCCCCGGCAATCTATCCGACAATAGAGCGGACAAACTTTAGCGATTCCGGAACGTTTTTAACGCCCTCAAAAATCAGGTATGCGTCAGGAACTTCTTTTGCAATTCTAGGCAAAAAGTCTTTCCAGCCCATAATTCCCTGCCCCAAAGGAGCAATTTCGAGTTCTTCGCCATTTACAACGTAATCCTTTAAATGGAAGCCACAGATTTTTCCCTTAAAAAGTTCAAGGCACTTATCAAAAATCTCAGCACGTTTTTCGTGGTTTCCAATGTACAAATAGTTGTAAATATCAACAATAAAACGGAAACTCTCCTGACCAGGATCAATTTCGTCAGCAAGACGCTTTAACTGTTCAGGACAATACATACAATGTCCCCACGCGCCTTCGAGCGCCATACAAACTCCGCTTTCTTTTGCAATCGCCGGCATTGGCGCAAAAATCGACTTTACTTCTTCAAAAGCTTCTTCCGTCTGATTTTTTGGATTATACGTCCATTTGTCGTCATTGTAAGAACCTGTTTCCGAAGCAACAAATTTTGCCCCAAATTCACTGGCATGACGCAAATGATCTGCATATTTTTCAGCCCCAAGCTTTACTTTTTCTTTATTAGAATGAACCGGATTAAAATAAGCCCCCAAAAGCGGAATTTCTACTCCATGCCCATTAAAACCGTCCCTGATTTCTTTTATAACGTCTTTAGTTAAAGTTCCAGGATTTCCATTCTGACCTTCAACAGCCTTTGCAATAGCCAGCTGAACTCCGTCAAAGCCCCATTCGTGAGCATTCTGACCAAGCCAGTCAGCCGAACCTTTTCCAATATCGTGTGGTCTAATTAAAATTTTCATGAACCGATTATACTCCAACTTTAAAATCAAATAAATTGAATTCTTCTTTTCTTTTTATGGAGCCATTTTAAGCTGCAGCGTAAAAAACAGTCTCTGCCGGCTTTTCAGGCTTACGCTTGCGCTTCATTCGGCTGACATACTGTCAAAAAAACACTCCTTACGTACCAGCCGTAGCACAAATAACAGACAAACAGACATTTACACAGTAAACTCTGTCTGTCAGCCGAACGCCTTCGGCGGCCTTACAATCCGGGCTAAAACTCTGCGTTGTAGTTATTTTAATTCTCCAACAATTGAGAATGAATGCATTTTTTGTAATAATAAACGCATGACTTGTGCACTTTATTTAATTCCAAACACCTTAGGCGAAGATTCTTCATTAAATTCAGTTCTTCCTTCAGAAAATACACAGATAATAAAAAACATAAGACACTTTATTGTCGAAAGCCGCAAATGTGCAGTTCGCTTTTTAATTTCAGTCGATAAAAACTTTCCAATCGACGACTGCACATTTACAGAACTCAGCGAACACACCGCCGACGATGCAGATTTAAGTAAAATTCTCCTCTGGCTCGAAAAAGGCGAAAGCATGGGTATAATTTCAGATGCAGGCTGCCCTGCAGTGGGCGACCCGGGGAGCCGTGCAGTTGCACTCGCACACGAAAAAAATCTTACGGTAATTCCTCTGGTTGGACCAAATTCAATGCTAATGGCGTTAATGGCAAGCGGATTCAATGGACAGAATTTTGCTTTTAACGGTTATCTGCCGGTAAAAAACGGCGAGAGGGAAGGCAAAATAAAAACACTCGAAAACAGAATGTACAAAGAAAACCAGACCCAGCTTTTTATCGAAACTCCATACCGTAACGACAAAATGTTCGACACTCTCTTAAAAACCTGCAAGGCAGAAACAAAACTCTGCATTGCTGCAGGCATTACAACAAAAGCGCAGTTTATAAAAACAAAGACAATTTCAGAATGGAAAAAAACAAAAAAGCCGGAAATCGCAAAGGTTCCGGCTATATTCTTACTTTATAAATAAATGTAGACTTTTTAGTCTCTTTTCTTTCCAAAAAGTCTTAAAAGAGCTAAAAGAAGGTTTATAAAATCAAGGTAGAGTTCAAGAGCACCGAGTATTGCAACCTTTTTAAAGTCTGCACTATCGCGTGCGTTTTCTGCAGTTCTTAAAATCTTCTGGCTGTCGTAGGCGGTAAGCCCTGTAAAAATCAATACAGTTGCAATGCTTATTACTAAGTCGAGCATTGCAAGCGGAGCTTTTGTAACAAGCATTAAAACAACATGCAAAACTGTTGCAAGCACAACGCCTAAAAGAGCCATTACACAGTAGCGGCCAAGTTTTGTAAGATCAGATTTTGTTTTACTTCCCCAAACGCACATTAAAACAAAGGTTATCGAAGTTGCTAAAAAAGCATTGGCGATTGAACCAATCTGATACACAGCAAAAATACTAGAAAGCGTAAGTCCATTTACAACTGAATAAACAATAAACGAAGCGCAGGCAAGACCAACGCTCATTTTACGGATTGCAGAGGTCAAAAAAATAACAAGGGCAATTTCTATTACACAAAGAACAATGTAGCCCATTCCGTTTCCGGCAAAGAGAATTTTTCCAAGTGCACTCAATGCAGGTCTTCCGTCTGGCAAAACCGTAAAAATATTAGCAGCAGTAAAAAATGCAGTTACAGAACTCAAAAAAAGGGCCAGAGCCATCCAGCCGTAGCAGCGACCAAGAAACTTAGATTTTTCAGCAGCAGAAAGGCGTAAAGAAAAAGTATTTGCCATAACAAAAACCTCCATCAATTAATCAGTCAATCAGTTTTCAAAAACTATTTTAGCAGTTCGGCTACTGCTGATCTATTCCATCTGCTTGCCATGTTTGCCGGAGTTTCGCCGCTAAGGTTTTTTACAGAACGGTCTAAACCTAAATCAAGCAGATGCTGAACCTGGGTTTCGTTTGCAATTCTTGCAGCATAATGCAAAATCGTGTCTCCGGCATAATCTGCACTGCGGGCATTGTATTTACAGATTGCATCAAGAATTTCAATATTACCGTTCTTAAATGCATTTGTAAGAGCATTGTCTCCATTTACAGTTGCCGTAAACGGATCTGCACCGCGTTCAATCAGGGTAAGTGCAAGAGCTTTTTGTCCGTTCGTAATTGCCATGTTAAGCGGAGTAAGACCTTTTCCATTACGCTGGCTGATCGGATAGCCCATATTTATTAACATTGCCAGTTGATTCTGTGCAACCTTGTGCGCAACCGCAATGTGAATCGGAGTATTTCCGTCTGAATCAACAATGTTTTTATTTGTTCCAAGAACAGCGCGCAAAACTTTTTCGTCATAACGAAGAACAAGACTAAACGGACTGTCTCCATAAATGTCGCGGCTTAAAGGATTGCCACCAGCCTTACGGATAAGGTTAATAATATTAATGTTTGCAGTAAGGGCAGCTTCGTGGTAAGCATTGCGGCCACTCATTTCCTGAATCTGCGGATTTGCGCCGTTTTCCAAAAGAAGTTTTACGAGTTCTTCACTTCCACTCTGGATTGCATCAATTAAAACAGTGCGTCCGCTTACGTCTGCAGCGTTTACGTTTGCACCATTGTTAATAAGCAGAACTGCCATATCGCGTTTATTAGAACGACAGCAGTCACTCAAGGCTGTTTTTCCAGAAAGATTTTGAGAATTTACATCAAATCCAAGCAGAATAACCGACTGAGCTGCCTGCAGACTGTTCCACTTTACAGCATAATGCAAAGGAGTATTTCCTAAATGATCGCGGGTAAGGTTTGAACGTGTGTCTGTAATAATTCCGTTTTCTACAAGAATATTTATCGTAGAAGGAGAATCTGCCTTTACGGCTGCAAAGAGTGCGGACTCCCCATTTGCGTTAAGGGCGTTTACATTTGCTCCTTTTTGAATAAGGCTCAAAACAGCGTCGTCAAGTTTCCATTCGCAGGCATAGTGCAAAGGAGTATTTCCAGAACCGTCAGTTGCGTTCAAAGTTCGGCTTGTAATAAGCCAGTCCTGTACAGTTCCACCTTCTGTAAGTGCAATTCTAAGCGGAGAATTATTCTCTGTATCAGAAGCAAAAATGTCTGCATTTTTGGATAAAAGAAGGTCACCGACATCTCTCTTATTCTTTTTTACAGCAAGGAACAAAACTGAACCACCGTCTTTATTGCGTGCGTTTACGTCTGCCCCGCTTTCAACCAGAAATTTTACGTATGCAAAAGGGCTGTCCTTTAAAATTGCAATGTGCAGTGGAGTATTTCCAGAACTGTCTTTAGAAAGAACATTCTTTGGAGTAATCATATTCTGCAAAATGTTCATTGTCGGACTTTCTAAGGCGCGACCAAGAGGAGTGTTTCCTGCCATGTCCTGGGCATTAATGTCAGCACCTGACTGCGCATAAAAAACTATGTGTTCAAGATTGTTTTTTTCGATTGCAAGACTTAAAGGAGTAACGCCCTGTTTATTGCGTTCGTTAATCGGAGCGCCGTGGCTTACAAGATAAGAAAGAACATCTGTTTGTACACCTGCCATTGTACAGATATGAAGAACTGTGTCTCCGTACATGTCTTTTTGAGTTACATCAGCATTGTAATTAACAAGTGTGTTGTACATTGCATATTGTTTTTCTGCAGGAATAATCAAAAGGAATGGCGATTTTCCTACTGCGTCAAGCGCATCAACCTTTGCTCCATAAGAAAGCAAAAGGCGGGCAATGTTTACCTGCCCATAGCGCACGGCTTCGTGCAAAGGTGTAGAACCAGCAATATCCTGAGCCTGTAAAAGGTCAGACAGGCGGACACTTGTTTTTTCGTTCAAAAGGTAGGTTACAACCCCAGTATGTCCCGAAATCGTTGCAAGGTGCAGTGGAGTCTGACCGTCGGTAAAGCGCAAAAGAGTATTATGAGTTTTTACGGCATCTTCAAAATAGGCAAAATTTCCACGTTCACATTCTGCCCCTGCCTGAATCAGTTTTGCGGCAATACGGATTGCCACTTCGTCCTGAGCGTTCTGATAGCACAGCGCAACTGGAGTTTCGCCGTTATTGTTTTTTACAGAAAGCGGAAGCTGCTTTTTTATACAGTATTCAATTGCCTTTTCGTCAAAGGTGCGGACAAAATAATGAACAATCGTGTCACCTTCAACAGAACGAATCTGGCCTGTTTTTTCATTAATCATAATGTCGTACCAATCTTCGCTTTTTGCAATTGCCGTCTGTAATGCAGAAATTCCGTCTTCGTCCTTTGCAAAAATATTTGCCTTGAGTGCAATTAAAGTTTTGGCAGCTTCGATATTGTCATATTTTATGGCAACTAAAAGAGGAGTGTCTCCATCCTTGTTTGCAATTTCAATATCTGCGCCTTTAAAAACAAGAAATGTTATTAAATCTGCTTCGTTTATCCTTGCACAAACATGAATTGCAGTGTCGCCGTTTTCATCCTGAGAATTAATATCTGTTTTTGTTGTAAAAAGATCCTTTGCTTCGTCAAAGCGACCGTCCATAATCATCTGCTGGATCGGCTCTTCTTTAACACTCGAAGTTGTCTTACAGCCTAAAAAGCATAAACAACCAGCAGCAAAAAAAGAAAGTACTTTATAAAATTCCGGATTTTTCATAATATCCCCTAAAAAATCACCGCGGGCAAAACAAAAGGCAGTCGCCTTTTAGTCAAACCCAGGTCGGAATGATTTTTTTACATTATTATGCTTTATTATCGGAATTTAAAAATTTTAGTTAAGAAAGATTTGAATTTTAAAATGTTTTTTAATTTTTATGAAGTTTTTCCGCTAAATCTAAAAAGCGTCTAAAAGCAGAATCCGGCTTTTTTAATTCTCTTGAACCTCTTGTAATTTTGCAAAGCGACATTCCAAACTTTTTGGCAATATCGCGCTGTGTAGTTCCCTTATCGATTTCTTTTACTAAAAGCCAGCGCATTGCAAAATCCTTTAATTCTGCAGGTGTAAAAAGGCATTCAAAAAAATCATAAATTGTCTGAGGATCGTTATTTTCGGCAATAAGAAGACACATTTCTCTAAGCGAATCTTCTAAGGCAAAAGCAACTTCATCATCTAATTCTTTGTACTGATTCATAGAAACGATAATATCAAAAAAAAATTCATTCTGCAACGCAAGGGAAAAAACAGCGCACCTTATTTTTATTTTCGAGCATTGTCCACGGCGGAAGTTCCGTTTTACATTTTTCCTGAACTTTAGGGCATCTGTGTGCAAAAGGACAGCCTGCAATCTTAGAAAGAGCCGTTTTTACTTCTGCATTGTCGTTTGTATTTTCGTGCTTTCCGCTAGCGCCAGCAAAGAGCAATTTTGAATACGGATGAACTGCCTTTTTATAAAAATCTTCTGCCCTTCCTTCTTCAACTAAAACACCACGGTACATTACACCGATTCTGTCGCAAAAATAACAGCTTACACACAAATCATGAGCAATAAAAAGACAACTTAAATTTCTTTTTGCACGGATTTCCTGTAAAAGATTTAAAATCTGCCCTTGAATCGAAACATCAAGAGCCGAAACAACTTCGTCGCAGATTAAAAGTTCTGGCTCGCTAAAAAGTCCGCGGGCAATGGAAATACGCTGCCTCTGTCCGCCAGAAAAAGCAGAAGGACGTCTGTCTAAATCAGTTTTATCTAGCCCGACTTCTTCCATAATTTTTTGAGCAGCCTGTCTTGCTTCTTTTTCTCCAGGCCAATGCTTAGAATATTTTAAGCCGTCTGTCAAAATTGAAAAAACAGTCATTCTCGGATTAAGAGAACGTGATGGATCCTGAAAAATATATTTTATCAGCGGGGTGCTTTCGTTTTTAGAAATTTTTAGATTTTTTTCTTTTGGGGTAAAATCAATTTGACCGCTGTCTGCCTTGTACATTCGGGCAATGAGCTTTGCCGTCGTAGATTTTCCACAGCCAGATTCTCCAACAAGACCGTAAGTTTCTCCACGCTTAATCGAAAAACTGACATCGTTTACAGCATAGACAAAACGGTCTTTGCGGGCAAAAAATCCGGAATCGAGAGTAAAACGCTTTGTAAGATTTTTTATTTCTATTATGTTGTCAGTTTTTTCTTCCATAATGTTTTACTTCTCCAAAACTTTATCTGCTAATGCTGAATTTTCTTTATATTTATAGCAAGAACAATTCTCTTTTTTACATTCACTTTGTGCAAAAGAACATCTTGGCTCAAAAGGACAACCTTCTGGAGGAGAAGCAGGATCTGTTACGCGGCCAGGAATCGAAACAAGTTTTTCTTTTGTATAATGACTTCCAAAGCGCGGCGTAGAAGCTAAAAGGGCCTGTGTATAAGGATGCTTTGGGTTTTTAAACAGAGTTTTACTTTGTCCATTTTCCATTATTTTGCCACCGTACATAACAATCATTGTGTGACTCAAACGCGCCACGAGTTCAATATTGTGGCTTATAAAGATAATTGCCAGCCCCCTCGTTTTATTCAATTTACGCAAAAGTTCTTCTATCTGTGTCTGAACAGTAACGTCGAGGGCTGTTGTCGGTTCGTCGGCAATTAAAAGTTCGCAGTTTTGAGCAAGAGAGAGGGCAATTCCAATGCGCTGCAACTGTCCGCCAGAAAACTGATGGGGAAAATTTTTTAAGCGGTTTTGAGCATCTGTAATTCCAACTTCTTCAAGCAGCTGGCAGGCTCTTTTGTCAGACTCTTCGCGAGTAATCGATGGTTCCATATTTTTTAAGGTTTCCAAAAAAACTGAACCAATATTCTGCAAAGGATCAAACGCCCTTCCACTTTCCTGAAAAATCATTCCGATTTTGCGCCCGCGGTATTTTCTCATCTTTGCATTGTCCAGCAAAGTAAGGTCTGTAAAAGAAGAGCCGTCGTTAAAATAAATATTGCCACTAACAACTGCATTTACAGGCAAAAGACCAGAAATTGCAACTGTCGAAACAGATTTACCAGAGCCGGATTCTCCTACGATTCCCAAAATTTCGCCTTTTTTAACGTCGTAAGAAATTCCACGCACAGAATGAATATTTACAGTATTTTTTCCACGCTGAATTATAAAATTTACATTCAAATTACGCACGCAAAGCAGGTTTGCACTGTCAAAACTTTCTTTTTTTTCTGCAACGTTTTCTTTAGTTGAATTTCTGGTAAAAAACGCCTTTAAGCTCTTTTTCTTAAAAACAACGCTGTACGGGTCAAACCAGTCGCGCAGGGCATCGCCAAAAAAGTTGAATGCAAGGGTAACAGCCAGCAATAAAAAAACAGGAATTAAAAGCCATGGAAAGTTTTTTAAATTAGAAAGAGTTGAAATTTCCCGGTTAATCATAGAACCCCAGCTTACGGCAGGGTCTGCAATTCCAAGCCCAAGATAAGAGAGAGTCGTTTCGCTCATAATAAAGCCGGGAATTGCAAGTGTTGTGCTTACGATTAAAAGGCTTGAAATTTGAGGAATAATGTATTTAAAAATTATTACAATTGAAGGAATTTTTTCGAGCTGAGCATTCTGAACAAATTCTTCTCGCTTAATTGAATGAACCATTCCGCGCAGGGTTCGGGCAGTTCCAGGCCAGCCGACAAGACTTAAAATCAAGGTAATAACCATGTAGCTTTGTCCGGAATTCATGCTGCTGTTTAAAATTGAACGCAAAAACAAAATCAAATAAAGAGCGGGAATAAGCATAAAAAATTCGGAAAAACGCATGATTGTCCAGTCGGCAATTCCTCCGAAAAAACCTGCAATTCCTCCAAAGATAATTGCAAGAAAAAGGCTTACGGCACTTGCGGCAAAACCAATCGTAAGAGAGATTCTGCTTCCGTAAATCATACGGCTGAACATATCGCGCCCTAAATTATCTGCGCCAAACAAAAAAACAGGGTAAGTTTCGCCGGTTAACGGGTCTTTAGTTGTTCCAAAAAGATGGCGCGAACAGGGAATAAAGCCTAAAAGTTTGTATTGTTCACCTTTTACAAAAAATTGAATTTTATGGTTAAGTCCTTTTACCTTTGCATACTGCCAGGAAGAAGGATTTAACACACGAAATTCTCCTGCACACAAGCCAGTCTTTGTAATTTCAATATTTGCAGGATGAAACGTTCCTTCTTCAAAAGTCTTTACAGGTGAATAAGGGGCAATAAATTCTGCAAAAATCATAAAAACGTAAAGAACCAAAATAAAAATAACAGAACCAAAAGCAAGCGGCCGGGATTTTATATATTTACAAAAGTTTTTCATTATTCTTTACCATAACGGATTCGTGGATCTACAACGGCAAGCAGAATGTCGCTTATTACCATTCCAACAAGGACAAGGGCAGAAATAAACATGCTGTTTGCAAGAACAAGATTTACATCCTGCTGTAAAACAGCTTCGTACATAAGACGGCCGATTCCCGGATAAGAAAAAATAATTTCGAGCACGAGCGAACCAGAAAAAAGACTTGCAAGCAGGTTTGCGCTGCCTGTAATGTACGGATTTAATGTATTGCGAAAAGCGTGGGCAAGATAAACACGGCGTTCAGAAATTCCACGCGCACGAATTGCCATAATATAAGGCAGCCCCATCTGATCGAGCATTGTTGAACGGATTGTGCGCATTGTTCCACCAATTCCTCCTAAAAAAGAAGCAAGCAGAGGAAGAAAAACATGGTGGGCATAACTAAAAACAAACTTTGCAGGAGAATCGCTGAACGGAAAATCTGGATAAGCAGTTACAGGAAACAGCCCCGTAAAAGAAGCAAATAACTGAAAAAGAATTAAAAGCAGGATTCCAGGAAAGGCATGAAAAAACAATGCAAAAAAAGTTGCAGCAATGTCTGTTTTAGTTCCTGCCTTACTAGAAAAATAAACGCCCAGCAAAAAAGAAAATAAAGTAATAAAAATAAGCGAAATTAAATTTAAAATTAAAGAATTAACAATGCGGCTTTTTATTAAAAAAGTTACAGGCGCACGACTTATAAGGCTTACGCCAAGATCGTGGTCAACAATAACTCTTTTAAGCCACTTAAAATATTGCACCGTAAAAGGTTTGTCGATTCCCATTTCTGCCCTTAAAAGAGCCATCTGTTCTTCGTTAAAAACATTGTCTCTTCCTGCCCCGGCACCAGCTGTAACCGAAGTCTGGCTCATAAGCTGCTGGCTCATCATCTGGTCAACAATGTCACCGGGAGCGAGCGCCATTAAGGCAAAAAGTGCCCAGCCGAGTAAAAACAAAATTACAAGCATGGTAACAAGGCGCCCACAAATAAAGGAAGCGAGCGGGAATTTATTCTTAAAACAAATCCACGGATAAAATATTTTTAAATTTTTCATTTATTGTGTGTAAGTAAATATGCGTCTTCTGCTGGTTTTAGCTGCTTACAAACCGTTTCTTCAATCTGCGATGGAAGTTCATTCTGCTGTTCGCGGCTTAAGCCTTCTGTTTCGAGCGGGTCGTGAATCGTAATCGTAATTTTGTTTCCTTTACAAACCCTGCCCTTTTCTTCAAAAACTTTATAAGAGCCTTCGATTGTTAAAGGCACAATCGGCGACTGAGACAAAAAAGCAAGTTTAAAGCTTCCGGCTTTAAACTCGTGGTGTAAGCCACCTTTAGAGCGCGTTCCTTCCGGAAAAATTACCTGGCTGTAACCTTTTTTTACGTTGTCGGCAGCGTCGTGAATTGCCTTTATCGAAGCGCGCGGACTTTTTCTTTCCATAAGGGTACAGTGCAAAAAGCGCATCCAGTCTTTAATAAGAGGAATCATGCCGATTTCTTTTTTAGAAACAAAAGAAATAAACTTAGGCACAAAACCATAAATTGCAGGAATATCCATGTATCCCTGATGATTTGCAATAAAAACAACTGCCCTGTCTTTAGGGAGTTTTTCGAGATTTTTTACTTCGACCTGAGTTCCGGTAATTTTGCAAACATACTGTGCCCACTGAGGAACAAGCTCTTTTAAGATTGAATCAACTTCGTCTGCCTTGCCCTGCTTTTCGAGCTTTATGCAGAGTTTTCTGTATTTGTCTCTTTTGAGCATCCAGACAAACATTTTTACGACTGTAATAAAATTATTAAACATAAGGTGATTATAACCAAAAAAAAAGATTTTGTAATTGAAAATATAATTTCGCTTATAAGTTTAAAGCCACCTAGCCCCGATAGTAGCAGCGCCACAGGCGTTGTTTTTGGGAGGTTCGCTTTAGCGAATCGCCCAAAAACAATGGAGCGAACAGCGGAACTGCGAATAGCGGGAAAAAGCTCCATAACTGTATTCCTGAACTATTGCTTTAACCACAAATGTGTTGTGTCGGCTCCGTTCATATTGTCAAAATAAAAGTTAGAAAAATCCCAGCGGTTGTTAATTGCATAAAAACTTCTGCCACGCACAAGATAAATTACAGGACACTGCTCAAGAATAATCTGCTGATATTCGTCCCAGTACGGTTTTGCTTTTTGTGCATCTACAATGCAGCTTGCCTCGTTATAAAGCCAGTCTACGCGAGCTTCCCAGTCTGTTGCCGGAGTCTGCTGCAAAGGATTCCACATGTGTAAGTTTCCGCCGCTTAACCAAACATTTGAGCCCTGAGTTGGAAAGAGTGAACCGCCGCTAAGCCCAATCAATAAAGTTTGCCAGTCGTACGAAGACATAAGCTGTTCAACTAAACGCTGAAAGTCCGTCTGACGCACATTTATCGTAATTCCTTCTTTTTTACATTCATCGGTAATAATCTGCGCAATATCAGAATAAATATTATTGGAAGAAGCGACAGTTAAATCAAATTCAACCTTAACTCCGTCCTTATCGTACAAAAATCCATCGTCTTTTTTTACAAAACCTGCCGATTCTAAAAGTTTTTGTGCATGCGCATGACTAAAGCGGTATTGCAGAATTATATCTTCGTTATAAAAACGGTTTGCGCTGTTAAAAAATGAATATTTTGGTTCGCCCAGACCGCGGTAAGTCTGTTTTATTATGCGCTCACGATTTAAAAGACAGCTCATCGCCTGTCTGAACTCTTTTGTCGTAAACCATTTATAATATTTTTTGTCTTTGTTTTTTGGATTCTGGTTAAAAGTCCAGAACGAAGCGTCCAGGTTGCCGGCACTCGAAAAAACTGAATATCCCTGAGAACCCGAATTGTCCGCATTGTTTACAACGTCTTCGAGCTGTTCCGGCAGTGGAGAATAAGATTCTATCTTGCCCTGCTTAAACAAAAGACAAGAAGTATTCTGATCCCCGACAATCTGACAAACCATTTTATCCGGATAGACAATGCTTTTATTTTCTTCGTCCTTTTCCCAGAAACTTTCGTTGCGCTCATAAACAAGCCGCTGACCAGGCACATACTGAACTAAAAAATACCGTCCGCAGCTTGGGATTGTCCTGGGGTTAACATCAACCGTAAAAAGTTGTTTTACTGCCTTTACTCCGCCACTTTCTTTTGCCTCTTTATAGATAAAGGCCGGTCCAAAATTCATATTGGTTGCCAAAAGAGGTTCAGCAATAATCCGCGGAAAATGAAAGACAAAACTGCGTTCATCAATCTTTTCTATTGTAATTTCTTTTTCTGAGCCGTCGCTCATTGTCATAAAACGGGAATTATAGGCAGAAGAAGCACATTCCCTGTCGCCATAAATTTCGTTATACCAGAAAACAACGTCGTCGCTTGTAATTTTTACGGCAGGTTCTGAATTGTTGTAATAAGACCAGTAAAGGTCGTCGCGCAGAGTGTAAACAACGTCGAGAGTTCCGTTTTTTTCGTCAGTCACAATTTTAAAATCAGCAAGCCGGGGCGTCCATTCTTTTTTTACGAGGTTGTAGTCAACAAGGCTGTCCGTAAGATAGCTTAAAATTCCGCTTGTAACGCCGTCGCCTTCTGCAATCAAAAGATTAAAGCTTTTTGGGTCGCCGGAAAGTGTTGTGTTCCACACACCGCCAGTTTTTCCGGTTTTCCATTCTTCTCCCTTATAAGGTTTATCGATTGTTTTTGACAAAATTCCCTGAGCTGAGCCAGCCTTAAACGCTTCGATTTCTTCAAGAGTCATTTCTGGATAGCGTTTACAGGAAAAAACAAAAAATAAAAGAGCTAAAATAAAAAGTCCAGTTTTTTTCATAATAAAAGTTCCTTTTTAATAAGGAGGGGAAAGCCACACACGCAACGCCCCGTTTTAATTTACTGCCAGTTTTGTAAAACTACAGAACTTTCAAAACTGTTTTGTGTCTGTTCGTCAAACTGACTAAAAAAATCAAGCCCGGTTCTTTTTTCTACTTCATCAATAGTTACAGCATAATCAAAAAAAGAGCCTTCGCACTTTTTATTTGGAAAAATAAAGGCGAGCGCACAGACAGCTTTTGCATCTTCTGGAGTTGCAGCGTCGTTTTCGTCTTCGTATAAAGGAGCTAAAATTACTTTGTAATAATACTGAGGAATCGAAACCCTGTTTGCTCCAATTGTTTCGTATTCGCTACTATCTTTATCGAGCACAGGGCCAGAAATAACATAAACCCTGCCAAACTTTTTTGCCCAGTCGCGCACACTAGATTCAAGATCTTTCCACATTCCGCGGTTAAAGCTTCCAGCCTGAGGACTCATGTTAGACATATAAAAAGTTTCGCTCATTGCAGTTTTATCAAAAGCAAAGTCCGCAGCCGGCGAAAGATGTCCTCTGTCGTATCCGCTGCCCTTGTAGTCTGCAAGCGTTGCCGAACCTGTAGAAATTTCCGGGTCAGGTCTAAAATCGTCCGAACGTCCGGCATTTTTTACAAGATGGTCAGATGTAAGACAGTAAGCGCTCCACTCAGCCTGCTCATAATTTTCGCGATAACAAATTGAATAATATTCATAGTTGCGCAGTTCGTGGTCTGCTTTATGATTTTGTGCTGGGCACCACGGTTTTTCAAGATTGACAGGAAGAGCAATATAGCCGTTTTTAGCAGGAGAAACGCTCTGAGTTGATTCTGCCGGCAAAGCAGATTGAGCCACCTCTTTAGACGTTTGATTTTGCGAGGACTGCGCATCTTGCTCAGATTTTACAGAGTCTACAGAAGGCTGTTCAAAACTGTCCGGAAAGTTTTTTTGTACAAAAACTTTTGCTTCTGCAATTTTTTCATCTGTAAATTGCTGAACGGCAGGAACCGTTTTATAAGCAACATAAAAAAGAGCAAAAACTACAATAAAAAACGATATTAGTTTTGAAAAAGATGAATTGTTCTTTTTGGAATTTCTTTTTTTCTTATTTTGAGATTTTCTAGCCATAATAAAAAATCATATCACAAATCATTAACTTTTGCGCCGGCCCAGAAAGACAGACATAAAAATAGAAAACAGTTCTCGTTTACAATTTTTTTTGAATTCACTATATTATATTAAATTTATTTTTTTTAGAGGTCCTAAAATGGCTGATGTTTATGACACATTCCGTGACATTGGTATTATTCCAGTTGTCGCAATTGACGATGCTTCAAAAGCGGCAGATCTTGCACACGCTCTCGTAAAGGGCGGTCTTCCTGCATCAGAAGTTACATTCCGCACAGCATGCGCTGCAGAAGCTATCGAAGCTATGATCAAAGCTGAACCAGATATGCTCGTTGGAGCTGGTACAGTTCTCAATGTTGAACAGGCAGAACGCGCTGTAAAAGCAGGCGCTAAATTCATCGTTTCTCCAGGATACAACCCAGAAGTTGTTGACTGGTGTCTTGCACACAACATTCCTACAATGCCTGGAATTTCTAACCCTTCAGAAATCACTGCTTGTGTAAACAAGGGCGTAACACACCTTAAGCTTTTCCCTGCAGAACGCAAGGGCGGATACAAAATCATCGACGACTTTGGCGGTCCTTTCCCACAGTGCACATTCATGCCAACAGGCGGCGTTAACACAGAAAACGTTTCTGAATATGCAAAACGCAAGAACATCCTCTGCATGGGCGGAACCTGGATGGTTAAAAAGCCTTTGATCGAAGGCGAAAAATGGGACGAAATTACACAGATCTGTAAAGACGCTGTAAAAGCAATGCACGGATTCCACATTGACCACATGGGAATCAATGCAAAGAACGAAGCAGAAGCTAAAGAAATTGCAGCACAGTTCGAACTCTTCGGATTTGCTTCAAAATTCGGCAACTCTTCAATCTTCGCTTCTGAACAGGTTGAAATCATGAAAGAAAACGGACGCGGAACAAACGGCCACATTTCTATGGTTTGCAACAACATTGAACGCGCACTCGCTTACCTCAAACAGTTCGGATTCAATCCAGTAGCTGGAACAGAAAAATGGGTTGGCAAAGAAAACGCTTCTCCACTCAAGGTTGTTTACCTCGACAAAGAAGTTGGCGGATTTGCTATCCACCTCAAGAGAGCATAAGTTTAGCTCTTAAGTTGAAAAAAGCGCGCTTTGCAACAAAGCGCGCTTTTTTTTGTCTTGTTTACATCAGTTATTTATACTGTCATTCCGGACTTGAAAAACTTGTCATTCCCGCACTTGATGCGGGAATCTCCCCTGGCATCAGATTGTCGGGTCAAGGTGAGACAATGACACACTCTCTGTCATTGCAGTGTCGGTTCCTGACAATGACAACTTTGTTTTTTTGCATTGCGCCAAATATATTGCAAAATATCAGGTCAGA
>CAVJSA010000041.1:0-22142 GCA_963651875.1 Lachnospiraceae bacterium | reverse complement strand
GTTCCAGGTCCTCTTCCGGTTAATACGTTATTATCGAGAACAAAAGGAACATTTTTTATATGGTTTGAATTTTCTGTCAGTTCACTGGCCTTTAATTCACTTCCGCACCATTTTGCAAGCTGCCCTTCCATTCCTGGGTAACACGTCCATCTGCGGTTGGTAAGTATTCCGGTATGAGCAAGAACCACTGCCGGAGAAGCGCACATTGCAGCAACAATTCTGCCACTGCGAGCCATTTTTATCGTAAAATTGAACAAAAACTGGTTGTCGGCAAGATTTTTTGCTCCAGGCATTCCACCCGGAAAATAAATTGCATCCGGAAAAGCAGTTTCCGTAGTTTTTATAAAATCTTTTAACAAAAGGTCTGCCGTTACGGTTATGTTGTGGCTTCCTTTTACAATAATTTCTTCTACAGGACAACCGTCTTCCGGCACGCTTACAGTAACAACGTTTTGTCCAGCTCTTCTTAAATAATCAACAACACTAAGGGCTTCGATTTCTTCAAAGCCGGGAGCTAAAAATACAGCAATATTCATAATTTTATTCTAGCACAAACAAAAGTCCGGAAAATACCTTTAACATTTTTTTTATAAGAGTAAACGCCAGGATTCTGTAAAAACGCTGCAAATAGGCTCACTCTAAAACCAGTCGCAGCACAGGAATTCAAAATTAACTTTGCCCTGATAAATTCATCGTTGAAAAGTCCTTTACATTATTCTAAAATTAAATTATGGCACAACTTCAAAAAAAGCAGGTTTTAATTATCGATGCTTCCCCAATGTTCCGGGAATTTTTAAAAGAAAAACTGACTGAAGAAAACATTGCCGTTGAAACAGCCCAGGGCCACCGCGATGCCGTAATAAAAATGTCGTCACTTCTGCCGGATTTAATTATTCTCGATATTGAATCTTCCATCGATGACATGTCGGAATTCCTTGAACAAAAGGCAAAAAATCCGAACACTGTACGCATTCCAATGATTATTTCAGGTCCGCATATTGAAAAAGAGCGTGTCAGTCAGTTAATTCATTTTGGAGTTGCCAAATATTTTACTAAGCCAATCAAATTTGACATTTTTTTTGAATCAATCGGTCAAATCCTGCGTTCAGCTTTTACCATGGACATTACTCCGTGCGTGCTGGAAATTCACCTTAACAAAAACATAATTTTTATTGAAATTGCTCAGGGCATGAACCGCGAAAAAATGTCCCTGTTAAAATACAAGCTCACAGAACTTATGGACAAAAACCGCCTCGACTGTCCAAAAGTAATTGTCATGATGACAGACCTTTCTTTGAGTTTTGTTGACGGTTCCAACCTGGAACTTCTTTTTGACAACATTCTTGCAGACAAGCGGATTGAACGCAAAAATGTAAAAGTTCTTTCGCTCGACGAGTTTGCAAAAGAATTTATTGCAGGCCACACGGAATATTTTGGAATCGAAGTTGTTTCAAGCTTAAACGAAGTTTTAAATTCCGTAGTAGAAGGCGGAGCTTCTTCGACTGTGCAGGATATTATTTCCGATCAGATTCTTACAGATACAGGAAGTTCTGACGACGGCTCGGTTGAAATGCGCTTTTATTCTGATTCAGGAACAGGCACAGAACAAAAAAAACAGGACACTTCTTCTGTATTCAATATTGCAATTGTTGACGATGACGCCGTTGTCCGCCAGTTGCTTTCTATTGCTTTTAAATCGCTTAACGCAAACTGCGAACTTTTTGCAAGCGGACAGGAATTTCTGGCTGCAGCAAATTCAAAAAACTACACTTTGATTGTACTCGATATTTTTATGCCTGGAATCAGCGGATTTGACATTTTGCGCAACCTTCAGCAGCGTTCTATAAAAAGCCCGATTCTTATTTACTCGCAGGCAACAAACCAGGACATAATTGTTCAGGCGATTTACTTAGGAGCAAAATCCTACCTTATAAAACCGCAAAAACCAGAATTTATTCTGCAAAAGGCTCTCGAAATCATAAATGGAAAAATCTAGCAAAGCCGACAGCCTCGACGAAGCAAGCCGTTATCTTGCAAGCACACTGCACGAAATCCGCACGCCAATTCAAACGATAATTGGAAATGTGGAACTTTTGCAGGAAACAAACATGGACAGCGAACAGCGTGAATATATACGCCAGATTCAATTTAGCGCAGATGTTTTACTCGACCTTGCAAACAATATTCTCGATTTTACAAAAATCCGTTCGCAGGAATTCAAACTCGAGTCCGTTCCTTTTAACATTGTTGAACTGACAGAACAGGTTGTAGATTTAATCAGCATCGAAGCCTTTAACCGCGGACTCGAAATAATTACCGACATTGATTTTTCTGTTCCGCCGATAATGACAGGCGATCCTGTAAGAATTCAGCAGATAATCTTAAATCTGTTAAAAAACGCCGTAAAGTTTACCAATAAAGGCTTTGTTCATATTGAATTAAAAAAGCAGGATAAGTTTTTGCTTTTTAAAATAACCGACACAGGAATCGGCATAAAAGAAGAACAAAAGTCAAAACTTTTTACAAATTACTATCAGGGCGACATTTCTACCTACAGAAAATTTGGTGGAACAGGTCTCGGTCTTTCCATCTGCAAAAATCTTGTAAACTTAATGAACGGAAATATAGGAGTTGATTCTCCAAAAGAAGGCGGATCTTGTTTTTGGTTTACAATTCCTTTTTCGCCTGCCCCTGAGTTTGAAGAATTTAATAAAGCCGACGCTCTTTGTGCTTTAAAAAACGAAAAAGTTTTAATCGTAGAAGATAATTCACTTGCTTCTGCTTCTCTTGCAAATATTTTGTTCCACGCAGGAATTAAAAACATAAAAACAGTTTCTTCTGCACAAAAAGCAATTGAATTTCTTGTCCTTGCAGAAAAAAACGGAGAACCTTTTACGATTGCCTTTCTTGATATGCTAATGCCTTTTATTGACGGCTGGCATCTTGCAAACGACATTAAAAACAAAAAAGAACTAAAAAATATTCCAAACCTTTATCTTCTTGTTCCCGAAGGACAGATGAAAAGCGAAGCAAAAATGAAAATGCTCAACTGGTTTAAAGGTTATCTTTATAAGCCGTTTAAGCGTAAAAAAGTTTTTGACCTTCTTTACGATTCTTTACACAACAAAACCGACAACATAGACGAACTTGAACTTGCCGACGACGATTCAATTGCAGCCCTCGAAGCCGTTGACGAATCTTCTATCGCAAAAAATAAAAAAATTCTCGTTGCAGAAGATCATCCTGTAAACCGAAAACTGCTCGAAACATTCTTAAGAAAATTTGGTGCAGATGTTTTTCTGGCAAAAGACGGTCAGCAGGCAGTTGAACAGATTTTAAAAACGCCGGAAATGGATTTAATTTTTATGGACATTCAAATGCCTGTAAAAAACGGAATCGAGGCAACTTCAGAAATCCGCAAAAACGGCTATAAGGGAATAATAATTGCCTGCACGGCAAACAACGATAAGGACGATTTTGAAGCTTACAAAAAAACTGGAATCAACGATATAATCGTAAAACCTTTTAAAAGAGAAACCATCCGAAAACTTCTCGACACCTGGCAGCCGATTATGGAACTTCCTTTTTTAAGCGCTGTCACCACTCTCGAACTCGACACAATAAATTCCGGCAAGGCGTGGGACAAAGAAGATTTTATGGACACAGTAGGCAACGATACAGAAGCAGCCTGCCTTATCTTAAAAACTTACATAGAACAAACTCAGTCTTTTATTGGACAAACTGAACAGGCAATACAGGCACAGGATTTTGAAACCTTAAGAAGAATCGGACACTCTTTAAACGGAAGTTCAGGAACCGTAAGCGCAAAAAAACTCGCTGAATACGGCAAAAGATTAAATCTAGCGGCAAAAGAAAAGGACGTTTCCGGCTGTCAGTTCAACCTGGAAGAATTCAAGCACGAATATGCACAATTTAAAAAACTTGTTCAAAAATTTATAAACGAAAATGAAGGAGCGCCATAATGCATTCCCTCACTTGATAATATGTAATTTTCCTGCGTGTTTCCGGTGTCATTCCAGCTTGATTTCATTGTCATTCCCGTGCTTGACAAGGGAATCTCTTCCTACAACAGATTGTCGGGTCAAGCCCGACAATGACAGACAGGAACAAGATTACCGGGTGAGGGCACAGCCATGACAGACTGAGACAAGATTGTCGGGTCAAGGTGAGACAATGACAGGAATGTCCAAGTCTATTATCATTTTCTTGCGTGATTCCGTTGTCATTCCTGCTTGATTTCATTGTCATTCCTGCTTGATTTCGTTGTCATTCCCTGGATTGATTTCGTTGTCATTCAATGTTTGATGCCATTGTCATTCCCTTGCTTGACAAGGGAATCTCTTTACATAATAGATTGCCGTGTCGTGGCACGGTAATGACAGGCAGAGTAAAATTACCAGGGGCGGGCACAGCCATGACAGAGAGGGAACACTTCTAACGTTTTTTTAGGAGAACAAAATGAATAATAAAAACTTTCCTGCAAAAATAAATTTTCATACTCATTCAACATATTGCGACGGCAAAAGCAGTTTAGAAGAAAACGTGCTTTCTGCAATTCAAAAGGGTTTTAAGATTTTAGGTTTTTCCAGCCATTCAACCTGGCCAATTCCGTTTGGCGACAGCATAAAAACGGGAGAATTTGAATCTTACAAAAACGAAATCTTGCGTTTAAAGCAAAAATACTCAGACAAAATCGAAATAAAATACGGATTTGAAGCAGATTACATAGAAGGATTTTGCAAAGCAGATTTTGACGCCTATAAACAATTTGAACCGGAATTTTTAATCGGCTCAGTGCATTATTTATACAATGGCGAAGATTGTGCACAAAAAACAAATCCCGTTGACTGGAACGCAGAAAAACTTTTTGAAGTAATTAAAACGCTTTACAACGGAAATGCAAAAAAAATGATCTGCCATTATTTTGAAACTCAGCGCGAAATGCTTTCTAAATGCAATTTTTCGGTTATCGGACATCCAGACCTTATACGAAAATTCAACGAAAAAACACCGTTTTTTGACGAAAGTGAATCATGGTACAAGGAACAGTTAAAACTTACGGCAGATTCAATAAAAAAAAGTGGCGTAATTGCAGAAATAAACACAGGCGGAATAACCAGAGGCTATATGAGCAGGCCTTACCCTTCACTGTATTTTTTAACGCTTTTACACGAAAAGAATGTGCCTGTTATGTTGAGTTCGGATTCTCACATTGCAGAAAATTTAGACGGAAAATTTGAACTTGCACTTGAATTAGCAAAAAAAGCCGGATATACAGAACTTGCATATCCGGACAACAAAAACATTATAACTTACAAGATTTAAAAACTAGCGGTTCTGGCGCTCATTTTTTGTCTGACAGTCAATGCACAAAAATGCATAAGGAATTGCTTCGAGGCGTTCCTGAGGAATTTCTTCCTTGCACATTAAGCAGCGGCCATAAGTTCCCTGCTTAATGCGGTCAAGGGCATTGTTAATCATCTGCAGACGATTTGAGTCCTGTGTGCCCAAAGATTCAAGCAAACGTCCGTCAACAACGTCAGATGCAACATCTATTTCGTCTCCAGATTCTCCACCTTCAACAATTTTTTTATAATCTTCACTTTGTGCAGCAAGAGATCCAAGAATTGTGTTTTTCTGTTCAGTTAATTTCTCTCTCATTTTTTCAATGAATACTTTTTCCATAGCCGTACTCCCGTTGACAAGATTTTTTATAAGTAGATAATAAATATAATAAAGAACTTACAAAAAGGCAAACTTTTTTTGGAGGAATTGTGGCTAAAGAAGAAGCTATAGAAGTTGAAGGAGTTGTTAAAGAGGCATTGCCAAATACTATGTTCCGTGTTGAATTAAAGAACGGTGGACACGTAATCATGGCACATCTTTCAGGTAAAATGCGTAAGCATTACATTAAAATTGTTCCGGGCGACAGTGTAAAAGTTGCTCTCTCTCCATACGATTTAAACCGCGGTCGTATAATTTTCCGCGAACGCTAAGATACAAAAAAAACCTGCGAAAAAGTCGCAGGTTTTTTATTTTTAAATTATTGTTTTGGTTTTGGAGTAAAAATACCGCGCAAACTTTTTGCAACCCCCGTAAAGCCTTTAACAACCCCCGCCAGACACAAAATTGGTCCAATCGGAATAATAAAAAAACTATAGCGCATAAAAAACAGGCAGAACACGAACATGGCAGCACTTCTCAAAAGTTCTGCAAACCAGTCCCCACGGGAATAATTTTTCTTTGGATCTTCATACTTGTAATAATATGTACGGCGTTCACTATTTGAAGAATTCTGACTGCCGTAATTTGTCCATTGCCAGAATGGATCGTCCTGCTGAGAATAACCACCTGCAGAACCACCAAATCCGTAAGCGCCCCAAGGATTATAAGACTGATTATTCTGTTGCTGCCCGTAAGATGTTGAACCAAAACTGTCATAATTTCTGCGTTTTGTTTCGTCGCCTAAAACATCGTAGGCAGCTGTAATATTTTTAAATTTTTCTTCGGCAGCTTTATCTCCAGGATTTCGGTCTGGATGATACTTCATTGCAAGTTTACGGTATGCTGATTTTATTTCGTCCTGAGTTGCGTTCTTTTGAACACCCAATGTTTCGTATAAATCTTCCAATGTATATTCCTTACGTTTTGCTGTTTGCGCCATTTGTGCGCCTTAAAGTAAACCTTTACAAAATAAAAATAATCATTTTTTAAACGGGTTACAACATTAAAACACTTTTTTTTAATTAGTCTGAATGTTGAATTTCAATAAAAATACTGCAAATAGCCACTAGCTAAAAACCTGTCTCAAAGTGCAAGGTTAAAACAAGTTCTAACCAAGTTTAAAACTACTTTAACAAAACCCAGGTTGCACCCGAGCCTCCGTGATTTTTATCGTTGTGTCCACTTACGCCACAGTGTTTGTTCTGTTCAATAAATGTGCGAACCATCTGTCCCAAAACAGGATCACTGCCGTGGCTGTGTATTCCTTTTCCGTGTACAATTTCTACTTTTTTTAAGCCTCGTCTAAGACAGTCGTTTATAAAACTTTCGAGTTTTGCCCAGGCTTCGTCTCTGGTAAATCCGTGCAGGTCAATTCTCGCTTCTGCCCTCATGTTCTTTAAATATTCACGGCTTTCCATTTTGCCGGATTCTTCGCTTTCTTCGTTAAGACGGTCTTTGTCAATTGTTCCATAACGGCGCAGCCACAATTCCATTGGATTTATTGTTTTTTTTGCATCTTCTTCCATTTGACCGCGTGCAGTTTTTTTATAGCCCTGCGCAATCAATGCTTTTTCTTCTGCCGTTGGGGCATTCGCTTTTTTATGACTAACCTGAGCGGACTTTTTTTGTGCGTTATTTTTTTTTGAATTTTCTTTTTGAGTTTGCGACCACTGCTCTAAAATATCTCCAAAATCCATATAAACCTCGCATTATTTTATTTCGTATATATTTTCTTTTTTAACCCAGCCGTTAACATCGTTTGACGTTATGTAAAACCACTCACCCGTCTTTTCTACAATTTTTACCCTTAGACCGCCTTCGGCTTTATGAACAGCCGAACTTGTTTCTTCCGGAACCGGCATAATATTTCCGCCGGCAAAAATTGCATATTCGTCTGTTATTTTGTTTCCAACAACAGCACTAAAAACAATAAACACTGCAGACAAAATTAAAAAGACAACTGCAACTGTCTTTTTTCTTAAAAATGCAAATAAAAGCGTTAGACAAACAAAGACAAAAGTCAAAATAAAAAACAATCTTACAAACGGAAGCCTTACTTCGTTTTCTGCGCCCGAAAGTCCGTGCAAAAGTTCAAAATCTGCACGCTCTGCCCGCGCCTTTTTTAATGAAAAAGATTTTTTTTCGATTGTCCGCAATTCTGCAAGTTTTTTACAGTCTTCTTTAGAAAATTCACTTTTAGTTTCCTGATAAACTGATGCCGGATTTTGAGTAAAGGCTGAACCAAAGAGTTTTTTAGAGCTTTCTGTTTTAAATGTTTTTTCGCTTTCTTTTTTTGCTTCCGGAACAACTTTTATTACGACCCGCGGAACATTTAATGTGCGGGTGCTTCCATTGTAGGCAACTGCCGAAACAGAAACCTGAGGCATTATGTATTCGCCAGGAACAAGAGGTTTCCAGCTGAACTCTGCAACGCTTAAGGCCTGGTCAGAAAAAGTCCTGCCGGCAGTTTTTCCGCGTGCATAATCTGAGCGGTTTAGTTCCTTAAAAAGTGAATCTTTTGGAAGCTGCCAATCAAACGAAAGAATCTGCGAAAAATACTTTAATTTAAGTTCATAAATAATTTCTTCTCCAGCAACGGCTTCGTAAACCTTTATTTCGCCAGTTGAACGATTCAATTTTGCCCCGGAAATAAAATCAACCAAAAGCTGAGGACTGATTAAATTCGGATTTTCAAAAACAGTCACATCGCCAAACGGAAGGTAAAAAGTACGTTTATCGACAATTACGATTAAAGGGGGCAAACGGACAGGACCAGTTTCTTTAAATGTAAACCACAGATGTACAAGAGTTCCACGTTCGCCTTCTTCGTTCACATATTCTTCTTTTTTAGAAGTTATAAGTTGAATTCCTTCAGGGAGTTGAGGCAAATCTGTCTGAACAAGCATCGGATCTGTTCCAGGAATTTTTAACGTAAAGCCATTTTCCTGAGCCGTAAAAAAAGCCTGTGTATCTGGTTCAACCTTCAGTTTCCTTATGACAGAAGGTGAAGGCGTTTTTGCATTTACAAAAATTCCATTCAACAAAAACAAAAATATTAATAATCCACGACAGAGGAATCTTTTTTGTTTGACTGAAGTTTTTGCCATCGTTCCTGTTCCTCCTGTTGAATCAATGTAAAGACTGCATTAGAAAGTGTTTCTCCGTTTTTGTCCACACTCACGGCTGTCATTTCTTTTTCGGCAGATTGTGTATTCTGGCTTTCTAACTGCTGCATTACAAATTCAAGATTGAGTCTTGCATTTATATTTGAAGAATCAGTTAAAACCGCTTTCTTAAAATATTCCCTCGAAAGTTCAAAATCGCCGTTGCGGCCTGCAATAATTCCAAGGTTATAAAAAACCGCTGTCTGCAATTTAGGGTTAGTTTCCGGCGAAACCTGTTCAAGACGCGAAAGGGCTGCTTCGTATTCTTCCTGCATAATATAAGTCGAAGCTAAATTATAACTGCAATAATCGGCGGTAAGCTGGTCCTGTTCAAGTTTTGCATTATTAAAAGAACGCAAAAAACGCGCTGTTGCACTCTGATATTCTTTTTCGAGCCAGTCAAAGTTTCCGGCAAGAACAGAAGCTTTTTGAGACCTGCACGACATAAAAGAAAAACTAAAAACAAAAATACCTGCAATAAAGAGTTTTTTTGAATTAAACAAATGTGCAAAATCAAGTTCTGAGGCAATAAACGAAAAACTAAAAAATATTATCGAAAGAAAGATAAACAGTTTGTGGTGCGAAACACGCTGAACTTCAAATGTTTCTCCGAGTGTTTTTTTATCCGACAGCTGATTCAACAGAACGTAGGCCGAACCTTCGGAATCCGCAGCAACATAAGATATTGAATTGTCTGCCCTGCCAAACTTTTTAGGCGAAAGAATTTTTCTGCTGGCTGTGGCTGCAGCATCAATCATTTTTTCTGCATTTAAAAAAGTCTTAACTTTTGTTACTCCGTCGCCGGCTATAATTTCTACAGGTCTGGCAGTTCCAAAACCAACCATCGTAACCGGAAATCCAAACCGTGCCGCGTCTTCCAAAGCAGGAAGCAAAAGATTGTCTGTTTCATCTCCGTCCGTAAAAACCCAGATATGCGCATTCTGGCTTGAATTTTTCGAAAAAGACTGTATTGCGCAGCTTATTCCTTTTCCAATTGAAGAGCCGCTTGCCGTCATAAGCAATGGAGAAAGATTATTTAAAATTGAATCTATGCTGTTTTTGTCATCGGTCAATGGAACTGCAACAACGCCGTCGCCCTTTGCAAGAACAATGCTTACGCTAGTTCCGCTCATTCTTTCTAAAAGCCCCTGAACATAGCTTTTTGCAGCATTAAGCCGAGTGAGCCCGCCAGGAGCGTCGGTTGCGTTCATACTGTAAGAAATGTCAAAAACAAGGGCAACTGCATCTCCGCTTTTTTGAACAGGAACAACCTTGGTTCCCCACGAAATTCCTGCAAAAGCAAGAACCGCACAAACGCATGCAAAAAAACGAAGGGCAATTCTTAAAAAAACAGATTTTGCGTAATGCGAATATGAACTTTTCTGCTGTAAGTTGTTCATTAAATTGAGGATTCCAAGGCTTTTTACAACTTTTTTATAACGGTAAAAATCGCACAAAACAAGGGGAATCAGTAAAAGCAAAAATAAAAATGCAAATGGCCGTTCAACTAAGATCATTACAAAATCTCCCGCAAAAATATACGGTGCACAATCCATGAACAAAAGAAAAACACTGCACTCAAAATTAAAAACCAGGAATAAAGTTCTTTTACCTGCGCTTTATAATGGAAACTCTGCGAAACACTTTCTTTGCGGCTGATTAAGTCCAGGCTTTCTGCAAGTTCAAGTGTGGATTCGATTCCAAAATAGCGGCCACCGCCAATATAGGCAAGCTGTTCAAGAGAAGAACTGTCAAAGTCTGAATCATAATAGCCGGCATGAACTTTTCCACTCTGCGGGTCAACGTATTCAATTGGAACAGAACCTTTTGTGCCGATTCCAAAAATGTAAAGTGTAATTCCGTTGTTAAAAGCAAGATTGGCTGCAGTTTCCGGGTGAATTGAACCGGCATTGTTTTCTCCGTCTGTAATTAAAACAATACACTTTTTTGGAGCGTTCGACGCAATTAAATGGTAAACCGCACTGCTCAAACCGGTTCCAAGGGCAGAGCCTTCTCCAAGTCCGCCGATTACAAGAGAATCCAGCCGTTGAAGAAAAAACTCATGGTCAACTGTCGGCGGAACTAACGAAGCCGCTTCGCTTGCCATTGCAACCAGCCCAAAGGCAGCTCCACGATTATTTTTTACAAGAGTGTGAATTCCCTGCTGAGCGGCCTGGAGTCGAGTCATATTTGCAATATCGCGGGCAGCCATCGAAGGACTTGTGTCGAGAACAAAAAGAATGTCAGCCCCTTTTGAAGTATAAACTTTTTCCTGATTTTGAATTACAGGATTTGCAAGAGAACAGACAAGCATCACAAAGCCAATAATGCAAAGGCTACTGGCAATAAGAACAGAAAATTGAAGTGAACGGCTCTTCCAGACAAAATTCTTGCCGTTCCAGTCAGACAAAACAATCGGAAAAGCTGTCTTTTTAAATAGTTTTAATTTTCTAAAAATAAACAAAAGAGGAATCAGTGCTAAAAAAACAAAGGCAACGGGATTTTCAAAACTCATCATTTTGATTCACCTTCTTCACTAGAATTTTTTGAAGTTTCAAAAATAAAAATTCTGAGAGCTTCAAGACAACGCCTTACAAGCAATTCTCTTTCGCCTTCTGCAAGTTCAGTTTCGTACAAAGGTCGAGGCAATTTTTTTGAATCAATTGAACCTTTTGCAAAGCGAATGTAACTGCACCTCTGCAAAACTTCCACAACATCGCAGATTGCTCGGCTCTTTAGTTCATCCGTTGAACCACAGGTAATTTCTTCAAATTTAAAAGAAAGCTTATCATCGGTTAAAAACATAAAATCACTGTCAAAACGTTCCGACAAAAAAAGTCTCAAAACTGTAGAAATCTGCTGACAAAACTGACAGTCATCAATTTTTTCTTTAAGGCTCCGCTTAAAAAGGCGTTCAGTTTGTCTGTAAGATTTTTTTAACTGTCTTCTGCGTCTTCCTAAAATAAGGCATGAAACAAAATAAGGAATTTTTGAAAGAATAAAAATCAAAATTGCAAGACAGGCAACGACACAGGCAACGAGCAAAATCAAAAGAAAGGTTGTTCCCGGCAAAATCATTGGACCTTTAGGCGGGCAAAGACTCGTAACGCCCATTTTCTGCGCAAGGGAATTTATTGTAACTGGAGCTAAATCTACAGAAAAAACTTCACCGGAAGAATTTTTATTCAGACTTTTTCGCACCAAAGCAAAAAGATCAAATGGCTGAAAATCAATAATTCCGCTCTGCCAGGGAATAAAAAAAACAGAAAGAGTGTATTCAAATCCAGAGTGTTCAAGAGTAACCCTGTAAACCTGACATTTTTGTTCAAGTTTGTTAAAAGCCGGAAAATCTGTTGTAAGTTCTAAAGATTGAATTTTTTTGTCTTGAGAATATTCTCCCAAAAGGTCAACATTCGTATGAAAAACATATTTTAATTCACAACGATCGCCAGTATAAGCCGTTTTTGGAAGGAGAATTTGAATTGAAGAATTTGAATTTTCATTTTGCGCAGACAAAAGCAGCGTAAAAAAAAACATGCTGACAAAGAGAAAAACTTTTTTCATATTTTTCTCCGCGAAAGAAAAAATCTGTTCAACGAAAGAAACGGATCTTCTTCTGTCGATAAAATCAAAGGATTTATTCCGTGCCTTACACAAAATTCTTTCCAGACGTCATTTCTGTGGCGGCTTTCTTTGAACCAGGCATTTTTAAACGCTTTAGAAGCTGTAGGAATTTTCTGCTGAAAACCGCTTTCAAGGTCAACAAAAAGAGCAGTTCCAATTTGTGGCAGTTCGTTGTCGAGCTGGTCTGTAATTTTTATTGCAATTACGTCGTTATTTACGGCAAGGCGCGCAAGAGAATCCTGGTAACCGCCCGTTCTAAAGTCCGAAATTACAAAAACCATTGAACGTTTTTTTAGCATTTTGAGCGTGCCGTTTAAAGCCGAAGCAAGGGCAGACCCTTTTGTCATTTTTTCCTGAATCTGGTCGAGATGACTTAAAATCATCATTGCGTGGTCGCGCCCAGATTTTGCCTTTGTACTAAATTGAATTCTTCCATCAAAAAAAACTGCACCAATCGAAGAATTATTTAAAAGGCTGGCAAGCACAAGCAGGGCAGAAGTTTGAGAAGCCACCTGAATCCGCGTCTGTTTTCCTGAACTTGAAAACATAGAAAGCGAACGGTCAAGCACAAAGAAAACCTGCAGTTCTCTGTCTTCGTCGTAAAGTTTTATAAAAGGACGGCCCATTCTTGCAGTAACGTTCCAGTCAATTGAACGCACGTTGTCGCCACAGTTGTAGTCGCGCACTCCGTAAAATTCAATTCCCTGCCCGCGGTAAACTGATTTAAAACACCCGAGTTTTAAACTGTCGGCAAGAGTTTTTGCAGAAAGACTTAAGAGAGAAGCTTTTTTTACAAGTCCGTTTTTATTTTCGTCAAGGATTTTTGACATTCATCTCACCTAAAACAATTTTTACGGAACAGGAACAAATGTTAAAATTTTAGAAATAATGTCATCGGCAGTAACGCCGTCGGCAGCAGCTTCGTAGGAAAGCACAAGACGATGACGCAGAACATCAAGTGCACAGTTTTTTACATCCTGAGGCAAAACAAAGGAACGGCCGGCAAACAATGCCTGCACTTTTGCACACTGTAACATTGCAATTCCTGCACGAGGCGAAGCTCCAAAAGAAATATATTTAGAAAATTCAGTACGGCGGCCTTTATTAAGGTTTCGCGTAACAGAAACAATGTTAACAATGTATTCAACAATCTTGTCAGCACAGACAATTTTTTCGTAGGCTTCCTGCAATTCCTTAATCTTAGAAGCAGAAAGAACTTTATTCACTTTTATTAAATTTGCTTTTCCGGCAGTTTTTACAATTTGAATTTCTTCCTGAGCACCAGGATAATCTACAAGAACTTTAAGCAAAAAGCGGTCAAGTTCGGCTTCTGGCAGGTTGTAAGTTCCTTCCTGCTCAATCGGGTTTTGAGTTGCAAAAACAAGAAAAGGTTCTGGCAAAGGATAAGTTTCGTCGCCGATTGTAACCTGGCGTTCTGCCATGGCTTCGAGCAAAGCCGACTGAACTTTTGCAGGCGCACGGTTAATTTCGTCCGCAAGAACAATATTTGTAAAAACAGGTCCCTTGCGCACAGAAAATCTGCCTGTGTTCTGTTCGTAAATTAAAGTTCCGCTTACATCGGCCGGGAGAAGGTCTGGCGTAAACTGAATGCGTTTAAAATCCAGACCAGAAAATTCAGCAAAAGTATTAACTGCAAGAGTTTTTGCAAGACCTGGAACGCCCTCTAAAAGTAAGTGTCCGCCAGTTATAATGGAAGTAAGAATTGCATCAATTACGTGCTGTTGTCCTACAAGTCTTTTTGCAGATTCTGTTCTGCATTCTTCTACGATTTTACGGCAGTTTTCGAACAAAGTATTATCAGCCGCATCAAGTTCCTCTAAAGTTGAATCGATATTATTTTTATCCATTTTTTAAGCCCAAAACTGTATATTTATGCATTTTGTGTCGTGCATCATGATTGACGCACCAATATGTAATCGATAAACTACTTTATCATGTTGAATCCGTTAGCACAAGAATTGAACACAGTTCTAAAAAACACAACTCCAGGCGAACTGCTTTCTGACCTGGGAACAAGGATCTTCTTTCCAAAAGGCATTATTGCACAGGGAGGAGAAGCAAAAACACTCGGAAAAGTAGCAAATGCCACAATCGGCACTACTCTTATCGATGGCAAACCTGCAATTCTTGAATCAGTGCATAAATATGCACCGGAATTGTCAGCAGGTGAACTCGTCGGCTATGCACCGACCGCCGGAAATCCAGCCCTCCGCACACTCTGGAAGGATTTTATTTACAAAAAAAATCCGGGCTTAAAGGGCAAATCAATTTCTAATCCAGTTGTAGTTCCAGGTCTTACAGCAGGAATTTCTTATCTTGCCGACCTTTTCTTAGATGAAAACAAACCTCTTCTCTGTCCAAATCCAAGCTGGGACAACTACTCTTTAATTGTAGAAACAAGACGCAATTCATCTTTGCATACATTCAATCTTTTTGCAGATGACGGTTTTGACCTTGTTTCATTCAAAAAAGCTGTAGAAAAAGAAGCAGAAACAGGTTTTGTCCGCATTCTCCTTAACTTTCCACAGAACCCGAGCGGTTATTCACCGACAAATGCAGAAGCAGCACAGATTATAAAAATCGTCCGTGATGCAGCAGAAAAAGGTGCAAAGGTTTTAGTCTGGGATGATGATGCATATTTTGGATTGAACTACGAAAACGACATTTATCCACAGTCTCTCTTTGCAGAATTTGCAGATCTTCACGAAAACGTTCTTGCAGTAAAAATCGACGGTCCTACAAAAGAAGACTTTGTCTGGGGATTCCGAACAGGATTTTTAACATTTGGTGGAAAAGGCTTAACCGACGAACACTACCAGGCACTTGAGAAAAAACTCATGGGTCTTATCCGTTCATCTGTAAGCTGTTCATCTTCTCCAAGCCAGAGCATTGCATTGCACGCTTTTGCAGAGCCTTCAACCGAACCACAGAAAAAAGAATATCGCAAGGTTCTCGAAGAACGCTACGAAGAAGTTAAAAAATATGTAGCAACACACACAAGCAAAAATCTTGAAGCACTTCCGTTCAACTCAGGATACTTTATGAGTTTCCACACAAATGTTGATGCAGAAGCCTTAAGACAAAAGATTTTGCACGAAAAACAGATTGGAACAATTTCGATTGATTCGTCAACTCTGCGTGTAGCTTTTTCTAGTCTTGAAAAAGAACAGATAAAGACAGTTTATGACGCAATCTACGAATGTGCAGATAATATGTAATTTTTTACAGACACATTCAAAATTAAAATGGCGGGCAGAACAAGCTCGCCTTTTTATTTTTTTACAGGAGTTCTTATGGAATTAAAATGGGTTATTTTGGCAATTGCAGTTTTAATGTATGCACTTGTCATTGTCTTCCAGGAAAAGAAAGTATGGTTTACGACATTTGCAGGTATTTTGTGCATTGTACTTGGAATCGCTTTTCCTGGTGTGATTTTTAATGCAGGCACAGCCGAAACGACAAGAATTTTTGCACTTACAAATGCATTTTCTTCGTTAATCAACTGGAACGTTTTAATGATCTACGTTGGCGCAATGACAATTGCAGCTCTCTTTCTTTATTCAAAAGTTCCGGCAAAAATTGCAGACACACTTGTTGCAATTGCGCCTTCAACAGGAGTTGCAATTGTTTTAATTCTTGCAATGACAGGAATTATTTCTATCTTTGTAGAAAACGTTGCAACAGTTCTGGTAATGGCACCAATCGCCTTGAGTCTTTGCAAAAAGCTTAAGATGAATCCGACAATGTTTATGGTTGGTCTTGCAGTAATGTCAAATCTCGAAGGAACAGCCACACTTGTTGGAGACCCTCCAAGTATGATTTTTGCAGCAGCAGCAAACTACAATTTTAACGACTTTTTTATTCACGAAGGCAAACTTTCAATCTTCTTTGTAGTTCAGACAGGACTTTTAGCCGGTTGTATTTTCTTTTATTGTATCTTCTCTAAATTAAAAGACAAAACAAAGGTAGACGGCGAAGCTGTTCTTTCAACATTTCCGGCATTTTTAATGCTCGCAATGATTTTTGGCCTCGCCATTCTTTCTTTTATAAGTTCAACACTTGCAAAATTCATTCCAGAATCAATTATGAACCTTTCTTCCGGACTTTTTGTAATAATTCTGGCTGCAATCGGAATTTTGTGGTATTCAGCAAACCAGAAAAAAAGTAAAAAAGAAGTCTGGCTTTTAATAAAAGAACTCGACTGGGAAACAATTTTCTTTTTAATGGGAATTTTTGTTGTGGTTGGAGCAATCAGCGGAGTTGGACTTTTGAGCGACTTTGCAGCATTCCTCGTAAAATTCTGCGGTGGCAGTGAATTTATGAGTTTTATCGTAATTCTTGTTGTAAGTATTCTTATTTCTGGCTTTGTTGATAACGTTCCTTACATTATGGTAATGCTCCCGGTTGCACAGCAGATGGCCCAGGGCCTCGGCATGGGCGGCGACCTTTTTATGTTTGCTCTTTTAGTAGGCTCGTGTCTCGGTGGCAACTTAACACCGTTTGGAGCAAGTGCCAACGTCGTTGCTATGGGACTCGTAAAAAACGAAGGCTATCCAATGTCGTTTGCAAAATGGCTCAAACTCGGCGGAAGCTTTACAATTATTACAACAGCCGCATCCGCAATAGTTCTCTGGCTTTTGTGGAGCTAATCTTTTGTGGGGGATGTTAGCCCAAAGTCCAGGTCTATTGTCAATCCATGACTAGATTTCGTTGTCACTTCCCCACTTGATTTTTCTGTCACTCCTAGGGGCGCTTTTTAGGTCATTCCCTTGGGGGCGCTTTTTAGGTCATTCCCTTGGGGGCGATTTTTAGGTCTTTCAATGGCTTGATTTTTATGTCAGTCCCTGTTTTGCCTCTATTGGCATTCCATTATCTCGACCTGGTCTGTCATTCCCGCATCTCGACCTGGTCTGTCATTCCCTGGCTCGACCAGGGAATCTCTTCCTACGATAGATTATCGGGTCAAGCCCGATAATGACATGGGAGGGACGCGACAATGACATCGTAACATCAAGTACGACGATGTCAGTTTTTACAGAACTAAAAAGCTATAAAAAGCCTAAACAAACATGTCTAAAAGCTGACCGTTCTGCGGTTGTACGCCGGCAAGCCCGTAACCGGAATTTCTTGATTTTTCTATTTCGTATTGAATCTGCGACTGATAATTTTGAATTAAATTTTCCATCTGATCTTCGCTCATTGAACCGTCGTCTTCTAGTTTTACTTTTGCCTGACCACGCATTGTAATGAGCTGGTTTAAAAGAGAATTTAATATATGAATTTTACTTACAGAAACACCGCGCTCTGGATTAGAAGAAGCTACGCCAGAAATGTGATCAAATTGCGAATAAATAACGGCACTTGGATTTACAGGTACGTACAGTTTTCCAGAACTGCCGCTTACAATTCCACCATAAGAATAAGCATTTAAAGAAATAGAATTGACCATAACCAAAACCTCATAAGTAAAGAAAACAAAAAAGTCTTCTACTTAGATTTTCGGAATCTGCAATTCAATGTTTAGATTTTTTAACAGAAAGTGTTATTACAGAAAGGGATTCCCCGGTCACGCTGGGGAATGACAGGACTTTTTAACCAACTCCTTTAATCTTTGCCTAAAAGTCTGTCTACTTCTTCCTGTTTTACGGTTACGCCAAGAGTGTCCAGTTCTACTTTTATTTCTTCCTTTGTATAGCTCGGCTTTTGCATCAGTTTTTCGCGGTTAAAAATAAAACGTGGCTTTATTACTTTTTTTTGTGCGCGTTCAACCTGCAAAAGTCTGTTCAATTCATCCTGCGAAATAGAAAGTTCACTCATAAATAATCCTCAATCCTTGACCTTTAATTCATTCTTAAACTTTATTCAAACTGTTTTAGCCAGGTGTTCAAAAGACTTTCCATTGTCGGCGCCTGTGCTGTTGAATCTGTTTTAATTGCCCCGTTCAAATACGGAAAAATTACGCGCTCTTTTATGCTCTGCCATCTGCTCGAAAAAATATCCGGAGCAACAATCCTGTCTTCTGCAGGCAGGTTTCCAAGAAGGCTTCTGTAATATGTCGGAAACAAATGTTCATTTACGCCTTTTACACTCGAAAATCCATTTGCAATTCCAAAAGTTATAGTATCGAGCTTCATTTTAAAAGAACGCTCAAGCATAAGTTTTTGATTTTGTTCCTGAAAAAACCACTTTATAAAATCCTGAGCCTGCTGCGGCTTTTTTGCACTTTTATAAAGAGCCATGCAGACAATATCATCTTCCGCAGGAATTCCGCCCTTTATCGAAAGCCATCTAAAATCAATGTCGCCAAGCTGTTCAAACGAAATTCTAAAAAGCGAACTGCTCGTCGTGTATGCAAACAAAGTCCGTTCTGCTGCAATCTGCCGGTATTTTGGTGTATAAAGATATTTAAATTCAAAATCCTGCTCAGATGTAGTGTCCGTATTTTTTTGAGTTGTCCAGTCGCGGATATAAGCAACCGCTTCGTCAAGTTTTGCAGAATCCCAGGTAAAAGAAGTTCCCTTATGTTTAAAGCACGGCCCGAATTCTTTTGTAACTTCGTATAAAAAATCATCGTCCCACGACGGAGCAAAACCCATCCGCGTGTAAAATCCCTGTTTGTTTTTTGCGTTAAACTCGCCCGCAATTTCCTTTACCTGCTCAATCGAAAGCGAATACTGACTCTGAATTTTATCTTCATTTTTTGAAGAAAATATAAGAAGTGGCAGGTTAAAACTTACAGGCAGCAAAAACTGTTTGCCAGCCATGCGCCCATATTCAAGCAATGGTGAATAAATCGTAGAAGAATCGATGCAGTCTTCGCTCAAAATACTGTCGAGCGGTCTAAAAAGTTTTCTTGTTTTAGAATTTTTAAGCCATGAACCGACAACTAAATCCGGTTTTTCTTCGTCTTTTTCCGGCGGAAGCGAAAGGGCAAGTCTGTCCTTAAAAACAACAATTGCCTTGGTTTTATCCTGAATCGAATTAAAAAGTTCTGTATAAGAAACAAATTCCTTGCGGTCAGTCCAGATTACAAAAGTATCCGTTTTTTCAGACTTAAGGTTGCAGCCCGTAAAAAAAAATCCAGTCAAAAAAGCTGAGAGCAAAAAAGAAGCACCAAAAGTTTTTTTCATTATGTCAGTATAAATCATTTTTTGTTTTTTATAAATATAGTCTGTTATCAGGGCGGTCCGGCAACGCTGTTGCCGTCGGGCTTTTCGGGGTTCCGCTAATCGCTCCATTGCTTCGCAACGCTGCGCGCCCCTACTATCCCTACCGCGTTAGCGGTAGGCCGTGCGCACTTTGCGCACATGTAAATAACGAGTTTGTGCAAACAAACTCACAGCGTGCTTGCACGCAAAAATCCCTACCGCGTTAGCGGTAGGTCGTGCGCATTTTGCGCACACGTAAATAACGAGTTTGTGCAAACAAACTCGCAGCGTGCTTGCACGCAAAAATCCCTACCGCGAATAAAAATCACCCTACGAATAGAACATTTTTCTGCTATATCTTAAAATATTTTTTATGAAAACTAATCTAACCACTGTTCACTCAAATTCTAAAAAAACTAAACTTATTATCTGTTCTTCTGTAATCTTTTTTATTCTTGTCTTAATACTTTCTTTTTTTGTCTGGTCTTCTTCCTTTTTTAATACAAAAAAAATAAAGCCTTTAACCCAGGAACAGCAAAACTCTTTAAATGCTGTCCTTGATCAGAGTTTTCAGCTTAACCGCAGCCAGAGCTTAAAACCACTCCCTTACCCGATTGTCGAAGCAGCTTTAGACGTAGACTCAGGCTCTGCAATCCTCGTTGACGCAAGCAACGGCTGCATTCTTTTTGAAAAAAATGCGGATAAAGTAATTCCACCGGCTTCAATTACAAAATTATTTGTAATGTACATTGTATTTAAAGAAATCGAATCAGGCACACTCACTTTAGACGACCTTGTTCAACCGCCAGAAAACAGCTGGACAATAAACATGCCTTCAGACGCAAGCTTAATGTTTTTAGGACAGGGACACATTGTAACCGTGCGCGAACTTTTAACAGGGCTTGCAGTTGCTTCCGGCAATGACGCAGCCCTTGCCTTAGCATACAAAATTTCGGGCAGTACAAAGGCCTTTGTCGAACGCATGAACTACGAAGCTCAGGCACTAGGCTTAACCCACACACATTTTGAAGAACCAAGCGGATATTCAGAAAAAAACGTAACCACTGCCCGCGAACTTGCAGAGTTCTGCAGAATTTACATTAACCGCTACCCGCAGAGTTTAAGCGACTACCACAGCCAGAAAGAAATCCGCTATCCATTAGAAAAAAACCTTCCAAGCTGGCAAAAAGCAAAGGGCGACAGCATGGCAGTTTACCAGCGCAACACAAATCCGCTTTTGGGCAAGATGGAAGGCTGCGACGGCTTAAAAACAGGCTTTATCTACGAAAGTGGCTACAACCTTGCCTTAACGGTACAACGCAACGGAGTAAGATTTTTGTCTGTAACCTTAAACGGACCTGGAACAGGCTCAAAACAGGGCAACTTTTACCGCGTAAAAGACGGAACTACAATGATGGAATGGGCTTTTGACTCTTTTGCAGACTATAAACCGTGGCAAAACACAGCGCAAACCTACACGATTGCAACGCCGGGCGCAAAAGAAAAATTTGTAAACCTTGTGCCAGCCTGGACAAACACAATTACAGTACCGCACCTAAGCGCAGAAACAGCCTTACAGGAAGTACAGAACGTTACAGCCCAGGTACAGATTCCAAAAAGCATTTACGGCGGAACAAAAGCCGGCCAGATTTACGGCCAGATTCAATACAAACTAGGCGAAACAGTTTTAGAAACCGTGCCACTAACAGCAGACCGCACAGTGCAAAAAGCCGGCCTGTGGGGCCAGTTCTGGGGCAAACTCGCAGCCATGCGCCTAAGATAGAAGTAAGACAAAAAAAGCCCTCCTGCAGAAAATTTTCCACAGGCGGGCTTTTTTTTGCCCTTACAGGGCTTGCTTTTTTGTCATTGTCTCATCTTGACCCGACAATCTAGTGATTCCCCGGTCAAGATAAGGGAATCACAATCTGCAGTAGCTATTCCACACTTGATGTGGGAATCAAAACTACTCGGCAGCGCTTGTTGCAATCTTTGTAATTTTCATACCATTTGCTGCAATTGTTACGCTCTTAGCTGCTGAAGTTGTAAGAGTATAAGTCTTACTGTTGTCTGTTGTTGATTCCATAGAAACAGACTTGTCTCCTGCAGAAAGGCATCTTACTTTATCTGCAGCATAAGAACCTGCAAACTTATATGTAATTGTTACAGTAAAATTGCTGTCTGCAGACAATGTAATAAGGTCTTCTGCGCTAGTTCCGTTAGAAACCTGCAATCCACTATTAGACTTAACTTTGCGAGTTGTTGTTGTAAGCCATGCCCAAGTTATGTCATTTGTTGTTGGATCTGCTGTTGGTGCTGCCCAATCTGAACTTACAAGACTATCTGCTGTAGGAAAGTCACTTGGAAGCCCTGTTGTTAAATCATATACAACATCGAGAACTGCTGTCGTATCTGTGCTACTGTCACCACTTCCGTCTGTGTC
>CAVJSA010000040.1:0-22872 GCA_963651875.1 Lachnospiraceae bacterium | reverse complement strand
ATACTTCGTTTATTGATTATATTAAAAACTTCGGTTCTGTTTTTAAAGAAATGTAAGTTTTATAAAAGACTGCCTTTTGAAGGCAGTTTTTTTTTGCTTTAAACAAATCCTAGCCGGGATTGTAACGGCGCCGAAGGCGTAGGGCTGTCTAAAAAGCAGTTGACTTAAAATGTCATTCCCTGTCTCGGCTTCTCTGTCATTCCCGCACTTGATGCGGGAATCTCTTTCCGCAATAGATTGTCGGGTCAAGCCCGACAATGACAGACTATGACAAGATTGCCGGATCAAGATGAGACAATGTTATACAGTCTGGATGAGATTATCGGGTTAAGCCCCGCACTGACAGAAAATATACTTTTTAGACAGCTTTATGAAGGCGAAAGCCGGAACCGTGGAAAGCCCGATTGTCAAAAAATCAAGGGCAACGTAAAAAAAAGATTCATTCTTTTGAGAAAACTGCGCTCCTGAAACTAAATTAAAATTCTTTACTAAAACTTAAAAAATAATTAAATTACTTTACATAGAAATTTTATACGGAGGACTTAAAATGAAAAAAGTCTTGGGTACTGTTGCACTTGCAATGGCTGGTCTTTTTGCTTTTACTGGCTGTGGTGAAAAATCTGCAGAAACTGTAAAAATTGGTGCTATCGGACCTCTTTCTGGTGCTGTAGCTGTATATGGTGTTGACTGCTTAAACGGAATTAACCTTGCTGCAGAAGAAATTAACGCTGCTGGTGGAATTAACGGCAAAAAAATTGAAATTATCAGTGAAGATGACGAAGGCGCTCCAGAAAAATCTGTAAATGCTTATAAAAAAATCGTTACAAAAGATAAGGCAAAACTGATTATTGGTTCACTTACTTCTGGTTGTACAATGGCAATTACTTCTCTGGCTCAGGCTCAGAAAGTTCTTATGATTGCTCCTGCTGCTACTGCTCCTGCAATTACAACTGCCGGCGACTATGTATTCCGCGCATGCTTTATCGATCCTTTCCAGGGAACTGTTGGTGCTAAATTTGCTCTCGAAACTCTCGGTTCAAAAAAAGCTGCAATCCTTTATGATATTGGAAACGACTATTCTGTAGGTCTTACAGAAAACTTTGAAAAGACTTTTGCTGCTGGTGGTTCAATCGTTGCAAAAGAATCTTACAGCACAGGCGACAAAGATTTTAACGCTCAGCTTACAAAAATTAAGAATTCAAATCCTGATGTTGTTTACCTCCCGGACTATTACGGAACAGTTGCTTTGATTGCAAAACAGCTCCGCGCTCAGGGAATCGATACTCCAATCGTTGGTGCTGATGGATGGGACGGAATCGTTGACAATGCAGGTGACGAAGTTCTTAACGGATTCTATTCAAACCACTATGCTAACGACGCTTCTACTGGTGCTGTAAAAGTATTTGTTGATGCTTACAACAAAAAATATAATCACGCTCCAACAGCATTTGCTGCCCTTGGTTATGACTCTCTTTATATGATTAAAGATGCAATCCTTGCTGCTGGTTCTGCTGACAGCGCAGCTGTAAAAGATGCACTCTTAAAGACAAACGGTTCTTATGTAACTGGAAACATTACATTTGACGAAAATCGCAACCCTGTAAAGTCTGCCGTTATGATGGAACTTGTAAAGAGCGCAGACGGAAAACTTACTCCAGTTTACAAAACAACTGTTAATCCGTAAGTTTATTTGCTAAAGCAGGCGTTTTTCGTGGCTTAGTTAAAAATACTTTTTTAATGACAAAGGCGTCATTTTTCTGTGAGATTGCTTGCGGAAGAATGACGCTTTTTTTTTGTACCTGTCGTTTCAATGTTTGAGAAAAAGTCTGCAGTAGTTTTGTGGAAGGCTTGCGACAGATTCCGTACAGACTTAAGAGGTTTTAAAAAACTTCGTTGATTTACTAAACAGAATATTTTTTTTAGAATAAAAGCGATAAAATATTATTTTTTTTTGGAGGATAAGGTTGAACAGTATATCGATTTTTGTTCAGCAACTTATCAACGGGCTTTCTCTTGGAAGTATTTATGCATTGATTGCCCTTGGTTACACAATGGTTTATGGCATTGTAAAGCTGATAAATTTTGCACATGGCGACATTATGATGATCGGAGCTTATGCGGGGTACTTTATTTTGTGTGCAATGGGAACTACACCGCTTGGCATGATTTGTGCCTTTGTTGTGGCAATGGTTTTTTGTGGGCTTTTGAGCCTTGTTATCGAAAGACTTGCTTACCGTCCTTTGAGGAGTGCTCCTCGTCTTAATTCTCTTATTACTGCAATCGCAGTTGAATTGATTTTACAGAATACGATGCGTGTTTTGCCGTTTGTTGGCCCGGATCCTCGTTCTTTTCCGACAATGACAACAAAAATATTTAATTTTGGAATTGGTTCAATCAGTAATGTTCAGATTACCGTAATCGTGCTTTCTGCACTTTTAATGGTTGTTTTAAATTATGTTGTAAATTATACAAAAACCGGAAAGGCAATGCAGGCTGTAAGTTTTGACCTTGGGGCTGCAAGCCTTATGGGAATTAATTCAAATAGAATTATTGCAATCACTTTTGTAATTGGTTCTGTTCTTGCTGGTGCAGGTGGAATTCTTTATGCAATCGCTTATCCTCAGGTAGATCCTCTTATGGGTTATATTCCTGGCTTAAAGGCTTTCGTTGCTGCCGTTCTTGGAGGAATTGGTTCAATTCCTGGAGCAATGGTTGGTGGCGTAATCCTCGGCGTTGCAGAAACAATGGTAAAGGCATATTTGTCGAGTCAGTACGCAGATGCAATTTCTTATTGTATTTTGGTTGTAATTCTTTTAGTAAAACCAGCCGGCATTCTTGGAAAAAAAGTGCGCGTTAAGGTTTAGGAGGAATCAAGATGAATAAGAATTTTCGTAATTTTTTAATTCCACTTGTATTTGCTGTCGTTGTAACAATTGTTCCTTTCTTTTTAATCCGTATTGGAATTATTGACGCTTATACTTCTCAGATTTTAACGATGGGCGGAATCAACGCAATTATTGCAATTTCCGTAAATATGGTTACTGGAATCGTTGGTCAGCTTACTCTTGGTCAGTGTGCTTTTGAAGCAATCGGTGCTTATTGTGTAATTATTTTTTCGCAGGATTTAGGACTTCCTCTTCCTGTTGCAATGTTGATTGCTCCTTTTATGGCTGCAGTTTTCGGTTTTATAATCGGATTCCCGACGTTAAAACTCGAAGGCGACTATCTTGCAATTGTAACTCTTGCCTTTGGCGAAATTGTCCGCGTTGTTTTAGTTAACTTAAAGGCTTTTACCGGCGGACCAAATGGAAAAAGTTTTAAATTCAGTTTTTTGCGCGACGACCTTTTCTGGGGCTCGGCCTGCAGTTATCTTGTGAGCATTGGAATGCTTGTCGTTGTAATTGTTCTTTTGCAGAATTTTCTGCGTTCAACTTACGGAAGAGCAATTAAAGCAATCCGCGAAGACGAAATTGCTGCAAATTCAAACGGAATAAATGTTTTCCGCTATAAAATGGCAGGTTTTGTAATTGCTTCGTTTATTGGCGGACTCGGCGGAGCAATCTACGCTCCAATCATCGGTTTTATAAAGCCAGACATTGCTTCGTTTAATAATTCTGTAAATATGCTTATTTATGTTGTCCTTGGCGGAATGGGCAGTATCAGCGGAACTGTTATTGCAGCCTTTGTTTTAACAGGAATTCAGGAAGTTTTAAGATTCCTCGGAAATTACAGACTTTTGTTCTATCCGGTTGTTTTGATTATCGTAATGCTTTTCCGTCCTCAGGGACTTATGGGAATGAAAGAACTTAGTTTTGTAAATGGATTCAGCTTCCTTAAATCTTTTTTTGCAAAATTGAATTCAAAAAATAAAAAGGTTGAATCAATAAGCGAAACAAAAACAGAAACGGAGGGTAAATAATGAGCGAAGAAAAAACTATCTTGCAGGTAAATGACCTTTCAATTGTTTTTGGCGGACTTAAGGCTGTAAGCGACTTTAATATGGAATTGCACCGCGGAGAACTTGTTGGGCTTATTGGTCCAAACGGTGCCGGCAAAACTACGGTATTCAATATGCTTTCTGGCGTTTACACTCCAACAAGCGGACAAATCAGTTTTTGGGATAAAAAGGGCGATGTTCACATTGTAAATAAAAAAACTCCAGCCCAGCTTAATCTGATCGGAATTGCACGTACGTTTCAGAATATCCGTCTTTTTGGCAATTTGACCGTAAGCGATAATATTCGTATTGCAATGCATTCTCAGCGTACCGTAAAACCTTTAGACGTTCTTTTTAGAACAAAGAGATTTTTTGAAGACGAAAAACTGATGACTGCAAAAGTTCGTAAGCTCTTAAAACTCTTTGGACTTGATACTAAAGAAAATGAATATTCTGCAAATCTTCCTTATGGAGAACAGCGTAAACTTGAAATTTGTCGTGCTCTGGCAGCAAATCCGACACTTCTCCTGCTAGACGAACCTGCCGCAGGAATGAACCCTCAGGAAACAAAAGAGTTGATGGAATTAATTGCCTTTATCCGCAGGGAATTCAATTTAACGATTCTTTTAATTGAACACGACATGAAACTTGTTATGGGAATCTGTGAACGTCTTTATGTTTTAAATTATGGACGTGTTTTAGCAAGTGGTGTTCCTGCAGAAATAAAATCAAATCCGGAAGTAATCAAGGCTTATCTTGGTTCAGAAGCGGAAAATCTGGCGTAAGGGGGAGCGTGGTAAAAATGGCAGATACAATTTTAGAAGTAAAAGATCTTACCGTAAATTACGGTGCAATCCGTGCGCTTAAAGGAATTTCTTTTGATGTAAAACAGGGCGAAATAATTTCTCTGATCGGCTCAAATGGCGCTGGAAAAACAACAACCTTACATTCAATTTCTAACCTTATAAAAAAGGCTTCGGGCTCGGTTGTTTTTAATGGCGAAGATATTACAAACCTTGGTGCGGCTCATATTGTAAACCGCGGATTGATTCACGTTCCGGAAGGACGCCGTGTTTTTGCAAATCTTTCTGTAAAAGACAATCTTGAACTTGGTGCTTACACACGTAACGATAAGGCAAAAATCAAGGCAGATATGGAACATGTTTTTGAATTGTTTCCGCGTATGAAAGAGCGTTACAAGCAGCTTGCAGGAACTCTTTCTGGCGGTGAACAGCAGATGCTCGCAATGGGCCGTGGGCTTATGGCAAATCCAAAACTTCTTCTCCTTGATGAGCCGAGTATGGGACTTGCACCGATTCTGGTTGATGAAATTTTTGAAATCGTACAGAAAATCAACGAAGACGGAACTACAATTCTCCTTGTTGAACAGAATGCTTTTAAGGCAATGAGCATTGCTAACCGTGTTTACATTCTCGAAACCGGAAGCATTACTTCTTCCGGAGACGCAAAACAGATGATTAACGACCCGGCAGTAAAAGCAGCCTACCTCGGCGGTTGATTTTTTAATTTGCGTTTTTATTTTGCGTGATTTAAACTAGAAAAACGAACTGATATTTTTAATGTACTGGAGGCTTTTTTATGAAAGTTAGTGATTTTATGAGCAAAAATTTGATTTATATTTCTCCGGAAACAACATTAACCGAAGCTAAGGCTTTAATGACGAAAGAAAAAATCAATAAACTGCCAGTTCTCGATAAATCTAAAAAACTTGTTGGAATTGTAACAAAGAACGATTTACAGAAGGCTTCTCCTTCAGCAGTTTCTACTTTGGACATTTATGAACTTGGCTATGTTCTTTCAAAACTCAAGATTGAAAAAATCATGGTAAAAAATGTTGTTACTATTGATTCTGAAGAAGTAATTGAAGAAGCTGCCCGCGTTATGGCAAATGCAAAAGTTGGCTGTCTGCCTGTAATGCACGACGGAATTTTAACCGGAATTATTACAGAAACAGACATTTTTAAGGCTTTTGTTTCTATGTTTGGTGCAACTCAGCCAGGAGTTCGCGTAGTTCTTGAACTTGCAGAAAAACCAGGTGAACTTGCAAAAATTGTAAGCGCAATTGCAGAAAAAAACGGAAACATTGTCTCTCTCGTAACAACAAACGGAACAGACGTTACTCACAAATGCATTACCTTAAAAATCAGCAATTTGAGTAAAGAAACCGTAGACGGAATTTTAAAAGCAGAAAATGCAAAAATTCTTGATATAAGAGAAATAAAGTAGTTTTTGCAAAGAGTGAAGAAAATTGCCGTGTTGGTGCACTGCAATGGCAAACAAGCCCAATAATGCACAAAAAAACAAAGATGTACTGTTTTGATTGTTTATTCAACCTGACAGTACATTTTTTTTGCTTTACTAGACGACTGACATAAAATTTAATTAAATTATATATATGTACGAAGATTTTTCTTATGCAATAAGTAAATTTTTAAGAACTCAATTAAAGCCTTTTACGCTTTCAGATTTTTCTGCAATTTTAAAAAAGTATGGAGAAAAGGCTACAAAAGGTGAAATCCTTGAATTTTTGCATACAGATGACCGTGTTTTTTCGCTTGAAAATCATCGCTTTATAACAAGGGCTGGAGCATTTACAGGTTGTTTTTTTAGTTTTGTTCCAATTCAGCAGGAACTTGATCAGCGTCTTTTTGTTCCTGGCGATCGCTGTATTCCATTTGTTGACTCTGAACCACATTCCTGTCAGTTAAATTTTATTTACAACGGAAAAAAACTGCCAAAAAAGGTTATGGAAATTGACTGTAACACAGCACGCGATTTTTTTACTTTTTTTGGAGATGAATATGCAAGCCAGTATATTGCTTCTGATCCTGCAAATATAAAAATGGATATTGCAAATAATGATTTTGAACTTCCTCCAAAACTTAAATTAAGCGGAGTTTCTCTTGAACCTGTTTTTGCTGATACTGAATTAAAAAAAGGCGACAGAATTATCTGCCGGCTTGTTGACTGGGATCGCGGAACTATTGAAATTTATCCGATTGCAAATCATAAAAAAAATCCTTTTTTGCTTAGTTCAGAAGCAGAAGATATGGAAAACTGGAATAAAGTTTTGGAAAAATCGCTTCTTGACTGTTTTGAAACAAATGGCCCCTGCGCGAGCATGGAACAGCAGCTTTCTTACGCATTTTATGATGAACGGATTAAACTTTGTGGTCCTGGTTGTGGTTCAATCCATGAATTTTTAAATGAAACAAAAAAAGTCGATATGGAGCTTTTTGGTGTCGAAACTAGACTTTGGAAAAAAGGAGAAAGTGTTCCTGCAATCGGCAACTGGAATAAAGAATATTTAAGAGAAGGATTTTTATGCTGCTTTCCGGATCTTCAGGCACCGGATTGTATTGTTGACTGTTTTATAAAAGACCAGCTTTATGAAAAAAAATCTGATCCAGAAAAGATTGTAAATTTTATGATTCCAGAAGCAAAAGAACTTTCTGATGAAGAAGCAACTTTCTTTACATTGCAAATAAAGCACAGAAATGCTATATTACGTGAACATTACAATTGGTTTGCTGATTTTCCTGTTGCATCTTTAAGGCATAAGGCACTCAATCTTTATACAAGATTTGTTGAATTAATTAGCGATATTGACAGCGCCGGAGATAAACTTGAGCAGTTTCCTCAACAGGAACTCATAACGTTGACTCAGTTGTTTGCTAATATTTCGAGAATTCTTGAACGAATCAATAATTGCTGGACCTACAAAGATGAAGACGAAACAGCGTTAAAACTGTCACTTGAAGGAATGGAATATAATTTTGAAGATATCCGTCCGGAATTAAAAAGTGCAGTTGAAAAAGTTCAGGCTGGAAAGTTTAAGGCTCTTTACTGTTAAAGATTTTGCTTTGTCTTTCGGAGGATAAAAATGATTCCTGATGCAGAAATCAGTGAATACTTTCGTGCTGGCGGTGTTTATTTTGATATTGAAGGCGAAACACCGTTCGAAGCATTTAAATCCTTATGCAAAAAAGTCAATCTTCCTTCTTCAATTTTACCTGTAAATTTATATGAAGGGCTTTGCGCCCGTGAAGCTATTTTGAGCACCGCTGTGGGGCAGGGAGTTGCAATTCCTCATTCTCAGCAGCCACTTTTAAAAAGGGCAGAAGATCAGAGAATTTTTATCTGTTATTTAAAAACGCCGGTTGATATGCAGGCAATGGATAACAAAAAAGTTCATACGTTAATCGTGCCATTGAGCAGTTCTGTTCAGTCTCATCTGCGTATAATTTCATTTTTAGCACGCCTGTTAAAACAGGCTGATTTTAGGAAAGCACTTGAATTAAAACTTGATTTTAGTGAGCTTTATTCACTTATGCGTCATTTTTAATTTGAGAAGCATATAAAAAATTTTAGGGGTTTTATTATGGACACAAAAGGAATTGCTGCCGTTGCAAAATCAATCCGCAGTTTGTCAATCGATGCTATCCAAAAAGCAAAATCAGGTCATCCTGGACTCCCGCTTGGATGTGCTGAACTTGCTGCAGTTTTGTACGGAGAGGTTCTAAAACACAATCCGGCGGATTCAAAATGGGCAGACAGAGATCGTTTCGTTCTTTCTGCAGGTCATGGCTCAATGCTGCTTTATTCAATTCTTTATTTAAGCGGCTACAAAGTTACTTTGGACGACATTAAAAATTTCCGTCAGGTTGGTTCGGTTTGTCCTGGACATCCTGAATATGGCTGGACAGACGGCGTAGAAAACACTTCTGGTCCACTTGGTCAGGGAATTGCCCTTGCTGTTGGAATGGCTCTTGCAGAAACAATCGAAGCTGCAAAATTCAACAGAGGCGGACACAAAATCGTAGATCATTACACTTACGCTCTTTGTGGCGAAGGTTGTCTTGAAGAAGGCGTTTCTTCGGAAGCAAGTTCTTTTGCAGGACACAACAAACTCGGAAAACTGATTGTTTTTTATGATCAGAATAAAATTTCAATTGATGGTTCTACAGATATTACTTTTACAGAAGATATTGGTAAACGCTACGAAGCATACGGCTGGCAGGTTTTAAAAGGCGACATGTACAATGTAAAAGGACTTTTAAAACTTATCGAAAAGGCAAAATCATGCACAGACAAGCCTTCGCTGATTATGCTTAAGTCTACAATCGGAAAATTTGCTCCAAAGGAAGGAACTTCTGCAGTTCACGGAGAACCGCTTGGCGATGCTGATGTTGCAGCAACAAAGAAGAATCTTGGCATTAATCCGGAAGAATTTTTCTATGTAGATTCTGATGCCTTGCGTTATTTTAATGACAAAAAAGCAGGTTTTGCACAAAAGCAGGCAGACTGGCAGAAAGAATTTGATCTTTGGGCAAACGAAAATCCTGAACTTTTAAAACAGTGGAATGCAGGCCTTGCTGGCGAAGCAGATGGCAGTGCAGAAGATCCTGTTTACGAAGTTGGCGCAAATGTTGCAACTCGTACTGCAAGTGGCGACATGATCAGCGTAATGGGAACAAGATATTCAAGCCTGGTTGGCGGAAGTGCTGACTTAAAGGGTTCTAATAAATCGGGAATGAAGTGCGACGGCGGAACTTATACTCCAGAAAACCGCGCTGGCCGTTCAATTGAATACGGAATCCGTGAATTTGGAATGGCAAGCGAAGCTCTTGGTATGTGTGCTCACGGTGGAATCCGTCCATTTGTTGCAACCTACCTTGTTTTTAGTGATTACATGAGACCTTCTATCCGTCTTGCTTCGATTATGAAGCAGCCTGTAATTTACGATTTAACACACGACTCTATTTATGTTGGCGAAGACGGTCCTACTCATCAGCCGATTGAACAGCTTGCATCTTTAAGAGCAATCCCTGGAGTACAGGTTTTGCGCCCGGGCGACGCTGAAGAAACTGTTGCAGCCTGGCATCTGGCAATGGAAAGCAAAGATCATCCGGTTGTGCTTGCCCTTACAAGACAGAATGTTCCTGTTTATGCAAAGGAAGACGCAGACTGGAAAAATTCAATTAAAAAAGGTGCTTACGTTGTAAAAACTGGAAGCGAAACTCCAGACGTTACTATTGTTGCAACTGGTTCAGAAGTTTGTATGGCTTTGGATGCTACAAACAAGGTTGAAGGAAAAAGCGTTCGCGTTGTTTCTGTTCTTGATAAAAAACTTTTTGAAAGCGACGAAGACTTTATGAATAAAGTTCTTGGTGGCGCAAAGCGCGTAATTGTTGCAGAAGCTGGCTGTTCTACAGGCTGGGAAGCAATTGCAAGTTCAAGAAAAGACCTGTTTACAATTGACCGCTTTGGTGAATCTGGTCCAGGCAAAAAAGTTGCTGAATCTTTAGGGTTTACTGCTGAAAAACTTGCTGAACTGATTAATGCCTGAAACAGTTTAGGGGTTTTAAGACGTCCTGTCTTGCACAAATTGAAAAGCAATTTGTGCAAGGCACTTTGTCTTTAGCGCCGTTCTTGGTGCAGTATTGAATACTTTTAGACAGCCCGACGGCATGATTTTTTTTTCGTGCCAGAAGTCCCGATAAAAATAAAACTACTGATTTTCTAATTTTTTCTTATTATCTTTCTTATTTTTAATAAAACTTACAACGCCGAGAGCAATTCCTCCGGCAATCATAAGCATGCACAGAACCTGTCCCGTAGAAATATTTAAAAGCGATGTGTTTGCATAGATCGGTGCATTTGAACTTGTTGCAAATCTAAATCCAATGTCAGAATCCGGTTCGCGGAAATATTCGATAAAAAAGCGGAAAATGCCATAACCCGTAGTATAAAGGGCCGAAGAAAAACCGTCGAAAGGCTTTTTTTTGTGTAAAGCCCAGATTATTAAAAAGAGAACGATTCCTTCAAAAAAAGCTTCGTAAAGCTGGCTTGGATGTCGCGGAAGGTTTACAAAATTGCCGGAAAGTTGAATTCCACAGGTTTCTGCAAAATCGCGCACCCATTGAATTGAAGTTGAAAATCTTTCTGCATTTGGAAAAACAATTCCCCACGAAGCGTTTGTAATGCGTCCGTAAAGTTCGCCATTTAAAAAGTTGCCCAGGCGGCCAAAAGTGTAGCCGAGAGGAATTGCCGTTACCATTGCGTCAATCCATTTTAAGGTTGGACGTTTGTTTTTTTTGCACCAGAAAATCATTCCGAGTAAGCCACCGATAAAACCTCCGTGGTAGCTCATTCCTGCAAGGCCGGTAAACTGTCCGTTTGAGTTGAAAGGCCAGAAAATTAACCATGGCTTTTTCCAGTAAATGCCAGAAGTGTCGTAAACGAGGGTAGAAAAAATGCGTGCCCCGATTAAAAGAAAAACGATTCCTGTTGCAATAAAATTAAAAATGTCTTCTTCTGTTGCTTTGTGTAACTGCCCGTTGTTGTCGGTGGAATCAAGAGCGCCTTCTTTTTGCAGTTTTTTTAGAATATAGTAGGCTGTTCCAAAGGCAAAAATATACATTAAACCATACCAGCGGATCAGACCAAAAACCGGCACACCAGGGAAAATTTCTGGATGAATCCACGTCGGATAATTGATGTAAAGTGGTAGAAAATTCATTTATAAGTCCTTTTTTATTGCGTTAAATCTTAAAGCCCTGCGAGGCTGCTTTTACGAGTTTAGATTTAAGCAATAAGTTTTCGTTCTTTAACTGGTTTATTTCGTACTGCTGGGTTTTTATCGTTTCTGCTAATTCTCCCATGCTAAGTGCGCCTGTTCCAACGAGGTCTTCGACAAAAGAAAGTTTTTGAGAATAGTCGTCGCTTGCTTCTTCGGCTGCCACTTCGTAGGTTGAATCAAGATCCTGGTTTTCGAAATCTGAAAATTGAATTGTTTCGCTTTGTAAGATTTTTTCTGCAATCCTGTAAATTGCCTGACTTATAACTGCGTTTGGCTTGTAAACTACGACAGGAAGCCTTGAAGACAGAGCCTTGTCCTGCAACATGTCGCGGTACATAACACCAAGAGATTCAACATCGATTCCTAAATACTGCTGGCATGAACGGCGAATCTTTAATGCTTTGTCTGCATCCTTTGGTTCGTCAATCATATTCATTACAAGACGCGGGTGGAACTGTGCCATTTTCTGTTCAAAAACAGCGGCGTTCTGAGGATCTACGTTTCGCAATGCTTCTATCATTTTTGGAATATAAAGCCTTTGTAGCGAAGAAGAATCGTTTTTTAAGCTTTCAAGATATTTTGCAGCTGCGCTGTCTCTCTTGAACGAACTTGACATAAGTCGGAAAACTGCATTTTTTAAGAAAAGATAACCGTTGAGTGTTGCCGTAACTGTTGGGGCTGTAACAATGATTCCCTGCGGAGAAAGTAAAAACAGATCAAGGATTGTAAGGTGAGTTCCGGCACCGAGGTCAATAATTAAATAATCGCATTTGTTTTCGAGTTCGCGGAATTTTTTAATGATTGAATTTTTTTGAAAAGTTTTTAGGGTGCTCAGGCCCGGAATTTCTGAGTCTCCAGCTATAAAAGAAACGTTTTCGTATTCTGTCGGAACTATGATTTCTTCAAATTTGGTTTCGCCCGTAATAAATGTGCCGATTCCTTTTTTTGCGGCAAACTGTCCGATTACAAGGTGAAGGTTAGAAGCTCCAAGGTCAAGATCTGCCAGAATTACTCTTTTGCCAGCCTGCCCGAGCGTTATTGCGAGATTCGCGGAAAGAAGACTTTTTCCAACGCCCCCTTTGCCACTCGCGATTGGAATAATTTGCATGGTTGTATTCTATCATAGTGGAAATTTAAAATACAGTAGAAGCTAAAGTTCATTTTTCTAAAAACGGTGTCGCTTGCCTTAAAATAAGCAGAGGTCTAAAATAAGCGCTATGAAAAAAATCAGTCGTTTTTTTAATATTCTAGCTGTTTATCTTTTTACGGCTATTTTTACTTCGCAGTGTTTTGCACAATCTTCTTCTGCAACTGCTTCAAAATCTTCAAAAAATTCAAAACAATATATGGAAATGATAAACGGAGTTTTTGACTTTGTTCAGCGTAATTATGTTGACGAAGTTGACCCGGAAGTTCTTTATACCGGCGCATTAAAAGGAATGCTTGGTGCGCTCAATGATCCGTACACTGTTTATCTTGATAATTCAACTTTCAGAAGTTTAAACGACACGACAAAAGGTCAGTTTGGTGGAGTTGGCCTTTCTATTTCTAAGCCTTTTGAATCTACCGCAGAAAAACCGGCTTATGTTGAAGTTGCGTCTCCTGTCGAAGATACTCCAGGGTTCAGGGCTGGCATACAGGCTGGAGATCTGATAATTTCTGCAAATGGAACAGACACTTCTACAATAACGATGGACGAAGTTTTAGATATTCTCCGCGGACCTGTTGGAGAAACTGTTGACCTGGTAATTCGTCGCGGAAAGAATATTGAGTTTCCTGTTACCTTAAAGCGTGCAATTATTGAAGTTCCAACCGTAAAATATGGAACAATTAAAGACGTAAAAAGTGCAGGAACTGTCGGTTATATCCGCATAATTGAATTTATTCCTCAGACGGCTGAACGCGTACAGCAGGCCCTGGATTCATTTAAGAAAGAAAAAATTTCTTCACTCATAATTGACCTTAGAAACAATCCTGGCGGACTGATTACTTCTGTTGTTGATGTTGCGGACAAGTTTATTGATAACGGACCGATCGTTTCTACAAAAAGCCGTCTTGCCTTTGAAAATTCTGTATTTACGGCAAGTCCACGTAAAACGACTTTTAGTAAAGACATTCCGATTGTTGTTTTAATAAACAAAGGTTCTGCGTCGGCGTCGGAAATTCTTTCTGGAGCATTAAAAGACAATCATTTAGCTTATCTTGTAGGACAGCGCACTTACGGAAAAGGCTCTGTTCAGCAGGTTTTGCCACTTTCTTCGACAGATGGAATAAAAATTACGATGGCGCGCTATTATACTCCAAGCGACACAAATATCGACAAAATTGGAATTCCGCCTGATAGAGAAGTTTTGTTCCCGGAATTTGGAGAAGATGGCGACAAGCAGTACACTGAACTTATTAAAAGTAACGAAATAGAAAAAATCGTTGACGGAAATTCGTCTTTGCCGGAAGAAAAAATTGCTTCGATTGCAGAAGGTCTGCATAAAAAATATCCTTCAATCGAACTGGTTTATCTTAGAAAACTTGTAAGAAACGAAGTTTACCGCACAAAAGGCGCAATGCTTTACGACCTTGACTGGGACATTCAGCTTACGGCCGCCCTTGATATTTTAAGCGGCACAAAAGAAGATTTTGAAAAACTTGTAAAAAATACAAAAACTCTCAAGGAATTGCAGGACGAAGCTGCCAAGACAGAAAATAAGTCCGAAGCAAAAAATTAAAGGCGAATGCGGCAATTTGTTTCTGTGGTAAATCCAGACAAAAAAGGACTCATTGAACTTAGTGGCAAAGACTTTCACTATTTTAAGCAGGTTTTGCGACTTAGTGCTGGCGATATGGTTTTTGTCCGGATTCCTGAAGGTAAACTTGTAAGCATGACTCTTGCAAAGATTGACGAAAAATCGCGCAGACTTACCCTGCAGCTTTGCGATACAACCGCTGCTCCAAATGAAAATGCTCTGGCAGAAAATCAGAGTGAATACAAATCAGAAGTAAAATTTTATTTGTTTCAGTTTGTTGCAAAAGGTCCTAAAATGGATTTGATTGTGCGGCAGGCTAGTGAATGTGGAGTTTTAAAAGTGATTCCTGTTCTTGGAGAGTTCAGTCAAAAAGGCGGGGAAGAAAAAAACTTTAGAAGTGCCCGCTACGAAAGAATTATAAAAGAAGCGCGGCAGCAGAGCGGAAGCCCGGTTCCTACAGAAATTTTAGAAACTAAAAACCTTGAACACTCGTGTGCTTTTTGGAAAGAATTAACGCAAGACAATAAAGATGAAAGTTTTGCCTGTGTTTTATATGAACGTAGCGAAAAAACACAAAATTTGTTTAAGGCTCTGGCAGAATATAAAACAATAAAAAACTGTGCTGTTTTTTGCGGTGCAGAAGGTGGAATAAGCCCTGACGAAATTGAATTTTTAAGGGAGCAGAATATTATTCCAGTTCACTTTGAAACAAACATTCTGCGCTGCGAAACTGCGGCTTTATATGGTATGGCCTGTGTGCAGAATGCAATAACGGAGAAAACTCAATGGCAGACAACGGATTAACTTCAGAAAATACAAAAGTAAAAAGAATTGACCTGCTTGGCGTTCCTGTTGATGTCTGTAATCTGGAAGATATGGACGGAGCAATTCTTGAAATTCTTGCAAAGCCGGGAACAAAGCATATTGTTTTTTTGTCTGTCTGGGATTTATTAAAAGGCCGCAATCAGAAAAAATCTTTCAGCAAATATTTAAAATCGGCAGATTTAATTCTCCCGGTTTCTAAAAGCATTTTATGGGGAGCTCGTTTCTTAAAAAAGAGTGAACCTGTCCGTTACAATCCTTTTTCTGCTGTAATTTCTATTTTGTCGGCAATGGAAAATCATTACCGTTCTTTATTTTTGCTTGGCGGACGCAGAAAATCTTTGCAAAAGGCCGAAAGCAATGTTCGTTCAACTTTTCCAAATCTGCAGATTGTTGGACGTTATGTTGGTTATTATCCAAAAGAAGTTGAAGAAGACATTGTTCAGGCAATTTACAAGTCTTCTCCTTCGCTTGTAATTGTAAGTGATGGAATAAAAGAAAAAAATCTCTGGGCTTATAACAGACGGAATAATTTTTCGTCGAGCATTTTTTTATATTATCGCGATTGTATAGGAATTTTTTCTGAACGTGTAAAACGTGTTGATGAACGCACTTTTGAGAAAGGACTTGAAATCTGGCCTGAAATTTTCCGCAATCCACTAAAAATATTTCTCGTTTTTCCGTATATCCGTTATATAATGTTAGTGGTTTGGTACAGACTTTTTAAAAGAAACTCGTAGAGAGCTTATTTGAGTTGTAATGTAGTTTTTTTGTCTCAAAACAAAAAATTTGTAAAGCTTTGTACAAATGCTTTGCCCGCCGAATGTTTTGTTACGGTTTTAGAATCCTTAAAGTCGTTAAAGAATTGTCTTGAAAAACTAAAAAGCTGTGTGGTTTTGTGCGATTTTGAATTTTTCCAGGGAGATGAAACCTTAACCAGAATAAAAGAAAAAAACGGACACAAACTTTTTTTTCTTACGACACGCATTCAGCATTGTTTAAAATCTTCGCAGTCTGTCGTTCAGTTTCCGTTTGGTTTTTCTCGTATTTTAACTGCAATTGAGTTAAATTCTCAAAAAGAAGTAAAAAATTCTCCTTTGCAAAAAAATATTTTAAATCAGATTTCTGGTTCTTCGTTTTTTATAAAAAAACTTCGCGCAGAAATTTTAGAAGCTTCTAAATTTAAGGAAGCAGTTTTAATTACCGGCGAAAGCGGAACTGGAAAATCCCTTGTGGCAAAGATTTTGCATTGTGTAAGCCCGGAAGGACTTGAGGGCAGAAAACTTGTTACAGAAAATATTTCTGCAATTTCTCCTACTTTGATTGAAGCTGAACTTTTTGGTTGTGAAGCTGGAGCTTATACAGACTTAAAAAGTGAACGCAACGGTTTAATCGGGCAGGCGCATAAAAGTTCAATTTTTTTAGACGAAATCGGAGATTTTCCTGTAAGTTTGCAGTCAAAACTTTTACTTGCCGTTCAGGAAGGACTTATTCGTAAACTTGGAAGCGACACAAGCCGTTATGTAGACGTAAGGTTTATTTTTGCAACAAACAGAAATTTAAAGGAGAGAATAGAACAAGGGCTTTTTCGTGAAGACTTATTTTATAGAATCTGTGCAACGCAGATTCGTATTCCGCCGTTGAGAACTCATAAAGAAGACATTGGCGACATTGCAACTGATTTTTTTAAGAAAAAGGAATTAAATTTTTCGCTTGCGTTTCAATCCCTCGAAAAATTAAAAGGCTACGACTGGCCTGGAAATGTGCGCGAACTTGAGCATGTTCTTTTGCGCAGCGCCAGGCTCTGTAAGCAGAATATTATTACTCCTGAGTTGATTGAGTTTTAGAAGCAAGCCCTGCAGCCTTTGTAAAAACTTTTTCGATGTAAGCTGATTCTCCTTCGCTCAAAGACGCTCGGGAAAGGAGCCCCCGCCAGAAGTTTTCCATGTCAGCCCGTCCGGTTATTTTAAAAAAGCCGATTTTTTGAAGACTGTCCGCAATCGTTTCTACAGTTTTGTCCAAGCGTTCAAGGTTTACGCTTTTGTAGCCTGGGCTTATTTTTGAGTGTTCCCTGAAAAGTTCGTAAGCAATTATCTGTACCGCATGAGAAAGATTTAAAGAAGCAAATCCTTCTGAAGAAGGAATTGTAACTCCGAGAGTGCATTCTGCAAGTTCTTCGTCGGAAAGACCTGTGCGCTCGTTGCCAAAAACTGCCGCAACTTTTTGACCTTCGTTTTGTTTAGTCCCGACGGTTTTTGAAGCTAATTTTGCAAATTCTTCCGGGAGAAGAAGTTTGTCCTTGCGTTTTTTTCCGCGGCGGCGGGTTGTTCCGGCACAAAGAGCGCAGTCTTTTGTTGCCTGCGTAATTGAGTCAAAAAATCTGGCATTTTCCCAGATATCTGAAGCGTGGATTGCAAGGCGACGCACGTGTTCGTCGTCATAATTTTTTTTTTTGCCGACAATCCGTAAATCTGAAAGTGAATTATTTGCCATTCCGCGGCATACGGCGCCTACGTTCCGGCTTTCGTCCGGGTTAACAAGCACAATTGCAATCTTGGATAAGTCCATTTTTTCCTCAAAAATAATAAAACTGACTTTTGACATTGTACTTTTTTTGAAAGTTTTTCGCTATAATTGCCACAAATTATGAAAGTTTTTGAAAATAAAAAGGCTTTTGTCCTTGGTGGCACAGGCGGAATTGGTTTTGAAGTTGCGAGAATTTTATTAAAAAATGGCGCAGATTTAACGATTCACGGGAGAAATAAAGAAAATACCGGCCTTGCTGTAAAAAGGCTGGAAAGTGAATTTGCTGAAAAAAAAATAAAAACCGTTTTATTTGATTTTGACAAAGAGAATTTTGAAAATCTTGAAAATTCGACACTTTTTGAAGAAGTAAAAACTGCTGACATTCTTTGTGTTTGTTATGGTCCTTTTTTGCAGAAAAGTCTTGAGATAACCAGTTTAAAAGAATGGCAGAAAATTTCTCTTTTGGATTATGCTCTGCCTGGCTCTTTAGTGAGTGCGGTTTTACCAAATATGAAAAAAAATAATTTTGGAAGAATTTTATTGTTTGGCGGAACTGGAACTAATTTTAGAAGTGAATTTTTTACAAATGCAGCTTACGCCGGGGCAAAAACAGGCCTTGGAATAATCGTGCAGTCGGTTGCTGCTGAATTTGCGGATTTGGGAATTACGTGCAACGCAATTTTGCCAGGTTTTGTAAAGACAGAATATATTGACGGTGAACTGTGTAAAGTTTTAGAGAACAAAATGCCTGGCAAAAAACTTATTGAACTTGAATCAATTGCAAAGAGTGCAGAATTTTTGCTTACAAACCCTGATTTGAACGGAGTTTTATTAAAAGTTGACCGTGGCTGGTCTGTTAATAAAAACTACGCCGGATTGTAGTACCGCGAAGCGTTCCGTAGCGAAGCGGAGGAATGAGCCGCGCAAGACGGCGAAGTACGAAAAGCCGGAAGACGTCCAGAAAAAGAAAAAAATATCTAAAATCTCCATTTTGAAAGAAAATCGTAAATTGACTAACGGTTTTATTTGCTTTATAATCTCTTTTGTATCTTTTAGCTGGTAGGATTTTTATGAGTAACAATAATATTGTTCCTGGATTTAATGATGAAAAGGATGAAAGTCTCAAAATAAATCTAGAGAAGGTTCCAGAAATTGAAAACTGCTTGACAATTTATTTGTCGGGATACATTGATACGTACAATTCCAGTTTTTTTCAGAAAAGAATTGCTCGTGTTGTAGAAAGTGGATACGTTAAACTTATTTTTAACTGCGCTTCGTTGAATTATGTTTCTTCGACAGGAATCGGTTCTTTTACTGCATTTTTAAAAATGGTAAAACCAAAGAATGGAGACGTTGTTCTTTTGGAAATTCAACCAAAGGTTTACGAAGTTTTCCAGCTTTTGGGATTTAGTCAGTTCTTTAATATTAAGGACACAATGGGCGATGCAATCAATTTCTTTAAGCAGGGAGCTCCTGTAGAAGACAGCGTTTTCCCTAAGATTTTTAGCTGCCCTGTTTGTTCTAAGAGATTAAAGGCAACAAGAAGTGGACGTTTCCGCTGTTCTGAATGTAAATCGATTCTTGCAATTGATCAGCAGGGGCAGGTTTTCCTGGGTTAGTTGAATTTTAATATTTTTAAGAGTAAAAAATTGAATCCGTTGGCATGGGCTGACGGATTTTTTTTTGTAAAATAAAGAAGGCAATCTTCGGAAGCGAAAAACACAGGCGGTTGAAAGAATCGTGAAAAATGCCGGGCGAAGGCAAGAAAAAAGACTGTTGTGGATAACTTGTGGACGATTGTGTGCAGATTGTGGATAAAGTGTTTAGAAGCGTGTGGAAATGTGGCTGTATATTGTGGATAAAAAGTGAGTTTATGTGGATAAAATAAAAAGGTTTAGAATGTTTTTGTTTAATTCCTTGTATTATAAAGAATTAAGATATTTGTAAATTAAAGGAAAACTGTATTTTCTTTTAATAATGGCATCTTTGAATGCCGAAAATTTAATAACTAACGAAAGTTTGTGTTAACAGGTTGTGGATAACTTGTGATTTTGGAGTGTAAACACTGATGAAAAACGCCCTGAACATGATTTTTTATTATTTTACTGTGCTTATTTTGGGAACTGTTGTTGCAGCCCTTATTTATATGATTTGCTACGATTTAACGGTTCTGGTAGCGGGCGAAAAATTAAAGGTTTTTTGCTGGGATTTTTTTCTGCACGGTCTGGTTGTAACGTTTCCTCTGGTGGCTAGTTTTGCGCTCGGATTTTTAATTTTTTATGGAATTAGACACAACGAAAATCATTTTGCACGTCTTGCGATGTATGCTTTTTTGTGTGCACTTTCGTGGGGTGTTTTTATTCCGCTTTGTTTTAATCTGCAGGAAACTTATGAATCTTCCTTTGCAGAAAATTATGAAATTCAAAAACTTTCTTCCGGATATTTTAGACAAAAGAATGGAAATATTTTTTATTTTTCGCGGATTACGGACAATGGCGAAGCTGACGGCGTTTTTATAGATTTGCTTGGCGTTACCGGCGAAAGTGGAAAAGTTATACGATTTACAAATTCCAGGGTGGTGGACGATTTTTCCAGCGATTTTGCAGATTCTCTTGTAAAAGATGCAATTAAACTTCCTCTGGTTGTTCTTGTTCCTATGAGAGTGTATTCAACCATAATGGAAAATGCCCGTAATGCGTGGAGCGGAGGGGCTGGACAGTGGCTGTGTTTCTTGACTTTTGCTTTAGCACTTTGTTCCGTGGTCAGCTTTCAGTATTCGAGCGGCTGGAGACTTATAAACGGGCTTTGCGTAATGTTTGCGGCCGGGCTTGTCTGTCTTGTTAATTACGGATTTTATTGTGGAATGATTTTTAAAAATACGCGGAATGTGTGGAATTCATATTTTATGGAACTTGCTGAAAAAAATACCGGTTTTTTGAAAAACCTGTTTTGTGCGCAGGAGCCGATGCTTGTTTTTATAAATCTTGTGGTTTTTGCCGTAATTTTAATTACAGGAATTCTTTTGTTTGCTTTTAAATATAAAAAACGTCAGGTGGTGGAACAATGAAAAGGGCAGTTGCAATAATTTTTTCTTATGCGGTTTTGAGTTTTGCCCTTTGTCTGGGAATTTCTTCTTTTATGGGAAGATTGCCGCCACTTTTGGAAGAATTTAAAAGAACTTACATTTTGTGCCGCGGACTTTTGTATTTTTTCAGGATTTTGCCGGCGATTCTTTGTTCTGGTTATTTGGTTGCTATGGCAGTTGAATTTGGAAATGGCTCTGACAAAGCGTTTATGCGTTTTAGCTCCGCAATTATGGCGCATTTTAAGAGAGTTATAATTTTTTCTGTCTGTCTGGTTGCAATAATTACATGTACGGCAGAAATTGCAAAGCCACTGGTTCAGCGCAAAAAAAATTATGCAGAAAATTCAATCAGATTGATGAGTGAATACATAAGACTTGGAAACGAGTGTCTTGACGAAGAAAATTATGTGCTTGCTCACCGTTATGGAACTCAAATCTTAAAAATTCGCCCTTTAAGCCAGGAAGGAAAAAATCTGATTGATAAATCGGAAGCCGTTTTAAAGGCAATTAAAAAAGTTGTACTACAGGAAAATTCTACTGCAAAAGAAGAACAGCTTTTTGATGAAATTTCTGGAGAAAGTGTAACTTCGCTTATAGAAAAATCAAAAGACGCTGCTCAAAAACAGCACTGGTTTGAATCTCATTACTATGCCCAGCTTGCAACTTTTGCCGGTAACGAAAAAGACATAAATATAAAAGAAGCGCGCAGGCTTGCAAGTGTTGCCTGGAATGAACTGCAGTCAGCTTCGGTTTCTGCAAAAACGAAGGATCAGATTCTTTTTGCAAAAAAACGGAGTGCATACAAGGCTTTGTCTGAGGGCAACAATATTGAGTCGTATTATCAGTTTTTAGATATTTCTAAGCAGGATGAAACCTGGGCTTCGGATCCGGACGTTACAAGATTTTTGACAATTGCGCAGAATCGCGTAGAAAATCAGTATTTTTTTATTGATGAAACAGAAAAACTTGAATCTTTTGAAACTTTTATGAACGTTTATTTTACGGTAAAACACAAGTCTGGTAACACTGACGTTGTTTATATTCGTGGAATTACGCCTGTTTATAACAGCGGAAGAATGGTTCAGTATCTGAGGAATTTGAATGTAACGACATTTTCTAAAAACGGCAGTTTTGTAAAGTCTATAAAAGTACCGTATGCAAAAATGGTTTCGCTTGCGGTGAGTGATTTTGATGAAGAAACGAGAAACGCCCTTGAACTTGATAAAAAAGTAAAACGTGTTCCGTATATTCTGCTTGAAAGTGTTGACCGCAATGAACGCGGACGTAAGATTGTGCCTGAATATGAGTTTGCTGATTACGTGCGTTCTGAGCAAAGAAAAAATGAAAATTCGCTTATTCTTGCAATTTCGTACGATGATTTTAATACTGCCTGTGAACAAAGTGGCGGACTTGAAGAAATGCGGCTTGATTCTTTAATGAAAGTTGCAGAAAAGGCGGATAGTCTTGGTTTTTCGACAGAAGTTGCAGGTGCTTATTTAATAAAGAGAATTACATATCCGGTTATAATGTTTGCATATCTGCTGTTTTTGTCGAGTCTTGCCTGGAATTTTAGAATTAAAAGAGAACAGCTCTTTAAGTTTGTCTGGATTGTTATAATTCCTGTGTGCACGCTTGCCTGTGATATTTTGATGCAGGTTATAATTGCAATTGCAAATCTTTTTAACTTTTTGTTCGTTGTTGAACTTGGAAGCGCCGGTTTAATGGCCTGCCTTGTTTTGTGGATTGTAATTTTGTTCTTTGATGCGATTTATTTTGTAATGAGAAGGAATTCTTAAAACGTGGGCAGATGGGGGGATTATCGGGTCAAGCCCGATAATGACATATCAGAGGCGCGCCTGATAATGACATCGCAGAAGCAATTACTGCTGTGACAGACTGGACGAGATTGCCGGATCAAGTCCGGCAATGACATCGTAGAAGAATGTACGGGAATGACAGGTTACGAGATTCCCTCATCCTGACCAGGGAATAGATTATCGGGTCAAGCCCGATAATGACATGTGAGGGAGACCTGATAATGACATGTGAGGGAGACCTGATAATGACATATCAGAGGCGAGTGCAGGAATGACATGTCAGAGGCGAGCCTGATAATAACATCGTGAAATTAAGCCCGATAACGACATTGTGAAATGAC
>CAVJSA010000039.1:0-23381 GCA_963651875.1 Lachnospiraceae bacterium | reverse complement strand
ACAAATTGCTGTGCAATTTGTGCGGGTATTCAGTCTTTAGTGCCCTCCCTGGCACCAAATAACAGTCGAATAAAATCTTTATAGTAAAATGCATTTTGCGCAAATTGCGCTAACGTTGACAAAACAAAACCTTTACTAGAAAATTATTCAAATGTTTTTGTTAAAAAAGGTTAAAACAGTTCTTATTTTAAGCTGGACAGCAGCTTTTTTATCGTGTTCATTAAATTACGGTACAGAGCAAAGTTCAGAAGAAACTGTCCCGGAATTCAGTTTTAAAAATGCAGTTTTTAACCGTTACGAAAACGGCTCTACGGCGCTCAGCCTCGAAGCAGACAAACTTGAACAATACAAATCAGACGGCTCTTCCTACGCACAAAATGCAAAATTCAAAACATATTCAAAAACAGGCGAACTTGACACAGAAGGCTTTTGTCAGCTTTTAGCGAGCAACACAAAAAACAAGGAATATTCACTTTTTAACGGAATTTCCATTAACATTTACAGCCAGGATTTAAAATTACAGGCGCAGTCACTTCATTTTGACGGCAAAACAGAACAACTAACTTCCGCAAAAGATGAAGCAGTTACTATCGAACGCAAAAATACAATAATCGAGGGCAAAGGTTTTTCTGCAAGTGCCGTAAGCAAAACCTACAGTTTTATATCTCAGGTTTCCGGCACAATAACAGACAATTCTTCAGACACAGAAACCGAAACTACGGCAGATCAAACAGAACAGACTGACCAGAACGAGGAGAGCTTTTAATGAACAAAAAAAAGCCTTTGATTTTTCTTTTTTCAACTTTTCTTTCTCTTTTTGTTTATGCAGAAGAAATTACCTTTTCCGCAGATTCAATGACAGGCACCGCCGGCAGCAAAAGCGACACGACAACACTTTCGGGCAGTGCCGCCGTACAAACACAATCAATGCAAATAAATGCAGACTTAATAGAACTTTCCGGCACAGACTACCGCTTTATTACTGCAACCGGAAACGTTAGCGGAATCATAAGCGAAAGCCAGATGGATTTTTCGTGCGGAAAATTAAAATACGACCGCAACACAAAAATTGCCCAGCTCGAAGACTCAGTTCACTTAATCGACAAACCAAACGATGTAATAGCAGACGCACAGATAATCGAATACAACCAGGAAAACAATACTGCAACAATGCAGATTGAAATTACCATAAAACAAAAAAACAATGTCTGCACAGGAACTTTTGCAATCTACAAAAAGGCAGACCAGCTTCTTGAATTAAGCGGTAATCCTCAAATCGTACAGGGAAGCGACAATTTCAGGGCACAGGAAATAATTTTAAATCTGCAGACCCAGGAAATAACCCTTGACGGCCGTGTAAAAGGAAGTATAACGGATTCAAAACCTGCACAACAACAAAACGACACTCCACCACAGGAAACAGCCCCAGAACAAGAGCCACCGGCGCAAGAAGAATCTCCTGAGAGCACAGAACCAGTCACCCCAGAAAAAAGTGAATAATTTTTAGGTAACAAAATGGAAAACGACGAAAGAGAACTAAATACACAAGAGACGCAGACACAGCAAATCCAGCAAACTCAAGAGCCTCAAACACCGCAGACGCAGGAGCCGCAAATTCAACAACCGCAGGAACCTTTACTGATCGACTCTAATAATTTTGCAGTACATACATTAAGGGTAAATTCACTTTACAAATCGTTCGGCAAAAAAAAAGTTGTTCAGGGTGTAGATTTTCAAATGCACACTGGCGAAGTTTTAGGACTCTTAGGACCAAACGGTGCAGGAAAAACCACCTCGTTTTATATGATTGTTGGTTTTTACAAGCCTACAAGCGGAGAAATTTTTTTAGACGACCAGAGAATTACCAATATGCCAATGTTTAAGCGGGCTCGTCTTGGAATTTCTTATTTGCCACAGGAGCCTTCCGTTTTTAGAAAATTAACTGTCGAAGAAAATATCTGGTCAATTCTCGAAACAAGAAGAGATCTTACTCATGAACAAAAAAAACAACGCCTGGAAGAACTAATTGAAGAATTTTCAATCGGAAGAATCCGAAAACAGCAGGCTTTTACCCTTTCTGGTGGAGAACGCCGCCGAACAGAAATTGCACGCTCGCTTGCCATTGAACCAAAGTTTCTTTTACTCGACGAACCTTTTGCAGGAATTGACCCGATTGCAGTTGCAGACATAAAAGCAATGATAAAACTTCTGTCTAAGCGCGGAATCGGTATTTTAATTACCGACCACAATGTGCGCGACACTTTGGAAATTACAGACAGAGCAATAATTATTTCGACCGGACAGATTTTAATTCAGGGAAATCAGCAGGACATTATAGAAAGCCCGATTGCCAGGGAAATTTATCTCGGCGAAAATTTTCATATGTAAAACGAAAAGGGCATAAAAAAAGGCTGTCTTTTGTAAGGTTAAAACTTCTAAGACAGCCTTTTGTATTTTTGTAAAACGTTTATCTTGCGTATTCTACGATTCTGGTTTCGCGAATCATTGTAAGTTTTATGCGTCCCGGATAGCGCAGGTCTGTTTCAATCTGCTTTGCAATTTTCTGTGCAAGCTCTTTAACTTCGCCATCTGGAATTTTTTCGTTGTTAACAAGAACACGAAGTTCGCGGCCTGCCTGAATTGCGTAAGCTTTTTCAACGCCAGCAAACTTTTCTGCAATTTCTTCAAGGTTTTCAAGACGCTTAACATAGTTGTCAGCAGTTTCTTTACGTGCACCCGGGCGGGCTGCCGAAATTGCATCTGCAATCTGAACAATTACAGCTTCGATCGTTGTCGGTTCACAGTCCTGGTGGTGAGCTGCAATCGCATTGATAATTTTTGCATCTTCACCGAGCTTTCTTGCCATTTCTGCACCAACTTCTGCGTGGTTCTTGTCGCTATCGTTTTCTGCACCCTTACCAATATCGTGTAAAAGAGCTGCACGTTTTGCAAGTTCACGGTTGGCACCGATTTCGCCGGCAATAAGTGTTGCAATTTCTGCAACTTCTTTGGAATGAGTAAGAACGTTCTGACCGTAACTTGTACGGAAGTAAAGACGACCTAAAGCACGAACGCCTTCCTGACTCATGTTATGAATTCCAAGGTCAAAAAGAACTTTTTCGCCTTCTTCGTAAATCTTCTGCTGAACTTCTCTTGTAACTTTCTGTACGATTTCTTCGATACGTGCCGGATGAATTCTTCCGTCAGTTACAAGGCGTTCAAGAGACTGCTTTGCAATTTCTTTACGAACAGGATCAAAACAACTGATTACAACAGCTTCCGGAGTATCGTCAATAATAATGTCTACTCCAGTGAGTGTTTCCAAAGCCCTGATATTACGACCTTCGCGACCAATAATACGGCCTTTCATTTCATCGCTAGGGAGCGAAACAGTTGCAACTGTAATATCACTTGTAACTTCTGTTGCAAGACGCTGAATTGTTTCTACAAGGATTTCCTGAGCTTTTTTGTCTGCAGAAAGCTGTGCTTCCTGCTCAATTTTGTTCAGTAATGCCTGAGCGTCATGTTTTGCATCGTTTTCAAGATTTTTGATGATTAAATCTTTTGCTTCCTGAGCTGACAGACCAGAAATTCTTTCCAGCTCGCGACGGTAGGTTTCTTCTTGAGCGGCAATCTGCTGTTCGCGCTTAGACATTGAGTTTTCGCGTTCTACAAATTCCTGCTCTTTTTTATCCATCTCGTTGTTGCGTTTGTCAACGAGTTCCTCTTTTTTTGCAACCCTTGCTTCGTAAACCTGAATTTCCTTGCGGCGTTCACGATTTTCTCGTTCCTGCTGCTGGCGTTCCCGAAGGAGTTGATCTTTTGTTTCAAGCAAATATTCTTTTTTCTGGGCTTCTGCTTCTTTTAATGCGTCCTGTTTAACACGTTCAGCTTTCTGCTCTGCCGAAGATAATTGAAATTTGGCATATAACCAACGAATAATCCATCCAAGAACTATACCAGCAACAGGAAGAATAACGAATAATACAGTATTCATATCTTCTCCTTTTGCTTCTATTAAGGAGTTGGATTTTTTTAACTGCGATTGAACGTCATCATCGTTCAAAAAAAATCGCAAAAAAGCCGCCCCCAAAATATCCTTTACATTTTAATCTAAGAATATTGTAGTGTCAAACAAAAATCCGGTAAGCGCAATAGGGATTGTAGCAACGCGACAGCGTTCCGGAGCGTAGCGGAGGAATGAGCCGCTCAAGACGGCGAATTGCGGAAAGCCCGGTGCCGGCTCGCCGGCAATTGCCCTAAAAATTAATAGAACCTAAATATTTTTCCTGGAATCCCGGAACAGCTGCCATGTTTATCTGGATTGAATATTTTGCAAGTTCGAGAGCCTTTTTACGTAAGATTTTTGAAAAAAGCATTGCCGACGCCCCTGCTAAAGATGCGTTTCCAAGATGAACACAACGTTCTTTTAAATTTTGAGGAATTAAACCAATTGTAACAGCGTCCTGCATATCTATGTGAGTGCCAAAACCTCCGGCAATACAAAAAACCGGAAGTACCGAAGAACGTTCGAGCATAAACTCAAGCCCCGTAAAAACGGCCGACTTTGCAAGCTGCATATTGCGGATATCCTGCTGAGAAATATAAACGGCTGGAGTAAGTTGAATGCATTTTGAACCGTCTCCAAGTTTAGAAGCATTTTTTTGAATTACTCCGGCTTTGTCGATCATATTTTTGTCTAAAAAAACTGCGCCTGCACTGATAAGCCCGGAACCACAGATTCCTCTGGCGCTTGTGTTTCCGATAACCTGACATTTTATTGAGCCGTCGTAACTGATTTTTTCGATTGCCCCGTCGATTGAACTCATTCCGCAGCTGATGTTTGCTCCTTCGAATGCCGGTCCTGCTGCCGCCGAAGTACAAAGGATTTTTGCAGGAAGATTTTCGGTTGCCGGTTCGTAAAGGACAATTTCCGTATTTGTTCCAAGGTCGCAAAGCAAAAGCGGAACATTGAGCGGAGTGTCCCAGGAATTTGAATCCGAAGAAAGCGGAGAAGGAATTCCGGCGGAAATCATTGCGCAAACTGTATCTGCCCCGATAAAAGCACCGACACAAGGTGGAAAAAACACTGGAGTTTGAGAATCTACAGAGCTGGCTGCAAATAACTGTAAAATTTCTGGAGTTGGAGAGTCGAGGGAAGCGCATTTGTCGCTGACTGTTCCCCGGCGAACGCTGTCCCACTTTGCCGTAAAACCAAATTTCGAAGCCGGCGTAAATGGAGCGGCCGCAAGGCCTTCTACCGGGAATGCACAGACAAAACTGAGCATTGTTGTGTTGCCGGTTATTACTATTTTAGAAACGTTAAGTTGAATTCCACGCGGAGAATTCTGGCTTGCGAGAGCAAGGGCCCGGGCAAACATTTTTTCGAGCTGGGCGATTATTGCGTAATGGAGGGCAGATTCCCCGGTTTCTACAACAGAGGCGGAGCCTGTAAGCGGTGGGCGGATTGCAAAAGAAATACGGCGGATTATGTCTGAGCCGTAGCGTGTCTGGGCATTTTTTTCTGCGACTGTTGCAAGACATTTTTTTGAAGCAAGAGACCAGACCGTTAAAGCAACCGTCGTTGTTCCTATATCAACTGCAATGCCAACATCTGTAATGTTTAAAGGTTCACTCTGTTCGTCAGGCAACTGTGGCATAACACCCTGTGTCTCTATCTGCATTAGTCTATCCTAAAAGCTGAATAATGTGCTTGTAAAATAAAAAATATTCAGCTGTTTTGTGTAAAACTCAAAATCGATTCTTTTTAGGATAAACTCAAAAACAACAGTTTGCAAATTATTTGCAAATAAATTGTAAACAATTCAAAAATAGCACGACGCCGCACGAATACGGCTATTTTGTATTTTTCATAAAATAAATTCAAAATTAAGATTACGACTTCTGCAAATGGAATTTTACTTCTAGGATATTGTCGCTTGAACCTCCGCGAGGCATGTGTCTCCACGAAGCGCCTACCTGCGGTGCCCAGCCTTTTTTGTCGTAACCAAAATCATAACCAAAGCCAAAGGCAAAACCGTTTCCAAAGCCTGTGCTTTCGATTTCGTCGTCCTGACCTTTTAAGCTGTAAAAATCAGTGCGTCTGCCAAAGCAATACTGAACGTCTGCATACAAGCCGGCAAGCCCCGGATAAACATTAAAACCACCAAAAACACAATAGTCCCAGAGAATAATATGCTGACTGCCTTTCCAGCGTGCATCGAGGATTGAATCAAGTCCAAATGCAAGTTTTACAGTCTTTGCAAGTGGAAAAGCAACAGAAAAATCGCTGCAAGCAATTACCTGGCTCGTCTGATCAAAGTCTGCCAGGAGGTCTTTAACATTGCTGTCGCCGTAAAAAACATAACCGGAGCCAAGTCCAAAAGAAAAATTGGCCTGTGCAAAAATAAAAGAAGAGGCAATAAAGCTCAAAAATAAACAAAGATATTTTTTCATATTTTGAATATCGGAAAAAAAGTGCCGGCAATGACCAAAAAAAGCATCTTTACACAAATCTACGCTATTCCTATAATCATTCTTCGTACCGGGGTGCTTTTATAGCTGAGATTAAACCCGCAGAACTTCGTACGAAGTTCCAACCTGATCCGGATAATGCCGGCGGAGGAAGATATGCTTAGACACATCTTTAAATTTTCCCTATTTTCTATTTTTGTTTCTTTTACAATGTTTGGCTGCTCTAAAAAAGCAGAAGTTTCTGATGCTCGCGCTAAAGAAGTTGTAGTTTACACTTACGACTCTTTTTGCGGTGAATGGGGGCCAGGAGCTGCAATTGCAAAAAAGTTTGAAGAAAAAACTGGCTTAAAAGTAAATTATGTTGACTGCGGAGACGGAGTTGAAGTTTTAAGCCGTGCAATTCTCGAAAAGAAAAGCACAGTTGCCGATGTAATTCTCGGATTGGACAACAACCTTGCCTTAAAGGCTGAAAATGCGGGAATTCTTGCTGAATATGAACCAGAAGGAAGCGAAAATATTCCTGCGGAATTAAAAAACGCATTGGGCGGAAAAAATCTGCTTACACCTTTTGATTATGCTCCTTTTGCAATTATGTTTGACACAAAATCAAATGTTCCGGCACCAAAATGCCTTGACGATCTTACAAAACCGATTTACGAAAAAAAGCTTATTTTGATGAATCCACGCACATCAACTCCAGGATTAGGCTTTGTTGCCTGGACTTATGTTGTTAAGGGAGACGCTTTAGCTGACTACTGGAAGGCTTTAAAACCGAATATTCTTACAATGTCTCCAGGCTGGAGCGCAGGTTACGGACTTTTTACAAATGGCGAAGCTCCTTTAGTTTCCAGCTATACGACAAGTGCAGCCTACCATTATGAATACGACAAAACAGACCGTTACCAGGCATTGATTTTTAGCGACGGTCACGTTCTGCAGGTTGAAGGAGCAGGAATTGCAAGGAATGCACCAAATTCAAAGGGCGCAAAACTCTTTATGGATTTTCTTGTAAGCGAAGAAGCTCAGAACGAACTGCCACTTACACAGTGGATGCTTCCGGCAAACAAAAATATAAAACTTCCACAGTCTTACATTGACGGAACTCCAGCACCACAAAAATATCTGTCTTACGATCCGGCAAAACTTTCCGCTGCAGTAGAACAGGTAATGTCTGTTCTCAGTGAATAAAAAAACGGGCTGCCTAGAAAGTATTTTTTCTGTCAGTTTCTTATCCTGACTTCAAAAATCTAAATGCTCATATTACAATCATTTAGAGATTGTCGTATCAAGTACGACAATGACATATTAAACTTTTTAGGCAGTCCCAGCATAAAAGTGCATTAAAAAACAATTTTTAAAATGAATTTTATTCTTTCAAGTTCTTTTTTTAGAATCGCTTCTTTTACGGTCTGTCAGGCGCTGGTTTCTACGCTGATTGCCGTTTTAGTCGGTCTGCCTCTTGCCTTTTTAACAGGCTGCAGGCGTTTTCCATTAAGGCGATTTTTACTTTCTCTCTCGTCCGTTCCTTTTTGCATGCCCTCGCTCCTTGTAGCACTCGGCTACGTTACTTTTTTTGGAATGAACGGCTCTTTAAATCGCCTTATTTCTTTTTTTACAGGAAGCGAAAAACCAACGGTAACTTTTTTATACAGTTTTGCAGGAATCGTTATCTGCCAAGGTTTTTATAATTTTCCTCTCGTTATGAGCACAGTCAGTTCTGCATGGGAACGTCTCCCGCATACAGAAGCCGACGCCGCCCAGCTTTTAGGAGCAAGCCGTTTTAAGGTTTTCAGGACGATTACAGTTTTTCAGCTTTTGCCTTCGCTCGTAAGTGCCTGCATTCCAGTTTTTTTATATTGTTTTTTTAGTTTTATGATTGTTCTTTTGTTTGGAGCCGCAGGAAGTTCAACCCTGGAAGTAGAAATTTTTGAACAGGCAAAAGTCAATTTGAATTTTCCGGCTGCAATAAAACTTGGAGCAATAGAAACAACAATTGCCCTGTGTTTTGTTTCGTTCTACACATTTTTAGAGCAAAAGTCCCGCAAACTAAAAGGAATTTCTTTTACAAACGAAACAACCGAAAAGTCAGAATTAACTAAACCTGAAAAACTTTTTGCATTTTTTATACTCGCAATAGTTTTTATTTTTTTTATTTGTCCATTCTTTTCTATTATTTACAACGCTTTAAGTTCCAAAAGAATGAATTCAAACTTTACGATTTACAATTTTATTCAAATCTTTAAATCGACCGCCTTTATAAATTCAATAAAATGGACGCTGATAACTGCAGGCCTGTGCGCTTTTTTATGTGCCTCATTTTCTTTTTTTTACGCCGTTATATTAAAAACCTTTGATTCTTCCGGCAGACTTTTTATTTTCAGGATTATTCCAATTATTCCAATGGCAGTTTCGTCGGTTATTGCAGGTCTTATTGCCACAGTTGTTGTAAGACGTGGAAACTTTTTAACCCTGGTTTTTGTTCAGACTTTTATTAACTGGCCGGTTGCATTCAGACAGATTTACCCGGCAATTCAAAAAATTCCACAATCGACGGTTGATGCAGCCACAATTTTAAGCCGTTCTCCACTTAATCTGGTTTTTAAGATTTATCTTCCTGTATGTCGCCGCGCTTTTTTGCAGGCTGCAGGCTTTTGCTTTGCCTTAAGTGCCGGGGACGCAACGCTTCCTTTAGTTCTGGCAATTCCGCGTTTTGACACGCTCTCTCTTTATACATATCGTCTTGCAGGCCGCTACCGTTTTAACGAAGCATGTGCCTGTGGTGTTGTACTCGCAGTTTTATGCGCTGTAGTCTTTGCTCTTTCAAAAAAAAGGAAAAAATAAATGGCTTATTTTGAAGCATTAAATTTACAAAAAGCATGGGACAATTTTTCTCTCGACGTTTCTTTTGAATGCCAGAAATCAACAATGACAACAATTTTAGGTCCGTCAGGTTCTGGAAAATCCACGGTTTTAAGGATTATCGCTGGACTCGAAAAAGCTCCTGGCGCCGTAATCTGCCTTAATTCAAAAGACATTTCTAAAGAGGCAGTTCAAAAAAGAAAAATCGGAATGGTATTTCAAAATGCCAGTCTTTTTGGACACATGAGCGTAGAAGACAATGTAGCTTACGGACTTGTCTGCCACGGAATTCCAAAAAAAGAAGCAAGAAAGCAGGCAAATGACTTTTTAGAAAAATTCAATTTAAAAGACTTTGGCAAACGCTCCCCGGAAAATTTAAGCGGTGGAGAAGCGCAGCGTGTAAGCCTTGCCCGCACCTTAATCGTAAAGCCAGAACTCGTTCTTTTTGACGAACCTTTGTCCGCCTTAGATGCGCCTTTAAGAAAAAAACTTGCGGGCGAAATCCGCAATCTTCAAAAACAATTCAACTTTACCGGAATAATGGTTACCCACGACATTGCAGAGGCAAAGGCTGTAAGCGATAAAATTATATTGATGAAAGAAGGCAGAATTATCTGGAGTGGCCCGGCACAGGATTTTAGCGAAAGCATGATGAACTAAACCGGCCGGCAAACTGCTGCTCAATGACTTTTCCTCGGCTTGAGTTTCTGCACAAAAAACAACCTTTGTTCTAAGGCTCGCTCGCGTCCGCTGTCTGCATATTGCGTCCGCTGTCTGCCTGTTGCGCCTTGAGTCTGATAATTGTGCTCGATGTCTGCCTGTTGCGTCCGCACTCTGTATGCTCGTATTTTTTATTGAATAAAAAAATCACTGTCATTAAAATCTATGCTCATGGAAATAAAAGGAAGACAACTTTTTAATCTGCTCGTTCCGCTTATGATTGAACAGCTCTTAAACTCGTTCATGGGAACAGCCGACACAATAATGATTACAAACTGCGGTTCAGCTTCAATTTCTGCAGTTTCGCTGGTTGATTCAATCAACGTAATGGTTGTACTGATTTTTTCTGCAATGGCAACCGGTGGTGCAATCTTGTGCAGTCAGTATCTTGGCCGCAAAGACGCAAAAAATGCCTGCCACGCCGGAAATCAGCTCATTCTTTCCGTAACCTTTATTTCTGTCGTTGGAACGGCAATCTTAATTCTCTTTAGACATTCAATTCTCTCACTCATTTTTGGAAGTGTAGACCAGGATGTAATGGCAAAGTCAGAAATCTACTTTTTAATAACTGCCATTTCCTACCCTTTTATTGCTCTTTACGACTCAGGGGCGGCAATCTTCCGTGCCGACGGAAACTCAAAACTGCCAATGGTTGTTTCTACCGTCTGCAACATAATAAATATTGCCGGCAACGCAGTTTTTATCTTTGTCTTAAAATTAGATGTAGCAGGAGCCGCCTTAAGTACGCTTATTTCGCGAGTTTTGTGTGCCCTCGTAATTCTCTTTTTCTTAAAACACACAAAGCAGCAGATTGCAATAAAAAAATATCTCGTAAAACCAGATTTTAAGGCAATTTCTCAAATCTTAAGGATTGGAATTCCTTCCGGAATCGAAAACGGCATGTTCCAGTTTGGCAAGCTTGCAATTCAATCAACGGTTTCGACACTCGGAACAGTTGCAATAGCCGCCAACGCGCTTACTTCTGTCCTCGAAGGTTTTTCCAGCCAGGCCCCGCTTGGAATCGGAATCGGCCTTATGACACTTGCAGGTCAGGCTTACGGCGCAAAAGACTACGACCTCGTTGCAAAATACATTAAAAAACTTACGATTTTCAGTTTTATTGCAGTTGCGATCTCTTCTCTCGTAATCGTCGGACTCGTTAAACCAATTACAGTTCTTTCTGGAATGGAAAGCGAAGTTGCAGCCCTTACATTAAAACTGACAATTTTTGCACACATCGTAAAACCATTTGCATGGAGTCTTTCGTTTATTCCACCTTATGGAATGCGTGCCACAGGCGATGTTCGTTTTCCAATGATTGTTTCTACAATTACAATGTGGACTTGCCGCGTAGCACTCACGATTTTCTTAATCCGTGGCTTAAAAATGGGCCCGCTCGGCGTATGGATTGGTATGGGAAGTGACTGGTGTATCCGCTCAATAATCTTCTTTATCCGCTGTAAGACAAAAAAGTATTTACACGTTCCATCAATTCAATAGATTTATTTTTCTGGACGGCATTAACCGTAAACTAAACAAAGACAGCCGGCGCTAAATTTCTAAAACATTTCCGGCTTTTCAGGCTTCCGCTTTCCGCTCCACAGGCGCTTAAAAGCGCCTGCGCCTTCGGCGGCCCTGCAATCCGGCGTAGGATTGTAAGGTAAGCGCAAGTAAAAAACTAACGATAGATTCTTCTTACAGTTTCAACCTTAATTGTGTTTGTGTGGCCGTCTTTTGAGCCAACCTGACCACCAGTTAAAACTACAGTATCACCAATTTTAAGATTCAAAATCTTTACCGCTCTTTGAATCGCATGGAACATAAGAACGTCCAAAGATTCGTATTCATCGCACAAAAGTGGCAGAACGCCCCAGGACAGGGCAAGCTTTCTGTAAACTTTTTCCGACGTAGTTGAACCAATAATCTGCACAGGCGCACGGAATCGGCTTACCATTCTTGCAGTCAGTCCACTCAACGAATTAACAACAATGCACTTTGCGCCAACATCAATTGCCATCTGACAGGTTGAATGCGAAATTGCATCAAGAATATTGCGGTTTACAAATTCAGTATCCTTAAAGCGCTTTTTGTAGTTAATGTGCTGTTCAGCAAATTCTGCAACCGAAGACATTGTTTTTACGGCTTCTACAGGATATTTACCTGCAGCAGATTCTCCGGAAAGCATAATTGCAGACGTTCCATCGTAAACGGCATTTGCAACGTCAGAAATTTCTGCACGTGTCGGGCGAATGTTTGTAATCATGGATTCAAGCATTTCTGTTGCAATAATTACACGTTTACCGAGCAGACGGCATTTCTGTTCAATTTCTTTTTGAACAACAGGCACTTCCATAAATGGAATTTCAACACCAAGATCCCCACGGGCAACCATAATTCCATCAACAACAGAACAGATTTCTTCTATATTTTCTACGCCGGCACGGTTTTCGATTTTTGCAATAATATCAATATCCTGGCCACCGTGAGCATTTAAGAACTCGCGCATGTCCTGTGCATCTTTTTTTGTCGAAACAAACGAAGCTGCAACAAAGTCAACATCCTGTTCAATTCCAAATAAAAGGTCGGCTTTGTCCTGTTCACTCAGGAAAGTGTTATTCAAAAGTCTTCCAGGAAAATTCATGCTTTTTTTGTCAGAAAGAGTTCCACCTGCCTGAACAACAGTAATAACATCGTGCCCTTTTACATCTGTAACTTCGCAGACAACAAGTCCGTTATTTACAAGAATTTTGTCGCCTTTTTTAAGGTCATTGGCAAAACCTTTATAACTTACAGAAACCTTTGTGCTATCACCTTCAATATCATCAGTTGTAAAAGTAAATGTCTGTCCTTCTTCTACAACAATTTTGTGGTCTTTAAAAGTTCCGATTCTGTATTCAGGACCTTTTGTATCAAGCATAATTGCCACAGGTATTTTTAATTCATTGCGGACAGCTTTTATTAAATTGATTTTCCTTAAATGCTCTTCGTGACTTCCGTGTGAAAAATTCAATCTGGCTACGTTCATACCAGCCTTACACATTTCACTCAAAACTTCTTTTGATTCACTAGCAGGTCCGATTGTACAAATAATTTTGGTTTTTCTCATTTTTTTTTAACCTTCCCAAAAAAGTTTGTGGCAAGTATACATAAAATACACGAAAACTACCATTGCAAAAACTCTTTTTTTTGTTTAGATTAATCCCCGCTTCAGATTGAATATCTTGGAACTTTTCCATGTCTCATACGTAATAAAAGCGTAGTTTAACAATCTTTTTGCAACAAACGGGCAAAAGAAAATAAACTGCGCTTTTTTTTAGCGCAAGTCCGTTTTTACATTTTTTTAAGGAGTGCGCTATGCCAAAATCTTTATTTCAGGAAATCATTTTTACAATTCTGATGGTGTTCGTCATGGTTTATGCCATGGTCTGCTACAACATTGCTGTCGCAACAGGTAGTTTTACAAACAAAGTCTTTCTTATGGCTTTTCATGAACTGCCGGTTATGTGCCCGATTGCCATTGTGCTTGATATGCTGGTTGCAGGTCCTCTTGCAAAAAAAATCACTTTTGCCCGTTTTAATCCGGCAAAAGATAATCCGGTGTGGATTGTTCTTTCTATTTCTGTATGCTCAGTGTGGTTTATGTGCCCGCTTATGAGCCTTGCCGCAACCCTGCTTTTTAAAGGCGGCTTCCACAAAGAAACACTTTCTTTATGGATTGCGACAACTTTTATGAACTACCCGATGGCAGCCCTCTGGCAGCTTTTCTTTGCAGGCCCGATTGTCCGCCGTGTGTTCTCTTTGATTTTTAGAAACAATAATAAATAACTTGAATGCCGAGTTTTGATAAGGCGGCTGTCAGACTTCAGTTCCAGCGCTAGCAAGAGCGTCATTATCTCAGCTAGCCCCGCTAATCATACTCAGCCGGACATTGCCCGGCTTGACCCAGCAATCCTGTTCAGTCTGTCATTGCCGGACTTGATCCGGCAATCTCTTTTTAAGCCTTTTACCCGTCTTCCAGCACGTCCTAATAGCCGTATCGCTTTCTAAAACTAAACAGACAGATAAATGTAATTATAGCCGTCAACAGTTCAGAACACGGAGACGCCATCCAGATTCCGTTTGTTCCAAAAATAAGAGGAAAAAGCAGAATACAGCCAACCTGGAACACCAGCGTACGCAAAAACGCGAGCACTGCACTGACAAGACCATTATTAAGGGCAGTAAAAAACGACGAACCGTAAATGTTCACGCCGCAGATTAAAAATCCAGTCGCATAGATTCTAAAAGCCTTCCTTGTAAACTCGTAGAGTTCCTTGTCATAGCTTGTAAAAATTGCGGCAAAAGTTCCTGCAAACAGTTCGCTTGCACACAGCATGCACACAGCACTAATGCCAATTACAATTAAACTCTTTTTGTAAAGATTTTTTAATTCAGCCTTGTTACCGCTTCCATAGTTGTAACTTACGATTGGTGCTGAACCAGTTGAATAACCGATAAAGATTGCAGCAAAAATAAAGCCCACATACATAATAACGCCATAAGCTGCAACACCGTCTACACCTGCATATTTTAACAGCTGAACGTTGTAAAGCATTCCTACGATGCTAGACGAAATATTCGTCATAAGTTCAGAAGAACCGTTTGTAATTGTTTTTAAAAGTGAATTTCCGTCAAAACTGGCACGACCGAGTTTAAGTTTTCCTGTACGCACAACAATAAAATAAACGAGAGGAACAACGCCACCAACAATGTAAGCCATATCAGTTGCAATGGCAGCCCCGACAATCCCCCACTTAAACACACCGACAAAAAGTGCATCAAGAATAATATTTGTAAAACCGGCCGCAAGAGTTATTTTAAGCCCAAGATGCGGATTTTCTGCCGCAATCAAAAAAAGCTGAAAAATCGTCTGCAGCATAAAAGCAACGATTGCAGGCGAAAGAACGCGTGCATACAAAACCGCATCCCTAAAAATTTCACCTTCGGCACCAAGTTTACGGGCAACAAAAGGAGTTACAAAAAAGAAAATAACGCTTAAAACAAGCCCCGAAATAATTGAAAAATAAATCAAAAACGAAAAAGTTCTGTTTGCCAGTTCTTTTTTGCCTTCGCCTAAAAATTTAGAAATAAGGGCAGTTCCGCCCGAACCAATCATAAAGCCAAAACCCGAAAAAAGCATAACGAGAGGCATAATCAGATTGATTGCCGCAAATGAAATTTTTCCGGCAAAGTTAGAAGTAAAAAGTCCGTCAACAATTGAATAAATTGAATTAAAAATCATCATCAATATTGAAGGAATCGTAAACCTAAAAAGTCTCGAAAAAGTAAAATGATCCGAAAGTTGAATTTTCATATAATCTCCAGTAAAAAATCAAAAAAGTCAGCGTTTGCGGTAAATGAGTCTTTAGCAGCAAGCACTTAATCAGCGCTCTGCCTTTACCGGCAGCTGTTCTTTTAACGATGCATAAAAAAGTTCCTGCAGTTCTATCATCGTTTTAAATTTTTCAATTCCCATTTTGGAAATAGCCTTTTTTTCAATTGCAATAATTGCGCCAATCTGTTTCTGGGCAAACTCAAGGCCTTTTTCCGTAAGAATTATGTTTTTTGCCCGCCTGTCTTTAGGGTTTTCTTTTAATTCAACAAATCCTTTTTCCCTTAAAGAAACCACAGCATTATTCACCGTCTGCACCGGAATTCCATAATTTACGCTTATCTGTTTTTGAGTAAGACCGCCTTCCATAAAAAGCGCGTAAAGCACATGGTTAAAAGCTTCTTTTGTATTTACGAGCGAATCAATCGTAGAATAAATACTCGTAATTGCACTTATAACCTTGTTTTCTCTCATTAAAAGTTCTGTTCGTCCTGCCATAATATTCCCAAACGGGACTAATTTAATCCCATTTGGGATAAATAGTCAAGTAATTTTTGTGGAGCCAAAAAAGTCGTGCCTTACGGCACAAGGAACAGCGTCTCCGGCTATCCATGGTTCCGGCATTCGCCTTCAGTGCTACGCACGCGCTTCGCGCCCATTCCTATCCGGGCTAAAACACCAGGCGAGAGGCTATTTTGAAGTATTTTTTTTAATCAAAATTTAGTACTTACATTTTTTTATAAAATGATATATTACGAGAATATAAGCTTTTCTTTAGAGGTACGGATATGCTTAATACAAACAATAATGCCGCTGCGCTCAAAAACGATATTCTCGTAAAAATGGCGCAGCTTCAGCTTGCAGGAAAACTTTTATCAGGCGAAACAGTCAGCGAAATCGAAAACATTCCGCTGGAGTTAATTCCCGACGACTCAGTTCCGGTCAGAAAAACTCTTGCAGAAGACCGCGATATTGTGCGGACAAGAATCGTTGCAAATCTCGGTCATTCTGTCGAAGACTACGACCCCAAAAAACCGCTTGCGGACTATGTAAAAGAAGCATACGAGCGCGAAAAACCGACCTGGCCAATGCTCACAATGATTCAAAGCGCGTGCAATGCCTGCGTAAAACCTCATTATTTTCCGACAGACGCATGCCAGGCTTGTCTTGCCCGCCCCTGCAAAATGAACTGCCCTAAAAAAGCAATCGAAGTTACAGACAGGGCAAGAATCGACTATCAAAAATGCATAAGCTGCGGACTTTGTGCCCAGAACTGCCCTTACCATGCAATCATAAAAACCGTTGTTCCCTGCGAAGAAGCCTGCCCGGTTGGAGCAATTTCAAAAGCAAGCGACGGCAAAGAAACAATCGACTACGACAAATGTATTTTCTGCGGAAAATGCATGTCAAACTGTCCGTTCAGCGCAATGATGGGAAAATCCCAGCTTTTTGACGTAATAAAGCACATTATGAACGGCGAAAAAGTCGTTGCAATGTACGCGCCTGCAATCGGAGCGCAGTTCAAAGGAACAAAGCCAGGCCAGCTAGAAGGCGCGCTTGTCCAGGCAGGATTTTTCAGAGTGTGGGAAGTAGCGCTTGGAGCCGACATTACAGCCGACAAAGAGGCCGCAGAATTTAGCGAAAGAATGTCGCGTGGCGACAAAATGATGACTACAAGCTGCTGCCCGGCTTACGTCCGCGCTGTAAAAATACACGTTCCGGAACTTGCGCCGTGCATTTCAGAGACAAAGTCCCCGATGATTTACACCGGCGAAGTCGCAAAAAAAGCAGATCCGGACTGCATTACAGTCTTTATCGGTCCTTGCCTTGCAAAACGCCGCGAAGGCTTTGACTCAGATATAATCGACTACGTTCTTTCGGTCGAAGAAGTAAACGCACTTTTTACGGCAAAAAACATTGATATAAAAAGCGCCCCTGTTCAACAGGAAAAATACATTCCGACGGTTTCCGGCAGAAACTTTGCCAAAACTGGCGGAGTTGCAGAAAGCGTCCGCTTAAGACTAAAAGACAAAAGCATTTTGCGTCCGGCGGTAATAAACGGTCTCGACAAATCAGGAATGAAAATTCTTGCCGGCTACGGACAGATCAACGCAGGAAAAATTCCAGCTCCGGCTGACTGTCCTAACCTTATCGAAGTTATGGCGTGCGAAGGCGGCTGTATCGGAGGGCCTAGCGTAATTACAAATCCAAAGCTCGGAAACGGACTTTTAATGCTTTACGCAAACGCCGGAACAAAACCAGGCGAAGACGGAATTCCAGCAAAGGCAGATATAGAAAAAATTATTAACGTCGAAAAAAATTAAGACAGGCCGGCTTAAAAAACAAAAATTGTTCTTTTAAGCCTGCACAGGAACGACACGGAGAAATAAAAATGCTAAAAAAAATTATTACACTTATTGCACTCACCTTTAGTTTTGCTTTTTTGTTTGGAGAATCTTCCGGCAAAAATAAGAATCTCCGTGTCGGCATTTTAAACGGACCGTCTGCAATTCCATGCGCGTACTTAATAGAAAATAAAAACGAGTGCGGGCTTGAGCTGACCTTTCAAAATCACAGTTCGGCACAAACAGAACTTGTAGCCCTTTTAAAAGGTGAACTTGACGTCGGCTTTTTGCCTCCAAACGCTGCAGCAAAAATTTTTAATTCTGCAAACAAGGCTGTTGTCTGTCTTGGAATCAGCGGAAACGGAAATCTTTTTTTAATTTCTAAAAAAGAAAATTCAGCCGGAGTAAACAACAGCTCTGAACAAACCAATCTGGAATTTCTGAAAGGGAAAACTGTCTATTGCGCAGGCCAAGGAGCAACCCCCGAATACATGTTTTTGTATCTGCTTTCTAGAGAAAATATTTCTGCTAACACAAAAAATGGCGTAACATTGGATTTTTCGATTCAAAATGCAAATCTTGCTTCTGCCTTGGTCAGCGGAAAAATTGACTATGCCTTAATTCCAGAACCTTTTGCAACGGTTGCCCAGGAAAAAGATAATAATATTGTTCGCGCTGTAGATATTCAAAAACTGTACAAAACTAAAACAAATAACACCTACCCAATGACGCTTTTAGTTGCAAATTTTCAGTTTGCAAAAGAAAACAAAGAAGCCCTAAAAACTTTTGTTAAATTCTACGCAAAAGCAAACGCGTGGACAGTAAAAAATACACAAGAAGCCGGCGTTCTGACGCAAAAAAATCAGCTTGGATTAAAAGCCGAAGTTGCCCAAAAAGCAATTACAAATGCAGGATTTACCTGGAAAGATTCAAAAAATGCAAAAACAGAAATCGAGTCTCTTCTTTCTATCTTTCTCGAAAGTGCCCCGGAATCAATCGGCGGAAAACTGCCTTCCGACGATTTTTATTTTGAACCATAAAAACTAAAAAACATTTATGGAAAAAAAATTACTTCACTGCTTTTCTGTTTTAGTTATTTTAGCCTTGTGGCAGGTTGTCGCAGTTTTTGTAAATAGTCCGCTGATTGTTCCTTCTCCGTTTTTAACAGTTGCACGGCTTTTTGAACTTTGCAAAACTCACGCCTTTTACAAAGCAATTGCCTTATCTTCTTTGCGTGTTCTTACAGGATTTTTGCTGGCAGTTGTAGCCGGACTTTTTGCAGGAATTTTATGCGGCCGTTTTAAGTCTTTTCGTGTTTTTATGGAATTTCCGCTTGCAATTATAAGGTCAGTGCCGGTTGTTTCTTTTATTCTGCTTGCAATCTTTGTCTTTAGTTCAAACTTTGTGCCGGTTTTTTGTACTTTTTTAATGGGCTTTCCAATAATGACGGATGCCGTCAGTTCTGCCTTTAGTTTTAGCCAGGAAGAAGAAAAACTTTTTTTTATGGCAGACGTTTTTAAATTTACAAAAGTTCAGCGCTTAAGATACATTTTTTTACCGCATTTTAAGCCTTTTTTTAAAAGTGGAATTCTTTCGGTTTTTGGACTTTCGTGGAAGGTTACTGCCGCCAGCGAAGTATTGAGCGTTCCCAAAAATGCACTCGGAGCAGTCCTGCAAAATGCGCAGGTTCACCTCGAAACTTCGACAGTTGTTGCAACAACAAGCGTTATCGTTGCCCTTGCCTTTTTTACAGAAAAACTGATTCTTTTTATTTTTGATTCAATCTTTAAATTTTTAACTTCAGTTCAAAAAACAAAAAAAACTATTAACGACGCAAAAACAAATGCAAATTTTAATCCTGTTCCAGTCGTTCTAAAAAATCTGACGATTCAAAAAGGAAACAAAATTCTTTTTTCTAACTTTAACTGCACTTTTGAATCAGGAAAAATAACTGCAATTCTTGCTCCAAGCGGAAGCGGCAAAACAACTTTATTAAATTACATTGCCAACACGCAAAAAAATGTTTCTTTTTTGTTTCAGGAGCCCTGTCTTTTGCCCTCTCTTACAGTTTTTGAAAACATATTTTTACCACTATCTAATGTTTACGAGCAAAAAACAGCCCTGGAACAGACAGAAAAATATCTGCGCTTAACTTCACTCTACAGCCGCAAAGACGACAAAGTGCAGTTTTTGAGCGGTGGAGAAAAACAGCGGATTGCAATGGCGCGCTCTTTTGCCTTTCCTTCGCAGATTCTTCTTTTGGACGAAGCGTTTCAGTCTCTCGACGCTAAAATAAAAAGTGAACTTGAACAAACCTTAAAGCAGCTTTTAGCGCAAACTCCACGAACTGTAATTTTTGTAACCCACGAAAAGACAGAAGCGCTAAACCTTGCAGACACTATTTTAGAACTTTCTGGCGAACCTTTAAAAATAAAATAGCCCAATTGCAAATAGACTCTCGCCGAAAACCTGTCGCAAAATTGTAACTGTGGAGATTTTTAGGCAGAACTTTTATAATCGCCTTATGACAGATTTTATTGACGAAAACACAGTTTACATTTTAGACAGTTACGGTTTAATTTTCCGCGAATTCTACGCGTTTTTTTCGCGCCCTCTTACAAATTCAAAAGGCGAAAACATTAGTGCCCTTTTTGGCTTTTTCAGGAATTTAGGAATTCTTATTAAAAATTTTAAGCCAAAGTATTTTGTTGCTGCAATGGACAGTCGCACACCAACATTCCGCCACGAAACCTACAAAGAATACAAGGCAAACCGGGCAAAAACACCGGAAGAATTAAAGGCACAGTTTCCGATGATTGAAGAATGTTTAAAAATCTTAGGGATCCCTGTTATAAGAGTTGACGGCTACGAAGCAGACGATATTGTTGCAACGATTGCCCGCAAATGCGACAAAGAAGGACGCCACGCACTTATCTTGAGTGCCGACAAAGATTTACAGCAGCTTGCAAACGAAAACATTCACATGTTAAAGCCGGACAAGGTAAAAACCTGGGCAGAAGCAGACGCTCTGGCTGTAGAAACAGAATGGGGAGTAAAACCAAAGCAGATTCTTGACCTTTTAAGTTTAATGGGCGACAGTGCAGACAATGTTCCAGGCGTTAGTGGAGTTGGTCCAAAAACGGCAGTAAAACTGATTGCTGAATACGGCAGCCTGGAAAGAATTTACGAAAACGCCCGGACAATAAAGGGCAGCCTTGGAGAAAAACTCAGGAACGACAGAGAAAATGCTTTTCTTTCTAAAAAACTCATTACACTCGAAGAAAATGTTCCGCTTACAGATTCAAAAGACGAAAGCTCAATTCTCGAAAGTTTTTGTATTAAAAACTTAAATTATGCAGACTTTGCAACAGAAATGGCAAAACGAGAACTGCCCGCCCTTGCAAAAACTTACGATGCTTTTGACAAAACTACAAGCCTCAAAGCCCCTGCAGTACGAGTAACAGAACAATCCGGACAACAAGACAGCGCACAGCAAAACCACCAGTTTGAACAGTTTAAGGCGATAATAACAGAAGTAAAACAAAACAAAGGCAATTACAAAGCCTGCACAACCACAACTGAACTTAAAGACTTTATCGACAGGGTTTTAGAAAAAGGACTTGTCGCCTTTGACACAGAAACCGACGGCTTAAATACGCATACGGCAAACCTTGTAGGTTTTTCGCTTGCATACGAAGCAGGAAGTGGAATTTATGTTCCGCTGATTGTAAATGAAGATCCGCTTTTTATGCCTCAGATGATTAGCAAAAAAGATGCACTTGATCAGTTAAGGCGAATTTTTATATCTGGAACAAAGGTCATAATGCACAATGCAAAGTTTGATCTGGAAATTTTATACAATAACGGCTTAAACATAATAACAGACAACGCGTTAGGGATCGTTGCGAGCTCCCGCGAGCAAGAGCCCGACCCTGCGAACGCAGGGGAACGCCCAAATTTTACACTTTACGACACAATGATTGCTTCCTGGCTTTTAGAGCCCGACCGTTCTGGAAAATCTCCTTATTCTCTAGAAACGCTTGCAGAACAAAAACTCGGGTTAAAGGGAACGGAATTTGAAGAAGTTGTGGACAAAGGTCAGACGTTTGCGGATGTAAAAATTGAAGACGCCGCAAATTATGCAGCAGAAGATGCTGATTTTACCCTGCAACTGTGGAACGTATTTAAAGACCAGCTAAAAAAAGCAGATTTGTGGGAACTTTTTACAAAAATGGAAATGGCCGTTCTCCCGGTTCTTGCGCAGATGGAAATAAATGGAATTCATCTGGATTCTTCAAAACTGAACTCTTACGCTGCAGACTTAAAGGCACAGATTTTAAAGGCAGAAAAAGAAATTTACGAAGAAGTCGGACACGAATTTAACATTGCTTCTCCAAAACAACTTAGCACGGTTTTATTTGAAGAGCGAAAATTAAAGCCTAGTAAAAAAACAAAAACAGGCTACTCGACCGACACAGATGTTCTTGAATCTTTGCGCGAAAGCGACTGCATTCCGGGAATGATTTTAGATTACCGTGCAAAATCAAAACTTCTTTCAACTTATGTAGAAACACTTCCACTGCTTGCAGACTCTCAGGGTAGAATCCACACAACATTTATGCAGACAGGAACTGCAACCGGCAGACTTTCTTCTAAAGACCCTAACTTACAGAATATTCCGGTGCGTTCAGAGGAAGGAAGAAAAATCCGTTCAGCCTTTACGGCTCCTCAGGGCAAAGTTTTAATTTCGGCAGACTATGCACAGATTGAACTCGTGGTTCTTGCGCATTTGAGCAAAGACAAAAATTTGTGCAGGGCTTTTAACGACGGAATCGATGTTCACAAGGCAACCGCTTCGCTCATTTATTCAGTTCCGATGGAAGACGTAACGGCAGAAATGAGACGCACTGCAAAAACCTTGAACTTTGGTTTAATGTACGGAATGAGTGCTTTTTCTCTCGCCAAAGATTTAAAAATCAGCAGAACTCAGGCGGCGGAATTTATTACAAATTACTTTATTGTTTATTCCGGCGTGCGTGATTTTTTTGACAAAAACGTCAGCGAAGCCCAGCAAAACGGTTACATCGAAACACTCATGGGCAGAAAAAGGTGGATTAAGGGAATTAATTCGCAGAGCAAAATGGAAATGGAAGGAGCAATCCGCATTGCAAAAAACAGCCCGATCCAGGGAAGTGCAGCCGACATTGTAAAACAGGCAATGCTCGACGTTACAAATGCACTTGCTCAAAATCCGACAGGCGCAGAACTTTTGTTGCAGGTTCACGACGAATTGATTTTTGAGTGCCCGGACAACGAAAAAGCAATCACCGACACAATCGCATTGATAAAAGATAAAATGGAACACGCTGTAAAACTCGACGTTCCATTGCGAGTAAGCATAGAAAGCGGAAAAGCCTGGGGAGAATTTCATTAATTTTGCGGGCGCACACGGCACTAAGTGCCGGCCGGGCTATTCGGGGTTCCGCGTCGGAGCGCTCCAATGAGACAGACAGGTCTGTCTCATCGCCTCCGGCGCCCCTACAATCCCTTGCGCGAGAGCGCAAGGACGTGCGCATATTGCGCACACGTAAAATAACGAGTTTTGCGAAGCA
>CAVJSA010000038.1:0-23835 GCA_963651875.1 Lachnospiraceae bacterium | reverse complement strand
AAAAAAATTAAACCGGATATTCGCCTGTAAAACAGCCTTTGCAGAAACTGTCTCCGCCAAGTGCTTTTATCATGCCGTCGAGACTGATAAATGCCAGTGTGTCGGCCCCGATTTCTTTGCAGATTTCGTCTACTTCGTGCATGCTCGAAATGAGTTCATTTTTGCTTGGAGTGTCGATTCCCAGGTGGCATGGGAACTTTACTGGCGGCGAACTTACGCGGAAATGTACTTCTTTAGCTCCTGCACGGCGCAAAATCTGTACTAAACGACGGCTTGTTGTTCCTCTTACAATTGAATCGTCAATTACAACTACCCTCTTATCGCGCAGATCGCTTGAAATTGCATTGAGTTTTACAAAAACCATGTTTTCGCGTTCTTTTTGGGTTGGTGCAATAAAGGTGCGGCCAATGTATTTGTTTTTTACGATTCCCGTTACGTAAGGAATTCCGCTTGCTTTTGCGTATCCCATTGCAGCTCCGATTCCGCTGTCTGGAACACCTACAACAACGTCGGCATCTACCTGACTTTCGAGGGCGAGTGCCTGCCCCATTCTGTAACGTGCTTCCTGTACAGGGATTGAATCAATTACGCTGTCCGGGCGTGAAAAATATACGTATTCAAAAACACAGGTCTGTTTGTGGTTTTTGGCGTCGATAGAAGATGAGTGGATTCCGTTTTTGTTGATGATTATTATTTCGCCTGGCTTAATATCGCGGATTAATTCGCCATTTACAGAGTCGATTGCACAGCTTTCGCTTGCAAGAATGTATCCGCCTGGCTTTCCGTCAACGTCTGGCAGTTTTCCAAGACACAAAGGACGGATTCCGTTTGGATCGCGTACACCGATTAATGAATCTTCGGTCATTATGCACAATGCGTAAGAGCCTTTTATAAGCTGCATTGTTCCGTGGATTGCATTTTCGATTCCTTTTTTGTATGAGCGGGCAATGAGTTTTAAGATTACTTCTGTGTCGCTAGTTGAATTAAAAGTGCTGCCTGAGTCTTCGAGCATTTCGCGCAATGGTTCGTAGTTTACAAGCTGTCCGTTGTGCGCAAGGGCAATTGAACCGAGCTTAAAGCTATTGAGCATTGGCTGAGCATTTTCGATTGTGCGTCCGCCGGCTGTTGCGTAGCGTACGTGACCGATTGCAATTCTTCCTTTTAGAGCTTCAAAATCGCTCTGATGAAAAATATCGCCAACGAGCCCCATTTCTTTTTTAAGCTTTAAATTTTCGCCGTCGCTTACAACGATTCCGGCACTTTCCTGACCGCGATGCTGCAAACTTACAAGTGAAAAATATGCCATTGACGACGCTGTTGAATCACAGTCAAGGTTTTCGGGTCTGTAAATTCCGCAAACGCCGCATTCATCTTTTAATCCCATTCTTATAATTCTCCTTAAAAAAAAACTCCGCGTTAGCGGCAACACAGGATGTTCTGAATAAGCAGTTTTACAAACGCTATTTTGAAAACTGCCGAGAATAAATTAAAAAAGGCTTTCGGTCGGGGCTGTCCGATAAATGTGCTTTACCGGCTGTCCCTTCCTATTGCCTTCTTATTTGTGCAGATAAAATATAAATCAAATCAAGAGTTTAGCCAATGAGATTTATGCAGTTACTTTCTTAAATGCTGTCATAACGGCTTTTTCGTGATCTTCGCCAGCTTCTTCTGCAAGACGGATTTCTGTCATCATTCTTAAATAATCGTTTGGAATGATTTTTTTGAATTTTGGAATAAAGTTTTCCCAATCATCAAGAATCCGCTTTGCCTGTTTTGAAGAAGTTTCGTGGTAATGCTGATCAATCAAATCGTAAAGAATCTGTGCATCTGTTTTGTCGCGTGCAACAGTTGTTTCGTCATCAAGATCATACATTGTTACGAGTTCCTTATTAAGGCGTTTGTAGAGATCGTGATTTTCGTCAAGAATATAGGCAACTCCGCCAGACATTCCGGCACAGAGGTTTTTTCCAGTGTGACCTAAGATTACGGCTGTTCCGCCTGTCATATATTCAAGTCCGTGGTCGCCACAACCTTCTGCAACAACGGTTGCTCCGGAATTTCTTACGCAGAAGCGTTCACCTGCAACACCGTTAATAAAACCTTTTCCGCTTGTAGCTCCAAAGAAAGCAACGTTACCAATAATTATATTTTCGGTTGCATCTCCTTCAAAATCTTCTGAAGGCTGAACTACGATTTTTCCGCCACTTAAGCCCTTTCCTACTGCGTCGTTTGCGTCACCTGCAAGACGGAGAGTAAGTCCCTTTGGAATAAATGCACCGAACGACTGTCCGGCTCCACCTGTAAAGTGAACAACGTATTTATCTTCCGGCAGGGTGTTTCCGTATTTTTCCTGGATTACTGAACCTAAGATAGTTCCTGCAGTACGGTCTGTACACTGAACGTCGTATTTGAGCGTCGTTAAGCGTGAATTGTCCATTACAGGCAGCAATCGCAGAGCATCAATACTAAATTCAAGAGTTTCTTTTTCGTCCTTGAGTTTTCCACTTTCAAAATGAGTTTTCCAGGTGTCGTCAGTCTTTGCAAGAATTCTGCTTACGTCCAAAAGGTTTGCACGACTAAATCCCTGCTTTTTCTTGAGCTTAAGAAGGTCTGTGCGTCCAACGAGTTCAACAATTGACCTTACTCCAAGTTTTGCCATAATTTCGCGGATTTCCTGGGCAACGTAGCGCATAAAGTTTTCTACGTATTCAGGCTTTCCAGGGAAGGCAGCACGGAGTTTTTCGTTCTGAGTTGCAACACCAAACGGACAGGTGTCCAGATTGCAGACACGCAGCATTTTACAGCCCATTACGATTAAAGGAGCTGTCGCAAATCCATATTCTTCTGCGCCAAGGATTGCGGCAATTGCAACGTCGCGACCGTCCATGAGTTTTCCGTCTGTTTCGAGGCGGACAAGACCGCGCAGGTTGTTTTGAATTAAAGTCTGGTGAGTTTCTGCAAGTCCCATTTCCCACGGAAGACCTGCATGGTGAATTGAACTGATTGGAGCAGCCCCTGTTCCACCGTCGTGTCCAGAAATCAAAATTACCTGAGCGCCAGCCTTTGCAACGCCTGCTGCAACGGTTCCGACACCAGCCTCGCTTACGAGTTTTACAGAAATGTCTGCCTTGCGGTTAGCGTTCTTTAAGTCGTAAATAAGCTGGGCAAGGTCTTCGATTGAATAAATATCGTGATGTGGCGGTGGCGAAATTAAAGAAACGCCTGGAGTTGCAAAACGAGTCTGGGCAATCCACGGATAAACTTTTTTGCCTGGCAAATGTCCGCCTTCGCCCGGTTTTGCGCCCTGTGCACACTTAATCTGAATTTCCTTTGCAGACAAAAGATATTCTTCTGTTACGCCAAAACGCCCAGAAGCAACCTGTTTAATTGCAGAGCAGGCGTCTGTTCCAAAACGGTCAGAGCGTTCACCGCCTTCGCCGGAATTTGACTTTCCGTGCAGGTGGTTCATTGCAATGGCAAGGCATTTGTGTGCTTCTTCGGAAATTGAACCGTAGCTCATTGCACCAGTCTTAAAGCGTTTTACAATTTCGTCTACGCTTTCAACTTCACTAATATCGATTGCCTTTGATTCATCAAAATTAAATTCAAGCAGAGCACGCAGAGTATGCGGATGAGCAGAGTCGTCAACAATTGCAGAATAAGCCTTAAACTTTTCGTAATCGCCTGTCTGGCAACTTTCCTGCAAGGTTTTTACAAGCTGTGGCGTAATCAGGTGATCTTCGCAGGTTTCGCCAACCTTGTATTTGTGAGCTCCGAGCATGTCGAGCTTCATTAAACGGTTGTTTACAGTGAGTTTGTCTTCAAGCTTTTCTTCGTATGCGTTTGAATGGCGGAAGTTAATGTCTTCTTCAATTTCTTTAAGACCAATTCCTCCGATTCTGCTTACAGTGTTTGTAAAATATTTTTCCGTAAGTTCTTTAGAAAGTCCGAGGGCTTCAAAAATCTGTGCCGACTGATAAGACTGCAGGGTAGAAATTCCCATTTTAGCTGCAATCTTAACAATGCCGTTCATAATTGCCTTGTTGTAATCTTCGATTGCTGTGTGGTAATCCTTGTCCAGAAGTTTTTTATCAATCAACTCAGAAATACATTCATGAGCAAGATACGGATTTATTGCGCGTGCTCCGTAGCCCAGACACATTGCTGCCTGGTGAACGTCGCGGATTTCGCCCGATTCAAGAATTACAGAACACAGAGTTCTTCTCTTTGTGCGGATTAAATGCTGTTCAACTGCACTTACTGCCAAAAGTGAAGGAATTGCAGCGTGCTTTGCGTCGAGTCCGCGGTCAGAAAGAATTATAATGTTAAATCCTTCGTCGTAAGCTTCGTCAATTTTTGCACAAAGGCTGTCGATTGCTTTTTCGAGGGTTTTTCCGTCCGGTTTTGCTGGAGAATCTTCAGCCTCAGAAAGTTCATAAAGCATGCTTACTTTAGTTGCCTTAAGACCTTTCTGGTTAAGCGTGCTGATTTTTAATAAGTCAACCCCGGTTAAAATCGGGTCGTTAATTTCGAGAACATGACAGTTTTTTCCTGCCGGGTGGAGAATATCTCCGTCCGAACCAACATAAACCGTCGTATCTGTTACGATTTTTTCGCGTAAAGAGTCAATCGGAGGGTTTGTTACCTGGGCAAAGAGCTGCTTAAAATAATTGAACAATGGCGGATGCTTTTCCGACATAACGGCAAGAGGAGTGTCAACGCCCATGGCCCCAGTCGGTTCAACGCCGTTTTTTGCCATTGGAAGAATCATTTCGTTAACGTCTTCCAAACTCCAGCCAAAAGCCTTGTAAAGCTTATCACGTTCTTCCTGCGTGCTTACAGGAATTTTCTTATTAGGAATTTTCAGCGAAGCTAAAGGCATTAAATTCTGGCTAAGCCATTCACCATAAGGATATTTTGCAGCGTACAAATCTTTTAATTCGTCATTAGAAATAAGACGCTTTTTCTTTAAATCAACGAGAAGAATCTTTCCCGGTTCAAGGCGGCTTTTTGTAACAATATTGCTTTCCGGAATATTCAAAACGCCAACTTCCGACGAAAGAATGAGCATTTTGTCTTTTGTAATGTAATAGCGGCTAGGGCGCAGACCATTGCGGTCAAGGGTTGCACCAAAAATTTCGCCGTCGCTAAAAAGGATTGCGGCAGGTCCGTCCCAAGGTTCCATCATTGTTGCCCAGTAATGATAAAAATCCTTGCGTTCCTGGCTCAAAGATTTGTCGTGCTTCCACGCCTGAGGAATACACATTAAAACAGCCTGAGGAAACTCCATTCCGTTCATAACGTAGTATTCGAGAGTGTTGTCGAGCATTGCAGAGTCTGAACCGGTTAAATCGATTTCGCCATTGCGGGCAAGCATACGGTCAGCATTACCACGAATAGTATTGATTTCGCCGTTGTGTGCAATAAAACGGTTAGGATGGGCGCGCTGCCAGCTCGGGTTTGTATTTGTAGAAAAGCGAGAGTGCACGATTCCAACCGCAGAAACATATTCGTCGCTCAAAAGATCGCGGTAGAACGTTCTTAACTGCTGAACAAGGAACATTCCCTTATAAACAATCGTTCTGCTCGAAAGAGAACAAACATAGGTTTTTGCAGGACTTGAATCATTTTTTTCAAACGAACGGCGCAAACCATAGAGAATTTTATCAAAAGCAAGACCTTTTTCTGTTTCCGCAGGTTTTTCAACAAACCCCTGGATAATCGTCGGCATACATTCAATGGCTTTTTCTCCAAGAACGTCTGCCAGAACAGGAACTTTTCTCCAGCCCAAAAACTTAAGCCCAGCATGAGAACATTCAGCTTCAAAACGAGATTGTTCACTTTCTACAGCGCTTTCGTCCTGTGGAAAAAAGAACTGACCGATTCCGTATTCACCTTCTTCCCCGAGAATAATTCCAGCTTCGCCGGCTGCAGTTTTAAAAAAGTTGTGGCAGATCTGTAACAAAATACCAACGCCGTCTCCTGTCTTTCCAGAAGCGTCTTTTCCGGCACGGTGTTCAAGTTTTTCTACGATAGAAAGAGCCCTGTCTACAACCTTTCTGCTTTTTATTCCTTCAATACTTACTACAGCACCAATACCGCAGTTGTCGTGTTCAAAAGAAGGTTCATAAAGTGTCTTCATTATTTTTATTCTCCAGTTTGTGTTTTTTAAGCTTTCGGGCAACCCGGCGGTTCCCGCCGTCAGGCTATCCGCAATTCCGCTGTTCGCTCCATTCTGCTGACATCCTGTCAGGCAACAAATGCTGTGCATTTCTTGCGGTCAACAGTCTTTACGTGCCGTCCGTGGCACAGCTAACAGACAAAAAAAACATTTTTTTTAGTTTGCGTCTAAAATGTCAGCAGAACGCCTGCGGCGTTGCTACTATCCCTGTTGCGTCTTAGTAAGCTTTGTCGTGTACACCTGCAATTGCTCTTCCGCTAGGTTCGTCCATGTTTTTCCATGCAGCGTCCCATTCAAGAGCCTTGGCAGTTGAGCAGGCAACTCCGGCTTCGTGTGGAACAACCTTAGCTGCGCTGTCGCTTGGGAACAGTCGTGAATAAATTTCGCGGTAATAATATTCTTCCTTGGTTTTTGGAGTGTTTACCGGGAAGCGGTTTTCGCGACGAGCAAACTCTGCATCGCTTACTTTTTCTTCCGTCATTTTTTTGAGGGTGTCAATCCAGTTATAGCCGACACCGTCAGAGAACTGTTCCTTTTGTCTCCAGCAGATTTCTGCAGGGAGCATGTCTTCAAAAGCCTTGCGCAGAATCCATTTTTCCATTCTCTGTTTTCCGTCAGGAAGTCTTATATTCATTTTGTCGCAAGGATTTAAGCCCATTGCAATGTCGATAAATTCTTTATCAAGGAAAGGAACGCGGCCTTCAACTCCCCACGCCATTAAAGATTTATTTGCGCGCAGACAGTCGTACAAATGCAGTTTGCTCATCTTGCGTACAAGTTCTTCATGGAATTCTTTTGCGTCAGGTGCCTTATGGAAGTACAGATAACCGCCAAAAAGTTCGTCGCTTCCTTCGCCACTTAAAACCATCTTTATTCCCATTGCCTTAATTGCACGGGCAAGAAGATACATTGGAGTAGAAGCGCGGACAGTTGTAATGTCGTAAGTTTCAATGTGGTAAATTACATCTTCGAGAGAGTCGAGTGCTTCCTGGATCGTAAAATGGATCTCGTGGTGAACTGTTCCAATATAATCTGCAGCCTTTTTTGCTGCCGCAAGGTCAGGAGAACCTTCAAGACCAACCGCAAAAGAATGTAACTGCGGCCACCATGCTTCTTCCTTAGAATCTGTTTCTACACGCTTTTTTGCGTATTTCTGTGTAATTGCTGCAATAATCGAAGAATCCAGACCACCAGAAAGCAAAACACCGTAAGGAACGTCGCTCATAAGCTGCTGCTTTACGGCTGCTTCAAGACCGTTGCGTACTTTTTCGATTACGCTCGGATTTATTACGTTTCCTTTTTCGTCTGTGGCGCGTGGAGCGCCTTTTACGTTTTCATAAGATTCCCAGCTACGCTTATACCATTTTTTTACGCTCTTATCTTTTGAATAATAGTAGCAGCCGTTCGGAAACTCTTCGATTGTCTGACAATGTCCTTCGAGAGCCTTTAATTCGCTTGCAACGTAGTAGCGGCCCTGCTTGTCCCAACCCTGGTAAAGCGGAATTACACCAATTTCGTCGCGCGAAATAAGATAAACGTCTTTTTCTGAGTCATAGAGCGCAAAGGCAAAAATGCCGGAAAGTTTTTCCAGAAATTCAACTCCGTAAGTTTTGTACAGAGGAATAATAACTTCGCAGTCGGACATTGTCTTAAAGTTGTATTTACCTTTAAATTCTTCGCGGATTGCCTGATGGTTATAAATTTCGCCATTTACCGCAAGAATGATTTTTCCGTCATCGCTTACGAGAGGCTGTTTTCCAGAAAAAGGATCAACAATGGCAAGGCGTTCGTGGCTCAAAATTGCGTTGTCGCCTGTGTAAACACCAGTCCAGTCCGGACCTCTGTGGCGAATCGTTCTCGACATATCAAGAACCTGTTTTCTAAGCTGTTCTTTTAAGCCTTCATCAATTGGCTGAGAACCAGAATTTAAATCAAAAGCTCCTACAAATCCACACATATGCACCTCTTGTCAAAAAATCAACGTAATAAAAATAAAAAAAGGTCGTAGACAGTTTTCTATTTTTTAACGATAGAAAATTATCTACGACCTCTTTGCCGATACAAAAACATATTACAAAATCACAGGTTTTTAGGCAAGTGCACAAAGTTTTTTGCAAATATCGTAATCTGCCATCAGTTTTTCAACTTCTTCCGCAGTCTTTACGAGTGACTTTTTTAAGCTTACGCCCTGCAAAGCTTTTGCTACATTCTGTCCCATTTCCGGCAGTTCGCCTGTTGTGTGGCGCACGTATTCGCTGTTTAACGAAGGATCATCGCGTTCAATTAAAACAACGGTCGATTCATCTTCATCTAAAAATTCCTGTCTTTTTAAAATTGCAGCATACGCACCGGAAGTATTTTTATCTGCAAAAATCTGATACTTCATAAAAAGTTTTCGGCAGGCTTCGTCCGCTTCAAAATCGCTCACATTTGCAGGATAAACAAAGTTTTTAAGCATTAAACTGTTGCGGCTAAAAATATCTTCAAGACGTTCAAGGTTAGAAGGGCTTGCAGGATCTGCCTTTGCACGATGTTCAAAAGGAACCATATCATCAGGCACAGTGCAAAAACCTGTCGGGTCAAGCCCCAGACTTACAGTCGCAGGACAGATAAACCCATTTACAGGCAGGCTTAACTTCCAGCTGTAAAGGCCGGCAACAAGGTTACTGTAATTGCCACAAGGCATTGCATAATAAATGTCAGAATACACTTCTTTTTTTAATCTGCTGAATGCATAAGGATAAAAGAATAACTGAGGCATTAAACGCCCGATATTTGCAGTATTTGCAACCGTTAAATGATATTTTTCTACAAGTTCGCGTTTTTCAAAAATCGTACGTACAATTTTATGGCAGTCGCTTTCATTGCCGTCAACTTCAATCGGGAGAATATTTCCTCCATTCCAGACATAATCTTCTTCCGTAAGACCGCGGAGCTTTCCTTTTGGATAAATCAAGACAGCTTTCACATGTTTTTTTCCACGCAAAAACTGAGCAAGACTCGCCCCAAGTTCACCAATCGTAGCATCTAAAAATGTAGAAAAACCGCCCTTTAAAGCATGAATTGTTTCGATGCAGTTTACAAGGAAGGAAATTCCAAAATCTTTGTGGCTTCCGGTCGGAGTGTTGTAGAGTTTTAGAGAATAAAAACGGTCATCGATTTTTTTAATTTCAGGATTAAAAGTAAAAGCTTTTGAAGCAATTGTTTCGCAGATAATCGGAGAAAATTCGTCATTTATGCAGGCAGAAGTTAAAGTTCCTGCCATATTTGCAAATGACGTTTTGCTGTCTGCGTATAAAATCCAGCGCCGTAAGTCCGCAGCAATTTCCGGTACATAAAGGCCGCCGTCACCTGGGATGCAGTCTAAAACAGCCTTTTCAAAATCAACAATATTGTTTGAGTCTCTCGTGCTGACAAATTTCATATTTTTATTCCAAATGCAAGGTAAAAGTAAAAATTACAAAACATCAGCCAGTAAGCTTTCCGCTTTCCGTGCGGGAATGACATTTTTTGACTTTTCAGACAGTCTTTTGTTACTTTAACTGAAGTTTCGCAAAAACCCTTGCGGTGTTTACAATATAGCGCAAATCACTGGTATTTTCATCATTATAACGTGTAAATTTTCCGAAGACTTCATCTCTAAAACCGACACGAACAATGTTTGAAACAGGAATTTCTACACTTGCCGACAAAAGCCCGATAAATTCCCAGCCAGTGCTAAAAAGATCGAATTTCTGCAGCTGATCGTCAAAGTCGTACATTGCATATCCGCGGAAATCCACACCGCAGGCAAAACCATCATATTTTTTATATTTGAATTTTAAAACCGTCTGTGCACCAAAAGTTTCGTTGTAACCACAACTTACAGACTGCGGCTCGTCAATGAGTTCACGGTGATAGTAATAAAAATCAGTATTGCCGAGCAAAATTCCTGCAAGCATTGCCTGATATTCAAAAGAACTTTCCTGACCATTAAAACGCTGCTTAAACGCAAAGCCCGGAGCAAGCGAAGAAAGCATATAGAACGAATGCCAGTCAAAATCGTAAATCATTACAGGACCAAAAGAAGTGTCAGTATTTTCTGCCAGGTGCAGTTCGCGTCCCATAAACATTCCTTCAGACAGGATTCTAAGATCGTAAAAAAGTTTTTCGTCTATGCTGTCGTAAGCACAATAACCTTTTTCGCCAGAACCTTTACCAATTCCCGCCTGAACTTCGAGATTAAACTGATCATACGGTCTGTTAGAGTCCAGTCTGTACGGATCGTTGTAAGTTACGTTAAATTCAACCATTCCAAAAACAGGATAAGTTTCGTGGTCAGCATACTGATCTTTGCTATATCCGTTTAAATGAACTCCTGCGTTAACATTACCAACATCAACTCCAAGCGAAAGCGCATGAATGTTTCCAGTGTGCTTTTTTGGCTTTATGCGCCAAACATACTCAGTCCAAAGTTTTTGAGGGTTTACGGCAATTCCTAAAAGTTCGTGGATTTCTTCAGCTTCCTGGCTCAAACGATAGAACATTTCGCCTACAGCAAAAGAACCGACAGAAGTAAATACCATGTCGTTTTTAGAAGGCGCATTAGTTTCGCAAAGATATTCCCAGGTATAAGAGCCCAAAAAGGTAATTACAAATGACTCAAGCTGATTCATATTTGCACCGCGCGAAGCCATATAATATTGAGCGCCCTGATAAGGATGTAAAAAGAAGTTTGTCCAATACCAGTCGCGGTCCCAGGCAAGTTCACGCTCCCAGAAATGATCCCATTCGCTCCAGCCGGTTTTTGCCCAGCCAGAACCAATCATATAACGGTTCCATGTAGCAAGAAGCACGTTAAAACCAAGTGCTCCGCTCAAGGCAACAAAAGGATGTTTGCGTTCATTCCAATTGCCAGTCCAGCCACCAAAAAACGAATTTTCAGCAGAAAGCGTACTTACATCAAAAACAATTTCGTTATCTGTGCCAGTCTGTTCAAAAGTTGAATAAGTTTGTGCCGGCACAAGTGAACAGACAAGACCAAGCAAACATACAGACAAAGCGATTTTAAAACTTTTCATAATAAATCCTTAAAAATTATTCCGGGCGTTCCGGCGCGCTTACGCGCGTCGTCGGACTATTCGTGGCTACGGCGTCTTACGCGCCTTCGGTGCTACGCACTGCGCTTCGCGCACCCCTACTATCCCTAACGCACAGTTTAATAACGAGTTTGCAATAAGCAAACTCGCAGCGTGCCTTAGCACGCAAGCATCCCTAACGCGCCAGTTGCATTTTTTTACATTAGTTTAAAAAAAAATTGCCCGACAAGTCGGGCAATTTTTGGGCCATCCAAGACTTGAACTTGGGTAAGACCCGGCTTATAAGGCCGGCGCTACAACCAGCTTAGCTAATGGCCCTGGTTGTAGAGGCTTATGACCTGATACGTCGGCTATTATAACAAAAAAACTTTATTCCGGTCAATCAGAGTACAAAGCGGTTTTTACAAAAACTACCAGAACAGTTTTTCGTCGTCGATTTCTTTATCGCTGTAAATTCCTTTTGTGCAGATAAAGCCGGAAAGTTCTTTTAGTGTTTTACATTCTTCCTTATGCTTTAAAATAGCGCCAATAAAAAGACGACAAACTGCATAAGCTCCGTCTGACCGCAAATGGCTGTCATCGCTTTTGCCGTCTGCAAAATTTTCGTAAAGTCCGCCGTCAAAGTTCATAAAGTAATTGCGGCTTTTTTCTTCTCCAAGATTTTCAAAATAGCTAGCTGTAAGACTGGTAAGGTCTACACACGCAAGGTTCATTTTTTTTGCAGTTTCTTTTATTGCCTTTGGATATTCGCCATGGCTGTTCTTAATTTTTTTATTTTCGTCAAATTTACGGCGAACAACTGGAGTAAGCAAAATCGGTTTTACGCCTTTTTTTAGCAGTTCCCCTGCCATAAGTTCAAGGTTCTTCCGGAATTCTCCGTTTTCACCTGGCTCTGTATAACGGTCTGGATCATTTGCTTTTTCGTCATTATGCGCAAACTGAATCAAAGCAAAATCGCCTTCATGTGCTTCCTGCAAGACTTTTTCAAAACGACCTTCGGCAATAAAACTTTTTGAACTTCTGCCGTTTCTTGCAAAATTCAAAATCTGCACGCCGGTATTAAAAAATCTGTCCAGTAACTGAACCCATCCGGTCTGCGGATAAGAAGTCCAGTCGTTATATTGCATTATGCTGTCGCCTAAACATAAAATACGCATTTATTATTCCACCTTTTTAATAGTTTTCATAAAAATTGCCACCATGGAAGGTGGCATAAAGACAGGATGTTATTTTTATTCCACAGTTACACTCTTTGCAAGGTTTCTTGGTTTGTCCGGGTCAAGGCCTTTTAAGATTGCACAATAATAAGCAAAAAGCTGAGCTGGAATTACAGAAAGCATAGAAGAAAAATCGCTTTCTACTTCCGGCAATCTTATGATTGAATCTGCACATTCTGCAAAAGCGTTGCCAGTGTCCTGAGTAATAACCATTGTGGTTGCGCCTCGCGCCTTTACTTCCAGAATATTAGAAGCAATTTTCTGATAAAGCTGTGGTTCTGTCGCAAGAGCAACCACCAATGTCTGACTGTCAACAAGGGCAATCGGGCCATGTTTTAATTCTCCTGCCGCAAAAGCTTCGCTGTGCATGTAGCTTACTTCCTTGAGTTTTAAAGCACATTCAAGAGAAGAAGCACTGTCAAACAAACGTCCGATATAAAAAATCTTTGTTTTGTTAAACTGCAAAGAAGCAATTTTTTGAATTTCGCTTTCTTTTTCAATCATTTTCTGAGCCTTAAGCGGAATAAGCTGAATTTCTTTTAACAAAGACAAATACTGTTCTTCTGCAATGGTTCCACGGATTTTGCCGAGTTTTAAGGCAAGCATGTAAAGGCACATAAGCTGCGTTGTGTATGCTTTTGTAGAAGCAACGGCAATTTCAGGGCCTGCCCAGGTATAAATTACATTGTCCGCTTCGCGGCTCACGCTTGAACCGACACTGTTCGTAATTGCAATAACCTTTGCGCCGGCACGTTTTGCAATTCTAAGGGCTTCGAGGGTGTCGGCAGTTTCGCCCGACTGACTTATTACAATAAAAATGTCGTCTTTGCGCAAAATCGGATTTCTGTACCGGAACTCAGAAGCAGCGTCAACTACAACAGGGATTCTTGCAAATTTTTCAAAAGCATAGCGTCCAACCATTCCGGCATAAGAAGCAGTTCCGCAGGCTGTAATAACGATTCTTCCGGCGTTTTTCCAGTTTTCGTCAAAATCAAGTTCTTCAAAATTAATATCGCCAGGACAGTCGCCTTCCATTACAAGACGTGGACGAAGTGTATCGGTAAAGGCTTTTGGCTGCTCATGAATTTCTTTAAGCATAAAATGTGCATAACCGTCTTTTTCTGCAGCAGCCATATCCCATTCAACATGAGATGTAGGACGAACAACCTTTTCGCCGTCTTCGTTATAAAGATCTACATGATCGCTATACAAAACGGCAACTTCTTTTTGTTCAAGATAGTAAACTTCGCGAGTGTGCTCCAAAACGGCAGGAACGTCGCTTGCAATAAAGTTTTCGCCATTTCCAACGCCGACAATCAGAGGACATTCTTTTCTTGCTGCAATAATTCTGTCCGGATAGTCTTTGCAGACAACTCCGAGAGCGTAGCTTCCTTCAAGCTTTTTTAATGTCTGCTGAACTGCATAAAAAATGTCTTTTTTTTCTTCGTAATAATAATTTATAAGGTGGGCGAGAACTTCTGTGTCTGTCTGACTCTTAAAAACAACACCCTGACTCTGTAACCAGGACTTTAACTTTGCATAATTTTCGATAATTCCATTATGAACAACGGCAATTGTTCCGCTTACATTTGTATGAGGATGAGCATTAAGGTCGCTCGGTTCTCCGTGTGTTGCCCAGCGGGTGTGCCCGATTCCAAGGTTCCCTTTTACGGTTTCGCTGCATTTTTGAATCAATTCACCGTAAGATTTTTCAAATTCTTCATCGCTTTCGCCCTGAGACTTTTTTACTACTTCGCCGGTAATTTTTTCAACAAGAAATTTGATTGCGCCCTTTGCCTTTCTGACTAAAATTTCATTACTGTCCTGAGACAAAACAGCAATTCCAGAAGAATCGTATCCGCGGTATTCAAGTTTTCTAAGACAATTTATAAGAACAGGTGCCGCATTTTTTGCACCAACATACCCAACAATTCCACACATAAAATTCCTCCAATAAAAAAAGCCATTGCAAAAACAATGACTCGATTTTAGCTAAAATAAGGTTATTTAGGAAGTATTTTTTTTACGCTCGTATCCCTTTGAGTTAAAACTCAAAGGGCCGGTCTTTGCGCCGTTTAGCGTCTTATACACTTTTACACGATTGAATCCAGAGCTTTTACTACGTCTTCGTCGTACATGTCAAAATGCTGCTGTAATTCTTCGATTGCGCTTTCTTTGTCTTTAATCTGTCTGTAGTTTCTGCGGCTGATTAAAGAATTGTAACTTTCTACAACGTGAATAATCTTTGCAATCTGTGGAATTTCGTTTCGGCTCAATCCATCCGGATAGCCTGAACCGTCTTCGTTTTCGTGGTGAGAATGAGAAGCGTCTTCAAAAATCTTTTTATATTTTTCAGGAACAAATTCAAAATGCGAACTTCCATTTAAAACATGCTGCTTAAGAACTTCTCTCTGTTCTTCTGTAATCGAAGTTGATTCCAGAATTTCTTCCGGAACAGAAAGGAATCCTGCATCGTAAACCATTGCTGCACAGAAATAAAGCATTGAAGTGTTTTGATTTAAGCCGAGAGCCATAGAAAGTTTATAAACCATTTCGCTTATATTCTTTGAATTATTTTTTCTGCGGGTAACGGCATCAATCTTTGCACCAAGTTCTTCACACTTAACGGCGAGAACTTTTAATTCTTCTTTTTCTTCGTCACTCATTTCTGGAGCAGGAAGAGCGTCAACACCCCAACGGCTGCTGCCGGCAGAACGAAGCCCAGGACCTCCGAGCCCCTGCAACTGAGTAATGTTTCCAAGGAGAATTTGACTGTTCTGTTGTGTCATTCCCTGAACAAGTTTTAAGGTTTCTTCAAACTGCATTGACTGTCTTACACTAGCCTTTGCAGCTGCGTGGATTACAAAAATAATGATTACAAAAATAAGGACAATTACAAAACATACGATTAAAACTGCAATTAAAACCATGTGGTTTGACTTTGCACTTTCTTTTGTTGCCTCAGACATTTTTTCGCTTACTTCAACAAATGAATTCATTACGTTTTCGTTATTTTTCTGCATTGCTTCCATAAAGGAATTTTGACTTTTGCGCTGTTCGTCAAGCTGAGCCTGGTAAAGTGCCTGCTGTTCTTCGCGTTCAGCCTTTGCAGCGGCTTCTCTTTTTGCTTCGAGTTCGGCTTCCTGCTGGGCGTAAATTGCCTTTACTTTTTGCTGGGTCGAAGAATCTGCAATTACAGGATATTTTTCAAGATTTTCCGTAATGTCGCTGAATTTTGCGTAATCGCGGTTTTCTTTTACCTGATCAAGCATTTTTGAATAAATCTGGGTTGCAATCAGGGCTGCATTTGCCGGGATCCCAGTTGATTCGTTCAATTTAAGGACTGCATTTACAGTTTTGTAAGCGTCTGCGTATTCCCCGTTTTCGTAAAAATTATTTGCCTTTTCCAAATAACGTTGAGTAAGGACTGCCGTTCCAGACTGAGCGTACATGCCACAAACACAAAGGCAGAGCATTGATATCATCAAGAATAATTTTTTAGTTTTTAACATTTCCGACTCCAATAGAAAGAATTCCTTTTGCACGGTTGTCTATGCCTTCGTCTTTTACAAATAAAGTGTCAACAACGCCAAGTTTTAAACCGATTTTTGTTCTGTCGTTTGTTGCAAGAGGCAAGGTTACACCAGCTCCAGCTTCCATTGCAGAAGTTAAAGAATTATAGGCAAGGTGACCAAGGTAATAGTCATAATAAAGGTCAAATTTTACGTTCTGTTTGCCAAGGTTAAAAAGTCCAAGACCAAAAACAGGAGTAAAGAAATTTTCAACTGAGCCTGTTTCTACGTCTGTGGTTGCGCTCAAACCAAAGGCAGCAACTCCAACTCTAAAGAAAAGATTTTTGCTGAGCGAAGAAAAAGCCATCATTGGAACAAATTTTGCGCTCGAAAGAATTTCCTGCTCGCCGTCTCCAAGGGTCAGCATTTCAAAATCTGCAAAAATCTCGCCGCCGGTAATGTACTCTTCTGAGTTATAGAAAAGATCCAGGTTAAACGAAAGTCCGTATTTCAGGCTTGAATAACTTTCTGGCTTGGTAACGCTCTGATAAAGAAAATCTGCAATGCCTACAGCAACGTTCCAGTCTGTGTGTGAAAATGATTTTTCCTGACTCAAATAAACAGAAGAGCCGGAAGCCGTGCTTATATTTGAATAAGTATCCGACTTTGAAATTCTTGTTTTTGCCTTTTCGTTGATTATTGCAAGGCGTTCACTTTCGAGGCGCAGGCGGTTTTCTTCTGCCTGGCGGGCTGCTTCTTCGTTTAAGATTGCGCGGTCAATGTAAGAATAAAGATCTACGGCATCAAAATTTTCAAGATTGTTGTCGATTACTGCAAGAGTTGCGTCCCGCGCAAAATCAAGCTTATCTTCGATAACCGCCTGGCGAACTTTTTTTAATGTATAAGACTCGTAAAGTGAATAATCTTTTGACGTTGTATATTTTTCCAGTATTTTAGAAACATTCTCTGACGAATGTTCAACGAAAGCTAAGTCCAGCTGCGTATAAACTACATCAAGCGATTCCTGCGAAAATGCAAAAACCGGACAAAACATAAAAACGCAAAACGCCGACAAGGTTTTGAACAATTTTATTTTCGATTTACCCATGTAAAATCCTCTTCGATTGCCTAAGGCATTGCCTTAAATAATAAAATTCATTTTATCACTGCGCACAAGGCAGCGTCAAACCTGAGTGTTTTTCTTTCTGCCGCGGGAGCGATAGTAGGGACGCGCTGTGCGCGTTGGTGCTGTCTTTCGTGTCATTGCATCGGGTGTGACAACGACCACCAAACAGTCATTCCACGGCGGGATATTTTCTGTCATTCCACGGCGTAATGTTTCCAGTCATTCCCCGGCGGGATGCTCCATGTCATTCCACGGCGTGATATTCCCTGTCATTCCCCGGTGTGATGCTTCCTGTCATTCCCCGGCGTGACCGGGGAATCTCTGTCTGCAATAGATTGCCGGGTCAAGCCCGGCAATGACATCGGGTTGCGAGATTCCTGCATCGAGCCCGACAATGACATAGGGGTGTAAGATTCCCGCATCGAGTGCGGGAATGACATATAAGTCGGGTGCGGGAATGACATTGCATCTGGTGCAGAAATGACATTCTGAACTTTTTTAGACAGCACCAATGAAGCCGAAAAGGCGCAATCCCGGATAGCGCGGTCCGAAGGACCCGCCCAAATTATAAAAATTCTACTTTCCTACACAAAAATGTGCAAAAATAGAACCCAAAACGTCGTCCGGTGTAACTTCTCCGGTAACTTCTCCAAGGCTGTCAAGACTGTCTTCCAAATCCTGAACAACCGCGTCGAGTCCGTAAGTTTCGTCCCGGGCAATTTCCAAAGCGTGTTCAACTCGTTCAAGTGCCTGAATTACACAGTCTTTCTGGCGCTGAGAGCCGAGCCCTGTTTTTCCGTCTGTCTGACTTGTGTCTTTTAACAGAATCTTTTTTACGAGAGTTGTGAGCGCGCCGATTCCTTCACTTTTTTTGGCAGAAATTTTTACTGTAAAATCCTGCATGTTTTCTGGAACAAATTCTTCAATATTATTTTGTGCAAGGTCAGTTTTATTTAACACAAGAATCTGCGGAATTGTTTTATTTTTAGCTAAAAAGTCTTTGTCTTCGTCCGTCAGGCCTTTTGAACTGTCAACAAGATACAAAACCAGGTCGGCTGTCGAAGCTAGTTCCTGAGTAAGTTCAACTCCCTTTGCTTCGATTACGTCGCTTGTTTTTCGAAGGCCAGCTGTGTCAAAAAGGCGGGCTGGAATTCCGTCAAAACTTACCCAGCTTTCGATCCAGTCGCGCGTCGTGCCTTCTATGTCGCTTACAATTGAACGGTCTTCTTTTAAAAGTGCATTAAAAAGAGAAGATTTTCCGGCGTTGGTTTTTCCGGCAAGAACAATCTTAGCTCCGTCCTGATAAATTTTTTCGCTTTTCCAGGAAGAAACAAGTTCGCTCAGCCTTGAACGTGCGTTTTCCAGGTCGGCTGGCTCAAAACTGTCGGCGATTGTTTCTTCGTCTTCCGGATATTCAATGTCAACTTCGATTGCTGCGAGAGTGTCGGTTATTAGAGTTTTGATTGAATCAATTTCTTTAAGAAGTGAACCGCTTAAGCGGTCTGCGGCGTGGCTGCGGCTTTCGGTCGTTTTTGAATCTATAATTTCGCGGACGGCTTCTGCCTTTGTTAAATCTGCCTTGCCGTTGATATAGGCGCGGAAAGTAAATTCACCTTTTTCTGCCTGCCTGAATCCGTTTTTTAGCAAGGTCTGAAAAACTGCATTTACAACAGAAACTCCACCATGGCACGAAATTTCGCACATATCTTCGCCGGTAAAACTTTTTGGAGAGCGAAAGACCGAAACTAAAACTTCGTCGATTTTTGTTTTTTTACCGTCTGAACTGTCAACAATCCAGCCGTAAACAATTGAGTTGCCCTGGGCATTTAACAAAGCCTGTGGCCTTGAAAAAACTTTTGAGACAAGATTTATGCTGTCTTTTCCACTAACGCGGACAATTCCAAGGGCTGCCGGCGCAAGGGCTGTTGCAATTGCTGCAATCGGGTCGTCGGGATTATATTTCGTGTTTGTCACTTTCGTATGCCTGCCAGAGTTTTTTTATGTCAGAAATTGAAGGAAAAGATCCTTTTTTGTGCTGAGTCTGTTCAACCAGTTCACCTTTGCGCACAGTGTCCATTATCGAAGCAGAATTAACTTCGCCGCTTAAGTTTTTTAAGCCCTGCAAAGTCTGCGGAAGTTCTGATGGATAAAGAAGGTTTCCGCTTCCGAGTGCTGGTTTTCTGAATTCTGTCGAAGCTTCGTAGGCTGTTCCCGGGTACGCAGAAGAAGCAACATCTGGCGAAATGTCATCGTAGCGACCAATGTTGTTCCAGTACATGTATCCGCGGTCAACACTGTCGCGCACTCCGTAAATCTGCTTTTGAACATAATCTTTTCCGTACCACTGACGGTCATAGCGAACATTTAAATAGAATGCCTGAACCCACGGTCTGATTATGATTTTATTGCGGCCGATTACCGTATTGCGGTAGGTGCCGTAATAGTAAATTCTATATGGGCGATCCGGGTAAGGAGAGTAGTCGAGAAAATTTTGTTCAAAGTGGCTCGGGTAGAACATAGGACAGATTACATCAACATATTCAGAAAGCTGTTCAACGTCCTGGCCGGTTCTTGTGCCTGAGCGATACCAGCCGTTTGCTCCGTAAATATCGATTCCAATCGGAGCGTCAATATTTTTTCTGGCATAAGCAAGGTAAGAAAGCAGAGCTGACTCTTTGTCCATTCCATTGTCTTTCCAGCGGAATACAGCATTTGCCATGTTGCGGCCGTCTGTCGGAAAGCGGATATAGTCAAATTGAATTTCGTCGAACCCACCGGCAATAAGTTCTTTTGCAATGCGCACGTTGTAGTCCCAGACTTCAGGCGAATAAGGATCTACCCAGTTTTCGTCGTAATAAGCTATTTTTTGTCCGGTTACATTGCCGTTTTCGTCGGTAATGTCTTCCATTCCACGAGTTCCAATCCAAGGTCCGTTAGTAGAACGATCCCAGACAGCGTATTTGCTACCAGCGTACTGACTTAAATTTTTGTCCTTAAAAACAACAATCCGGGCAATAAGATAGATATTGTCTTTTTTCATTTCTGAAACAAAATGCTCTAAATCAATGTGGTAGCGCGAAATATAGCCTTTTTCTACAACAACCGGATCTTTTGCGTCGTACCTTAAAAGTCCGTAGTCGTCTTTCATGTCGATTACAAGGCTATCGAGTTTATTGTCCAGAATTATTTTTTTGTATTTTTCAATTCCTGCCTGGCTCGTTACGTGGTTTGCCGGACAGTAGATTGATTTTCTGTTCAACGCTTTTGAAGCATAGGCGTTCGTGCAAAGTTCAGGGCACAAAAGCCAAAGTTCACTCAAAGAAATTCCATCTTCAAGATTTTTTTCGCCAGAAATCCACGCACTGTACAAGGTGTCGTTTGGAGCAAGGGCTTTAAAATAATTTTTATATGTGTAATAGCTTTGAGGAATTTTTCCGAGCGAGTTTACAGAAGGGTCAAACCCTGCAATTTCGCCAGGGCGGGTAAATAAAAGTTCACTGCCGTTCCAGAAAAGTCCGTCGATTGTGTCTACAGGCTCTTTTCCGCTGTATAAAAGTTCTCCGCGTTTTGTCTGCCAGTTAAATTTATAAAGGCGCGGAAGAAAAGTCTGACTTACGTAAACAGTTGTAGTTTTTGTTCCGTCTGCATTTTCTGTAACAACAGGGCAAATGTCTGCAATTTCGTCAGGATAGCTCTGACCTTTCATGTTGTCAAAACCACCGTTACAGTCTCTCCACACAGGTTTTGCCGATTGAGGCAGAATATAGGAAAAACCAAAAATCGGGTGAGCTTCAAAAACAACGAGAGTATCTTCTATTGTGCAGACAGCTACCGCCTTAATTCCAGAAGTTGAAGAACTCATTGAACCAAGGCTCTGCCAGTTTAAGCCTCCGTCGTAAGTAATAAAGACACGGTCCTTTGTTGCCGTAACGAGAATATCCGGATTTTGAGGATGAACTTCTAAATCTTTTAATTGCGCAACCTTGTCAGAAAAACTAACCTGGTCAAGATTAATTTCCTTCATTTTTAAAAAAGAAAGCCCATTATTGCGGTATTCAAAATTTTTAAGGTCGGTCGAAGTTAAAATTCCTTTGCTCGTTAAAAAATACCAGCGGCTTAAAGTAAAATCATTTTCTTCAGGGGTTTCTTCAGTTTCGGCTTGTGCGGCAGAAATATTTTGAGTTGCACTGTCTGCAGTTTTTTTCTGGTTTACGCGGATAATTTTTTTTACGCTGCCTTCTGTCCAAAGCGGAACTGCTGTTTTAGAAGCCGTTAAACGGTAAAGTCCACTAGAAGCGCCTGCAATTACTCCGCCGGCATCTGCAGTTTCGACAGTCGGGGTCTGAGCTTCCGGCAATTTATAAATTGATTTCGTTGACTGAGAAGAAGCAACACAAGATGTTAATAAAAAAATAGAACCAATCAAAAAAGGATATGCACGCATATCAAAAGTATCGGCAAAAAACTCAAGTTTTTTAGTTTTTTAGAATGATTTTTTATACAAAGGTGAGTTGTCCTGTTTTTATGGAGCCACAGTCTCTGCGCTGTCTATTTTAGTCTCTGCCGGCTTTGCGGAGTTCCGGCGTCTTGCGCGCCTACAGTGCCTGGCACCGGCTCGCTACGCTCGCCGCTCCTCCAATCCGGGCTAAAAAGTTACATTATTTTTTTTGTCACTGCATTGACCGGTCATTCCCTGGCTTGACCTCTCTGTCATTTTCGCGGCTTGCTTTAAGTGTCATTCCCTGGCTTGACCTCTCTGTCATGCCCGTGGCTTGCTTTAAGTGTCATTCCCGTGCTACGACACGGGAATCTCATAAAACATGTCATTCTCGCACTCTTGGCGCTTATGTCATTCTCTCTTTTGGCGCTTTATGATATTCCCTCTCTTGATTTTTCCTGTCATTCCCTGGCTTGACCAGGGAATCTCCTTCTTACAGTAGATTGTCGGGTCAAGCCCGACAATGACAGACAAAGCAAGATTGTCGGGTCAAGGTGAGACAATGACACGAGTGGGACACGACAAAAACACCACTAATTCTACGCACTTTTTCAGGAATCTTCCCTGAGTACATAATTTTTTATTATAGAACAACCCGATTTTTACCGAAAATAAAACAAGAAATTTAACTCGGCGGATTTTATGAAAAACAAAAAAATTATTTTAATTTCTGGAATTTGTGCGTTCGTAGTTTTTGCACTTTGTTTTACAGTTCTTTTATGTACAAAACGTTCAACTTCGATTGCTTTTTACGGAATCGAAGAAAATTCAAAAAATTCAATACAAACCTGCATAGAAGATTGGGCAAAAGAAAATAAAATTAAAGTTAGTTTTTTTACACTTGACGATTCAAAAGCACTAAAAAGACAGACGCTTTCATTAAAAAAAGCAGACCTCATTTTTACAACAAGCGGAGCAGGCGTAAAAACTGCAAAAAATTCTTCTTCCAAAAAAGCAGGCTTTGATCCGCTGCTGTTAAACGAAATGACAACTTCCATGAAAACGTCAGCATTTTTAAGCGATGACAATTCTCTAGTAAAAGCCCTTCCCGTTTTAGCCGGAAACTTTGAACTTTCTATTTACCTTACAGCTTTTAAAAACTCAGGAATGTCTTCTCTTGCAAGTTGGTCTGATCTCGAAACATTCATAAAAAAAGAAAAGCGAAACCTTACAGGTCCGCTCATTTTTGCAGGCGCAGATTCAACAACATTTTTAGACCTTTTAGGCGCACTTACAGAAGCTTTTGACGGAACAGCTGAATACAAAAAGGCAGTCGAACTTATGCACTCTTTTGCAGACGGCAAATTAAAAGCCACAGAACTTGCAGAACAGCTTTGTTCAAGCTACAACTCGCCCCTTTACACTTCTGCAAAACAGATTTCTGAATGGTACAAAAACGGATTTTTAAATCGCGACAGTTTTAATCTTACTCAAAAAGACATTAACGCATTTATGAAATCCCGCCTTGCTTCTGCAGTCTTTATGTCTCTCAGCGATCACCGCACAGTTGAATCAAACACAATCCGCCTGTTTTCTTCAATATATCTTCCATCTGCGATAGAACCAGGTTCAAGAGCTTTTACAGCCCCTTTAATTTATGCAGTTCCAATGGAAAAAAATTCAAAACTTATGCAATTATCAGTTTTTCTAGCTTCTTCCAGGGGACAGGAAAAACTAAGCCGCGCCTGTGGACTTGCGCCAGTTCTTTCTCATTGCAAAACCCCAGACCGACAGGCAGACGACGTACGCTACTGGCTTGCAGCAACAAATGCGCCACTCGCAGGACTCAGCCGGGAAGCAGATTTATCTAAAAAACAAAAAGACGAACTCGCAAAAGAACTGGCCGCAAAAATCAAACTCGGAAAATTTTAAGTCCTGTCAGACTAAATAAATTGTCGAATCGAGGTGAGACAATGACAAAACACATGGTCATTCCAACATTGTTTTATATGTCATTCAGACCTTGTCTTCTATGTCATTCCTTTGCTTGTTTTCTATGTCATTCCCTTGCTTGACAAGGGAATCTCTTATCTAAGTAGATTGTCGGGTCAAGCCCGACAATGACACATCGGCGGAGATTGCCGGATCAAGTCCGGCAATGACAGACAGAGCAAAATTGTCGGAACGTCTTAAATCATGACACACAGTGCCAGAATATCGAGACACCCCTGAACAATATTGTCGGGGCGCTTCCTGTTTTTCCAATTTACTGTTCGTTTGTAA
>CAVJSA010000037.1:0-24535 GCA_963651875.1 Lachnospiraceae bacterium | reverse complement strand
AATGACACTGGAGGGACACGACAATGACAGCGTGCAAAGTCCGACAATGACAAATGGGACTAAAATTAGAGGGTCAAAGTGAGATAATGACAAAATACAAACAGATTGCCGTGTCGTGGCAGGGCAATGACTCATCGGCGGAGATTATCGGATCGAACCCTGTAATGACAGGACGTATCAATGCCCGCCACGCTGGGGCAAGTGTTTGCCGGCATATTTTTTGTGCACCGCACAATCCTTTAATTGCCGATTTTTTAACTTTTTACTATTTTAAAGACAGAGATTGCCGAGTCGGCTCCCGGCAATGACACTTTTGTGAAGATTGTCGGGTCGAGCCCGACAATGACAGCGTAGTTGTCATTCAAGGACTCGGCCTAGCCTGTCATTCCGCTGCTTGACAAGGGAATCTATAGATTGTCGGGTCAAGCCCGACAATGACAAATGGTACTAAAATTGCTAGGTCGAGATGAGACATTGTCAAAAGGAAAATAAATGAATTTAAAAGTCAAACAATTCCTGCGCTCAAGCATTATCCGCTTAATCGCAACATTTTTGTCATTTGGAGTTCAGATTTTCTGGCTCTGGGCAATCAGTCGTACGCTCAAATCATATTCAATCTGGATTGGACTTGCTTCCGACTTTTTAGTTGCAGCCCTCGTAATCCATGTTTACAACAAACAAAATTACAGTGTTTCTCTCAAAGTTCCGTGGCTTATTTTAATTTTGGTTTTTCCACTCGTAGGCATTACTCTCTATTTTTTGAGCGAAAACAATCACCAGTCCAGACGGGTAAAAAACAATACAGCCAAAATAAAAGCAGAAAGTGTTTTGCGTATTCCTTCTGACGAAAAAACAATCGAAGAACTAAAAAAACAGGACAAAAGAATTGCCAACCAGTTTTACTATCTTTCTAAAATTGAAAAATTCCCTGCTTTTGCAAACGAAGGCACAACTTTTTACGCAAATACACTCGACTGTCTCGACCAGCAGTTAAAAGACCTTGCCGGCGCACAAAAATTCATCTTTATGGAGTACCACGCAATCGAAGAAGCAAAAGCCTTTTCCCGAATGCTCCCGGTTTTAAAAGACAGGATCAGCGCAGGAGTCGAAATCCGCATACTCTACGACGATGTCGGCAGCATTGGCTACATTAACCGCAATTTTATAAAAAGAATGCGCGCCGAAGGAATTCAATGCAAAGACTTTAACCCGCTCTCCCCACTTTTCTCTTTATTTATGAACAACCGCGACCACCGCAAAATAATGGTCATAGACGGACAAATCGGCTTTACAGGCGGATACAACCTTGCAGACGAATATTTTAACTACACCCACCCTTACGGCCAATGGAAAGACAGCGGTTTAAGGATTAAAGGCAAGGCAGTAAACACATTCACCGAACTTTTTCTGGAAATGTGGAACAGCCAGGAAAAAGGAACTCTCGAAGACGTTTCAAAATACTTTGTAACCGGCACAAAAAATTCAACACAACAAAGCTCCCTCACTCCCACCGCGCTGGCTGATTTCACTGCGTCGGCTGATTCCTGCACACCGTCAAAAAATACACCGTCACAAAACGCTCAAATAAAAACCACTCCAGACAAAGACACAGGTTTTATTCAACCGTATGCAGATTCTCCACTCGACAATTCCTACGTTGGCGAAAACGTCTATTTAAACATAATAAAATGGGCAGAATCCTGCGTTTACATTACAACCCCATATTTAATTCTTGGCGACGAAATGAAGCGCGAACTTATTCTTGCAGCCTTAAGAGGCGTTGACGTAAGAATTATTACTCCAGGAATTCCTGACAAAAAGATTGTTTACAAAATGACCCGCTCTTTTTACGGAGAATTGATTGACAGTGGCGTAAAAATTTTTGAATATTCACCAGGTTTTATTCACGCAAAACAGGTTCTTGCCGACGGAAAACTTGCAACCGTTGGAACCGTAAATATGGATTTCAGAAGCTTTCATCATAATTTTGAAAACGGCGTCTTAATGTACAATACAAGCGCCCTAAAAGACATTCAGTCTGACTTTACAAACCTTTTTAAAATTTGCGAAAACGTAACAGAAAAATATCACAACAAAAAACATCACTCAATGTCGTTTACAGACCGTTTTCTGCGCCTGTTCAGCACGCTTTTATAGTTTTTATTTTTTTTTAAGAGCCATCTGTCTTTGCAGCGTGCACCCAGTCTCTGCCGGCTTTACGGTGTTCCGCGTCTTACGCGCTCTAGTGCTACGCACCGGCGCTTTGCGCCGCACCTGCAATCCGGGCTAGCTCTCTGCGCAGTCTTTAGCGTTTTAGCAATTTACAAAAATTTTTTAACAACTTTTTTAGAAGCACAGACATCTTTTTTTATTGTGTTTTCGGCTTTTGCTGCCTTGCCACAAAAATCATTTTTTAGGTCTTCAAAATGCACAATATCCGAAACCTGCAGCAAAAAAGACACAAAAAATAAAACCACATAAAGAGCACCGTAAACTCCCATTGCAGAATTAATTTCGGTAATGTGCGAAATTCCTGCAAAAATCAGCAGAATCCACAAAAAACCAGCAATCGACTTTGCCCCAATCCACGAAAGCCCAACAACCATCAGTAAAAAAGTCTGCCCGCTTATATTAAAAAACGGCAAACTCCAGACATTGTTTCCAACAAACATTGAGCACAACCCGGAAATTGCCCAGACATTTACAACAGCCTGCACAACCGAAAAAATAACCTGTTCTTTATTTTCTTTTTTAAAAAATCCGTAACGCACAAGATAGGAACTGTAAATAAAAATTGCAGCAAGAGCCGTAAGCATTGTCGCCTGGATCGAAACCGTTTTTTCAATTTTGTGCGTAAAAAACCACAGATAAGTTTTTTCGATACTAAGTTTATAGGGCAAAAAAGTAAGAATGACCGGCACGCACATTATAAAAACTCCTGCAATTTCTGCCGTCCGCTTTACAGGATTTAAGCCTTCCGAAAGCTGGAACATAAACGAAGGCTTTTTTGTTTTTCTGGAATAAATTCTATCAAATACAAGAAAGCTTACAACGATAAAAACAAGGCTCAGCAGGGAAAAAACAAACGGACAGAACATTTAATGCCTCCGAAAACAAACAAGGGTATTTTTCTAAAAAATAACAGATTGTTATTATAGCATCTAAAAATTCGTTTTTGAATTTTTTTTTAACATTTGTTACAGTTTTCATTCGTCAGCATTTTGACATTATAAAATGGCTTGACATACATTTTATTACCTAGTATATCTATAGGTAGCATTTTCAAATTCAGGAGAATTCATTATGAAAAAAATTCTTGCAATTACATCTGCTTTACTCGCAGCAGTTGCAGTAAACGCACAGTCAGTTCTTAAGGTTGGAGCAACTCCAGAGCCACACGCAGAAATCTTAAATCTTGTAAAAGACGATCTCAAAGCTTCTGGAATCGACTTACAGGTAATCGAATTTACAGACTACGTAACACCAAATGACGCAGTTGAATCTGGCGACATCGATGCAAACTACTTCCAGCACATTCCTTACCTCGAATCTTTTAACAAAGAAAGAGGCTATCACCTTGTAAACGCTGCCGGAATCCACGTTGAACCATTCGCAGTTTATTCAAACAAAATCAAGGATTTAAAAAATCTTAAAAAGAAGGCAACTGTTGCAATTCCAAACGACCCGACAAACGAAGCCCGCGCCCTTCTCCTTCTCCAGGAAGCAGGACTCATCACTTTAAAAGCAGGCGCTGGTATCGAAGCAACTCCACTCGATGTTCAGAAAAACCCACTCAAACTCAAGTTCAAGGAAATCGAAGCAGCTTCTCTTCCACGCGTTCTTAACGATGTTGACGCAGCTGTAATCAACGGCAACTATGCTCTTCCAGCAGGCCTTTCTGCTAAAAAAGACGGACTTTTTGTTGAAGGTTCATCTTCTCCATACGTTAACGTAATTGCAGTAAAAGCAGGCAACGAAAACAAGCCAGAAATTCAGGCTTTGATCAAAGCTCTCAAGAGCGACAAAGTAAAAGAATACATTAACAACAAATATCCAAACGGAGAAGTTGTTACAGTTTTCTAACGATTTAATTTTACAAACAATGCAATTTTGTGGGTAATAAAAAACGCCGGCTAAAAAAGTCACCAAATTGGCTTTCTTTAACCGGCATTTTTTTCTTCAATAGTCAAGACGTTTTTTTGCTTATTCCTTTTTATTCGCCTATTTTGCCTTTCTAGCTGCCTTTTCTGTCTTATTTTTTACAACCGGAAACAAATTCGTCACATGGAACTGCGTTAAATCCTTTAACACTTCGCCGGCAATAATAAGCCCTGCAACCGACGGCACAAAAGCATTGCTCCCCGGAACCTGATTTCTTACAGCGCAGGTTCTTTTTGTTCCCGGCGGACAAACACAATGAGTTTTACAGCTTACGTCCATATCTTCGTCGTGCGGCGGAATTACATTTTCCGTCGAATAAACACACTTTAATCTTTTAATTCCGCGTTTTTTAAGTTCATTTCGCATTACACGGGCAAGAGGGCAAACGCTAGTTCTCGAAATATCCGCAACGTGCAGTTTTGTCGGGTCAACCTTGTTACCAGCTCCCATACAACTAATTACCGGCACCTTTGCTTCTTTTGCCTTCATAACAATTGCAAGTTTTCCAGTTACGGTATCAATGCAGTCAACAACATAATCGTATTGCGTAAAATCAAACTGATCCGCATTTTCCGGCATAAAAAATGTCTTAAATTTTGTAACCTTGCATTCCGGATTTATATCATTGATTCTCGCTTCCGCAACATCAACCTTATCTTTACCAACTGTAGAACGCAAAGCAAAAAGCTGACGATTTAAATTAGTAAGGCATATTCTATCATCATCAACAATATCAATGGCGCCAACTCCGGAACGCACTAAAGCTTCTACAACAAAACTTCCAACACCGCCGATTCCAAAAACAATAACGCGCGCACCAAAAATTTTTTCCATATTGTCTTTACCAAAAGTAAGACGAGTTCGTGCAAACTGATACAACATTCGCACATTATATATATTTTAAGTTTTTAATGGTAGCGATTATAAAGATTTATAAGGAGCACAATTTATTTCTCGCTTCCCGTGTTTCGCTCTTCGCAAAGCTCATTGGCACTGCGTGCCAACTAAAGGAGCTGCACCCGGGGCTATAAGGCAAACAAATTATTTTGTATGTTCTTACCACGTCCGTAAATTGTTACACTTTAACTACAAATAAAAGTTACCTTATAACCTAGTATTCAAATAGGTATTGACACACAATAGATAAAAACCTACACTTTTAACGCATAGCAGTCTACTGGAGGAACTCATGGCAAACATTTATTCATCAATTACACAGTTAGTAGGAAACACCCCGCTCGTTGAACTTACAAATTTCGAAAAGCAGAAGTCTCTCAACGCAAAAATCCTGGGCAAACTTGAATATTTTAATCCGTCAGGTTCAATAAAAGACCGGGCAGCTCTTAATATGATTCTCGAAGCAGAAAAAAACGGTCAGCTCCAGCCAGGCGGAACAATCCTGGACTTTACAAGTGGCAACACAGGAATTGCCACCGCCGCTTTTGCAAATGCCCGTGGTTACAAATACATCGTAATTCTTCAACCGGCAGTAAGCGCAGAACGCACTCAGATTTTAAAGGCTTACGGCGCAGAACTTGTTCCCTGCAGCGAAGTTCCAGGCTTTTTAGACGTAATGAAAGGCGGTCTCTCGTTTGCCAAACTAAACATTGTCCTTGGCGAATATGCAAAAACACGCAATGCCTTTTACATTGACCAGGGTTCAAACCAGGCAAATCCACAGTCGCACTACAAAACAACCGGCCCGGAAATCTGGAAAGACACCGACGGCAAAATTGACTACTTTGTAGCCCTCGTCGGAACCGGCGGAACTTTAGCAGGCGTTGCAAAATACTTAAAAGAGCAGAACCCTCAAATCAAAATTGTTGGAGTACAGCCGTCAGACGCTTCGTTAAAAGATGCAGCCCACCCGGAAAAACACACGATAGACGGCGTGTTACAGTTTTACAACGTTCCAGTAGAAAGAGAACCACCGTTCTTTAAAGAAGAGCAATGGCAGACAGATGAACTTTTGTCAGAAGTAATAAATATTGACGCCGACGACGCCTACCAGACAGGCCGCGACCTTGTAAAATCAGACGGAATTTTCTTAGGACAGTCCGCTGCGGCAGCAGTAAAGGCAGCAGAAATTATTGCAAAGCGCAAAGAAGCAAAAGGCAAGACAATTGTAGCTATCCTTGCAGACAACGCGTTTAAATATCTTTCAACAGACATTTACAGATAGATTGTCGTGTAAAAATACGGCAATGACAAAAAAACAAAGGTCGATAATAACAAACCGTACTGTTAAAACGAAAAACGGGGGGCGTTGCGGGGGCCCTCCCCCGCTGGATAGGGTTGCGACATCGTGTCGCGTCAAGAAACTGCGTTTCTTGCGGTCAGCACAGTTTATGCGCCCTCCATGGCGCAAATTACAGAAAAGAGTATATTTCTGATTAAATTCGTTTAGTGCTAGGGGAAGGCTTTCCCCTCCCCCTTATAATAAATCAAACCTAATTTGTTGAATCAATTTCCAGGATTGTGTTTAACAGAACGTTTGCGCCTTTCCAGCACCATTCAGCTGGGGAATATTCGATTTCGCAGTGGCTGTGTCCGCCTTTACTTGGAACAAAAATCATTGTTGTAGGAACTATTTCGCTCAAGTACTGTGCATCGTGTCCTGCGCCCGAATACATTCTGTGGCTCTTGTAACCGAGGGCTTTTGCAGATTTTTCAACATCGTCGATCCATTCTTTGTAGAACTGAATCGTATTGCGTGCCCAGGCTTCTTCGTAAGTCATGCTACAGTTTGCCCACTGTGTCGGCATATTCTTTATAATTTCGACACACTTTTTAATTACTTCAGAATCCTGATGGCGAACATCGAGTGTAAATTTTACTTCGTCCGGAACAATTGTATGAATGTCCGGATGGCAGCTGATTTTTCCTGTTGTGTAAACAAGTGCACTGTCGCCAAGTTTGTCAAATTCGTTGTGTAAATAAATAAGTGCCTGGCTTGCAGCATAAAGAGAGTCCTTGCGGTAAGGCATTGGGAAAGTGCCTGCGTGGTCAGACTGTCCGTGGAATGTAAACTCATAGTTAATCATTCCAACCACGCCTTCTACAACGCCAACATCGTAACCGCCGTTTTCGAGTACCGGGCCCTGTTCAATATGGAGTTCAACTAAGGCTGTAGTTTTAGACGGATCAATTCTGTTTTTTTCTTCGCCTTCAAAACCGCTTTCTGCAAGTGCCTGTCCAAAAGTCTTGCCAGAACCGTCTTTTGCAACAGAAGCAAACATATCTTCTTTTGTAAACTTTTTGCAGATGATTCCCGAACACATCATTGCAGGTTCGTAGAGAGCACCTTCTTCGTTTGTCCAGACAACAAGCTGGATTGGGTGTTTATGAGGAATTTTTTGAGTTACGATTGTTTCTATTACTTCCATTGCAGTAAGTACGCCCAAAATTCCGTCGTAGTTACCGCCCTGTCTTACAGAGTCGCAGTGGCTGCCAGACATAATTACGCCGGCGTCGCTGTCTGTTCCCGGGAGCGTGCAATAAATGTCACCAAGGTCGTCTGTCTTAAAATCCAGACCAAGTTTTGTCATGCGTGTTTTTATTTCGTTGCGTGCCTGGATTGCAGCCGGAGAAAGCGAAAATCTGGTAATTCCGCCGTGTCCAGTATCACCAAATTTTGAAAATGTCGTAATTTTGTCCTGCATTCTCTCTAAATCACATTCGTACATAGTTTTTACCTCGTTTTATTCTAAAAAAGTTTATCCTTAAATGTGTCTTCAAAATCGGCACCAAAGCGCTCTCTCATATAATCAATTATTACGTTTGCACAACGTTCCCGCCCTACCCTTGCACTGTTGAGCGTAAGATCGTAGTTAACAGGATTTGTCCAATAATTGCCGCCGGAATAAAATTTGTAGTATTCGGAGCGGTATTTGTCGGTTGCTTCAATCATTTTTGCAGCTTCTTTTTCTGTTACGCCGGTTTTTGCCATAATAGAATCCAGACAGGCCGCGCGCGGAGCTTCGATATAAAAACTTGCAACGTTGTCAAAGTCCTTTAAGATGTGGTCTGCGCATTTTCCGACAATTACGCACGAAACATTTTTTGCCAGTTGTTTTATAATTTCTGCCTGAATACAAAAAAGGTTAATGTCGCTTTCAAAATGTTTGCTTGTTGGAGAAACTTCTTTCGGAAAAGTAAATTTTGAAAGTGCGTTTGTAACGTAGCTTCCGCGTAGTTTTTCGTCAACTTCAATAAACATTTCTTCGCTCAAACCAGAATAAGCAGATGCCATTTCGAGAATCTGTTTTTCGTAAACCGGAATTCCAAGTTTCTGACCAATCTGCTCTGCAGTCTGTTTTCCGCCTGAACCAAATCCGCGGGCAATTGTAATTACATAATTTTTTGCCATTTTTTCTCCCATAAAAAGTCAAGGTTAAAACTTCAGTTTTAGGATTGGCTTTTAAGTTGTTTCAAAACGAATTTTAAAACAACCGATGATAAGAAAGTTTGCACCGCAAACTTTTAAAGATAAAAACTAACACCATTTTCGGCTGTTTTATCTTAGTTCCTCCATTTTTTTAAGCCCTTAGACCGAAATATATTTTGCAGAAACTTCGTCCGTCAATTCTTCAATTCTGCCTTCTTTTACGCTTCGGCCTTTTTGAATAATCATAAACCTGTCGCCGATTTTGCGTGCAAAATGAAGATTCTGTTCAACAATAATCAAAGGAATGTTTTTTGCCTTCTGGTAGCGTTTAAGAATATCTGCAATTCCCATTACGATATTAGGCTGAATTCCTTCGGTTGGTTCGTCAAGAATCAATATTTTTGGATCGCTCATAAGCGCACGGGCAATTGCAAGCTGCTGCTGCTGTCCGCCAGAGAGAACTCCGCCCTTTCTTTTTAAATGAGGAAGAAGATCCGGAAAGTATTCAAGAATTTCTTTTACTTTTGAATCAAACTGAACTTTTTTATGGGCAACCGCACCAAGTTCAAGATTTTCTTTAACTGTCAGCATTGGAATAATTTCGCGTCCCTGAGGAACATAGGCAATTCCGTGCTGAGATCTTTCGTATGCCTTGTTTTTTGTTATGTCTTTTCCTTCAAAACAAATTGAACCAGAATCAACCGGCAAAAGTCCTATAATGCTTTTCATAAAAGTGGTTTTTCCAACACCGTTACGACCGAGCACAAGGTAGGTTTCTGCACCTTCTATTTTTAAGGATATTCCATTTACAACACGGCTTTTGCCATAGCTTACGCATGCATCTTTTACTTCAAGCATATTTTTGGCCCCTTTTAATTTACAAATCCTCTGCGATTTTTATTCAGCTGCACTTTCGCTGGCTTTTTCCAAAAGTTCACTGCGCATCTGTTTAATGATTTTTTCTTCTGGAGTAAGTTCTTTTTCTTCAAGAGCATCATCATTTTTAAGATAAACGCGCACAACTTCAGGATTGTTTGTAATTTCTTCGTAAGAACCTTCCGCAAGAATTTCGCCATGGTTTAAAACCGTTACACGACGCGCAATCTGCTTTACAAAATCAATATCGTGTTCAATTACAAGGATTGTCTTTCCTTTCATTACATTCAAAATCATTTCGCCGGTTTTGTAAGTTTCGTCGGCTGTCATTCCGGAAGTTGGTTCGTCAAGCAGAATTACTTTTGGATCCTGCGCAAGAACCATTCCCATTTCAAGCCACTGTCTTTGTCCATGCGAAAGAGAAGCACTAATCATGTCGCGATATTCATAAAGATTGATCTGTTTTAAAATTCCATCAATCTTTTCGACAATCTGCGGAGTACGACGGTAAGTAAAAGTTTTTATAAGCGAAGAATAACCTCTCAAAGCAACTTCGACATTTTCAAAAACCGTCATATTTGCAAAAATGTTCGGTCCCTGGAACTTGCGCCCAATCTTATGAACTTCCGCAATCTTGTACGGAGCTTCGCCGGTAATTTCATGTCCGTCAAGAAAAATCTGACCTTCTGTCGGACGGGTTTTGCCGGTTATCATGTCCATGATTGTAGTTTTGCCGGCTCCGTTTGGACCGATTAAAACACGCAATTCACCTTCTTCAATTTTAAGATTTACTTTATTTACTGCACGGAATCCGGAAAAAACAACGGAAACGTCCCTTAATTCAAGATATGCTGCCATCTTAGTTTTCCTCCTGTGTTTTTACTGCTGCAGAAGAATCCTGTGCAAGAACTTTAGAGATTCTGCGGTTGTATTGAATGTCCTGCAAAGTTCCAATAATTCCCTTTGGCAAAAAGTAAACGATTAAAATCAGCACAACGCCAAGAACAAGCTGCCACATGTTTCCAAAACTTTCCGAAAGCTTTGACTGCAAAAAACTTACAAGCAAAGCACCAGCCATAGAACCTGTCAAATTACCACGTCCGCCAACTGCAAGCCATACGAGAACCATTGTAGAAAAACTTACACCGGCAGCTTCAATCGAAATAAACGATGTCATTGGAAGGTAAATCATTCCCGCAAAGCCGGCAAAAAATGCCGCAATCGTAAAAACTGCAATCTTAAAAACAGCCGGGTTGTAGCCCAAAAACTGCAGGCGCGCTTCATTGTCGCGGACAGATTTAATTACAGAACCAAAACGAGCCTTTGTTAAAAGACGGCACAAAACATAAACCAGAATCAGGGCAGCAAAACCAATGTAGTACCAGCCTGTAATCGAAATCGGTTTTCCAAAAAAGGTAATCTTATCAAGACCGCTGGCAATTCCGTTAATTCCCGAAGAACCGCCCGTATACATCTGCTTTGTTGCAAGCAGAAGTTCAAACAAAGCCGCAAGAGCGAGAGTAATAAGATTGTAAAAAACGCCCTTAATCTTGCTGTAAAAAATAAAAAGACCGAGAACAAAGGCAACAGCCGACGGAACAAAAAGTCCCATTAAAACAGCAAAAGGAATATTTACAAGTGGCTTATACAAAAGAGGAATCTGTGTTAAACCGCCAAATTCCATAAAAGCTGGCAAACCATTCTGGCACGAAAGCGAAATTCCAAGAACATAACCGCCAAGACCAAAAAAGAGGGCAAAGCCTAAGTTCATCAATCCGGCATAACCCCACAAAATATCAAGGGCAAGAGCAAAAATCATGTAAGAAATAAATTTGCCAAAAACAAGCTGGTTATACATTGTGCTAAAAAGAGGAATTACAAACAAAAGCGCAAACATTGCGTAAGCAATCCACTTTTCAACAGTTACAGACTTTACGCGGGACATTCCCGGTGTATTAAATTTCTTTAATCTATCTTCAAAACTCATAATGCGCCTTCCTATCTCTTTTCTTTAGAAGAGAACAATCCGTTTGGTCTAAAGCGGACAATAACGATGATTACAACAAAGATTAAAAGCTTTGAAACAACCTGGCTCATATAGCCGGACATAATCGTAATAGACTCGTTAATTACAAATGAACTTGCGAACGAACCGATAATCGAGTTCAAACCACCAAGAATTACAACAAGGAATCCGTCAACGTTAAAGCTCGGTCCCATTCCCGGAAAAACACTTTTTATCGGTGCAATCAGCGCTCCAGAAAAACCAGCCAAAGCGGCACCATAACCAAAAGTGAACATATTTATTTTTGCAACGTTAATACCAAGACACTGAGTCATATCGCGGTTCTGAGTAATAGCGCGCAACTGCATTCCAAACGAAGTTTTATAAAAAAGAACAAGGGTAAGGCAAAGAACAAAAACTGCCATCAAAATTAAAATAAGGTTGTAATACGGAATCGAAACACCAAGAACCGACAACTGTCCCTTTACAGGAACTTCTACAGTCTGGTTTTCCGGACCAAAAACCATGCGCACAACCTGTTGAATAATATATTCAAGCGCAAAAGTAACAAGGAGGGTTTCTGCAACCTTTCCATAAAGTTTTTTAATAACGGCCTGTTCAATTAAAATTCCAACAAGCCCGGTAATTAAGGCAGCAAGCACGCAGGCAACAGCAAAAGGAACATGCAGAGTGTTAACCGTAACGCAGGCAGTGTAAGCGCCAATCATAATAAATTCACCATGGGCATTGTTTACGACATCCATCATTCCAAAAATAATTACAAGCCCAATCGTAGTTAAAAACAAAACTGAAGAATTACTTACGCCATTCAACAGCTGCTGAAAAAATAGACTCATCTGGCAGCTCCAAAAAAGTATTTTCTAAAACTAAAAAACTGATTTTTTCTCTCGATTTTTTCGGACGTTTTCCGGCTTTTCGCACTTCCGCTGTTCGCTCCATTGTTTTTGTTCGATTCGCCAAAGCGAACCGCCCAAAAACAACGCCTTCGGCGGTGCTACAATCCGGCGTAGGAGGAGAACACCGGATTATAAAAATTACACGCTAAAGATTTATCTAAAAACAAAAGTTTTTTTTACCTTTGCTCCTTACTCCGGAATTGGTTCTACAAGACCGTCGCTTGAAGCAAGGATTTTATAACTTAAATCTTCCTGAACCTGTCCAATGTATGTGTTCAGGTAAGCATGGTGGTTAGATTCGTGCATGCGGATTTTTCCACTTGGAGCGTCTACTTCAACTCCGGCAGCGGCAGCAATAATATCCTGTGCAGAAAACGATTTTGCATTTTCGATTGCTTTTGCAAGAATATAAATTCCGTGGTAAGCGCCTTCAGCAGAGTTTGTTACAGTTGTAGCAGTTCCAAACAAATCCTGGTACTTTTTAACAAAAGCCTTGCTTTCTGGAGTGTCGATTGAGTTAAAGTAATCAAAAGAAGCATAGTTACCAACAGCGGCAGAACCTACACCCTTAATTGCAGATTCGTGCGAAGCAATTGAACACAATGGAACTTTTTTAGGATCCATTCCGTACTGAACATAATCTTTATAGAACGGAACATTTGAGTTTCCTGCAACTGCAGAGAAAACACAGTCAGCGCCAGAAGCCTTAATTCTGTTTACAACAGAAGAAAAGTCTGTCTCGTTTGTTGGAGTGTATTCTTCACCAACAATCTGGCCACCATTTTTTGCAATGTATTCTTTTGCAAAAGTAATTGCCTTACGTGGGAACTCATAGTCAGAACCAACAATGTAAATCTTTGGACCAAGATTTTTAATCATCCAGGGAATAAAAGCAGCAACCTGCTGGTTAGGACAGGTATTTGTGTAAAGAACGTTCTTAGAAGGTTTTTCACCTTCATAGAAAGTATTGTAAACAAGAACACCGTTATATTTTTCAATTGTAGGAATTACAGCCAGACGTGTGTTAGAAGCGTTAGTTCCGACAATTGCAGTAACCTGATCTTTTAAAATCATCTGCTGAGCTTTTTCTGCAGCCATTGCTGGATCAGAACCGTAGTCAACATAAAGAGGTTCAATCTGCATGCCTTTAATACCGCCGGCAGCATTAATTTCGTCAATAGCCATTCTTGCAGCGTTCTGCATTGGAGTTTCAGAAATACTAAAGTTTCCGGTTGTGCTGTAAAGAATACCGATTTTTACAGTCTTTGCAGAACTCTTTTTGTCTCCGCAAGAAAACAGGCTCAGTGCCATTGCACAACCAGCCAGAACTGCAAGTGATTTTTTTAACATCTTTTTCATAGTGCATCTCCTAAACAGGGATTTCTCCGATAAAAAAAAACGGTTCTTTCAAGCCTAAAGCCAGAAAGAACCGCCTTTGATTCCTAAAAATTACACTCAGTTTAATGACAATCATCTGTAAGAAAAATGTAAAATTTACAAATTTTTTTTATTTTTTTTATGCAAAATGACGAACGATACTCATAAATTAAATAAAAACTAAGGCTTTAGGTTTCCTCACTGCCGACAATTCCACAAAAAAAAGCTGCCCGCCTCTTGCGCAGGTGACAAGTCTGCAGCAAAAATACGGGCAGCCACAAAAAGGAGCAAAGTTTTTTAGCCACCAAGGTAGGCTTTCTGAACATCTGGATTACTGCGGAGTTCTTCGCTTGTTCCGCTGGCAATAATTTCTCCAGTTGCAAGAACATAACCGCGGGTCGCAAAATCAAGGGCAACCTGGGCATTCTGTTCAACAACCAGAATCGTCATCTGCCGTGTAAAGTTCAGCTGTTTTAAGGCACGGAACATTTCAAACATAAGTTTTGGAGCAAGCCCCATACTTGGTTCGTCGAGCATAATAAAAGGGCTGTCCGTCATTAACGCTCTTCCGACAGCAAGCATCTGCTGTTCACCGCCGGACAAAAGTTCGCTGCGCTGTTTACGGCGTTCAAAAAGACGCGGAAACAGATCATAAACCTGATCATAAAGTTCTGCAGTCCGAGGCTTTGCATCTGCATCTTTTTTTCTGCCATAACAGGCCATCTGCAGGTTTTCTTCAACCGTAAGGTTTCCAAAAATATGTCTTCCCTCCGGAACAAGGCACATCATCTTTTTTTGAATAAGTTCATAAGGCTCCGTCTTTAATATGCTTTTGCCTTCAAATAAAATATCGCCTTCCTTTACAACCGGAGCTTCCGGGCGGCCAAGACGAGCAAGGCTCATCAAGGTAGAAGTTTTTCCAGCTCCATTTGCCCCGATCAGGGTAACGATTTCGCCTTTATCAACATTAAAACTTATTCCGTGGAGAGCTTCGATATTTCCGTAAGATACTTTTAAATTTTTTACTTCAAGCAGCATGTTTTCCCCCTATTCACTCTTTTTGCCCTGACTGTCCAGGTGAATCGGCTCAAACGGTTCCTGTGCTTCTTCAACAATTTTTGCATTTCCAAGATACGCATCAATTACCGCTGGATTTTTTTGAATTTCTTCTGGACTTCCTTCCGCAAGTTCCTTTCCAAAATTAATTACTTTTATATGGTCGCAGAGCGTGTTTACAACCTGCATCTGATGTTCAATCATCCAAATCGTAATTCCAAAAGTATCGTGAATCCATTTTATGTAACTTATTAAACCGTCAAGATCAGAAGTAGAAAGACCGGCAGCAGGTTCGTCGAGCATTAAAAGTTTTGGATTTAAGCTCAGGGCACGGGCAATTTCTACACGGCGCTGAATTCCATAAGGCAGATTTTTAGGATAATCAAGGCCGGCGTCTGCAAGTTCAAATTTTTCAAGAAGTTCCCACGCTTCCTTATGAATCTGCGCTTCTCTTTCCTTATACTTTTTTGTTTTTAAGAAAACATCTTTTAACCCAAAACCAAGACGCGAATGCTGAGCAATACAGATATTGTCCAAAACCGTCATATCGCTCCAAAGACGAATATTCTGAAACGTTCGGCCAATCTGCAGATCTGCAACCTTGTGCGGACGCAATCCGTTAAGGCGGTGCCCGTCAAAAACAATGTTTCCTTCCGACGGAACATAAAAACCGCTTACAAGGTTAAAAACCGTAGTTTTTCCAGCTCCATTGGGACCAATCAAACCGTTTATTGTTCCCTTTTTTAATTCAACATTTATGTCGGTCAGAGCCTGCAATCCGCCAAAGCGGTGTGTCAGGTGTTCAATCTTTAATAAAGTTTCACTCATAACTTCCCCCTACTCCGCAGTTGCCGTAGCCATTTTAAGATTTTCTGTTTTAACTTCCGGGCGCTCTGGACGATTTAAATTTTTGTTTGCCGGAAAAAACTTCTTTAAGAACGGAAAAACCTGTGTAAGTTCTTTTGAACCCATAATTCCTTCCGGGTGAAATTCCATAATCAAAATCAAAATAAGAGGAATAATTACCCACTTCCAGATTTGAGCCGGACGCAAAAGTTCAAGCAAAATCGTAAAAATAATTGCAGAAAGAACAGAGCCACTCAAAGAACCCATTCCACCAAGATAAACCATTACGAGGGATTCAGTAGACTTCATAATTCCAAACGAAGAAGGATTTATAAACCCAAGCAGATGAGCAAAAAGTCCGCCGGCAATTCCTGCCAGGAACGAACTAAAAGTAAAGGCAATCAGCTTCATGCGGTTTGTATCAACCGACATAATTTCTGCAGAAATTTCATCGTAGCGGACAGCGCTTATTCCTTTTCCCAAAGTTGAATTCATTAAAAAGTGAATCGACAGAATTGCAAGAACAGCAAAAACAAGCCCCCAGACTAAAATCCACGGAACATCGATAACGTCAGCCATTCCGTTCATTACAGACTTCATTCCCATAAGGCCACGGCTAGCCCCGATTGCAGGAATATTGTTAATCGCAGTCGTAACAATAAAGTTTGCCGCAACCGTAATAATCGCAAGATAGTCGTCTCGAGTTTTAAAAGACGGAATTGCAACAATCAGACTTACAAGCATGGCCCCAAGACCGCCGGCAATAATTGCAATCGGAAATCCTAAAAGCGCCAGACCTTCCGGCAAAAGCGCAGAACCGGTAATTGAGTTCCCGTTCTTAAAAAGAATCAGCGAAATTACAGACGAAACATAGGCGCCAGTTGCCATAAAACCACCGTGTCCGCACGAAAACTCGCCCATGTAACCGTTTACGATATTCAGACTCGCAGACATTATTATATTTATGCAGATTGTAACAATAATTGTCTGAAAGTAATTATTGATAAGTTCAAACTTTGCAAGAACCGTAATTATCAAAATCATTACGATTGTCGTAAGTGGCATAATCAATTTTCTTTGTCGGGCCGAAGGATTAAAGCGGCCGTCCATCATTGTGTTAAAATTTTTTATGAAAGTCATTTTTTTTCTCCCATAAAAGTCAAGGTTAAAACTTCAATCTTAAGATTGACTTTTTAAGTTGTTTCATAGTGAATTGAAAAACAACCGTTAATAAGAAAGTCTGCACCGCAAACTTTTGATAAAAACAGACGCCATTTCCGGATTAAACCAAAAAAGCGTTAAATCTTTGTTGACTTTGCAACACCAAAAAAGCCAGTCGGTTTTAAAGTAAGAATTACAAGGAGAATTACAAACGAAACCAAATCTTTGTAACTAGAAGGCAAAAAGGCTGTAACAAAAATTTCAATAAATCCGAGCAAAAATCCACCAATAAACGCACCCTTAATGTCGCCGATTCCACCAACAACAGCCGCAATAAATGCCTTCCAGCCGATAATCATTCCCATGTAAGGATCCATTACCGGATACGACATTCCAAATAAAATTCCTGCAATGGCTGCAAGCCCAGAACCAAGGCCAAACGTAAAAGTAATAACAGTGTTAACAGGAATTCCCATAAGAGGAATTGCAAATTTATCAAAAGAAATTGCGCGCATACTCATTCCAAGAGTCGTCGTCTGAACAACAAACTGCAATGCAGCAAAAATAACGACAGCGCTTACAATTACTAAAACTTTCAAAGAAGTTATTGTGACAGGACCGATATTCCAAACATACTTTGGCAGAATATCCGGAAAACTTCTTGCAGAAGCACCAAGAACAGCCAGGTTTCCGTTTTCAAGAATAAAGCCAATCATCAAAGCCGTAATTACAACATAAAGCCGGTTTGCACCTTTTGCACGCAGTGGCCGGTAAGCAATCCGTTCAATACCGATTCCCAAAAGAGCAGTAAGGGCAACTGTTGCAACAAGAGTAATTACAAAAAGCGGAATTCCAGTCAAACCCGCAAAATGAGCCGTAAGCCCTGCAACAACAAAAAAAGCAATGTAACAGGACGTCATAAAAATGTCGCCATGGGCAAAATTAATTAACCTGAGAACGCCGTAAACAAGACAGTATCCCAAAGCAATAATCGAATAAAAACTGCCCCACTGAAGGGCATTAAAGATATTTTGAATAAAAAATGTCATGCTTTGTCCCCTTTTTGTGTTTTATTTTTTTCTTCTGGAGCTTCCCCGCAGTTGTTAACTGCGGGTCGGGTGTTTCAGGGTTCCGCGTCTTACGCGCTCCAATGCTACGCATCGCCTGCGGCGCCCTTACACCCCCTAAGCCGTTTTGTAAACTATGGCTGCAATGCCTTTACAAATTCAAATTCACCTTCTGGAGTAACTTTTACAACAACAGCATCTTTTACAGGATCTCCGTCTGGAGTAAAGCGCATGTTTCCAGTTACGCCGGCAAAACTTTTAATGTTTCCCATTGCCTTCATAACGTTTGTACGGTCAGTCTTAAGTTTGCCTGTAATGCCAGCTTCCTGGATTGCCTGCAAAACAATGTTGATTGCATCGTAAGTTAAGGCAGCAACATCATCAGGAACATAGCCGTAAGCTTTTTCATATTTTTCAATAAATTCTTTTGCCTTGCCTGTTGCACCCTTTGCAGCGTAATGAGTTGTAAAATAGTCGCCAATAACAGCACCCTTAGAAAGTTTTACCAGGTCAGCAGAACCCCAGGAATCCGAACCCATTACAGGTTTTGACCATCCAAGGTCTTTTGCCTGAGAAGTAATCAAACCAACATGGTTGTAGTAGCAGGGAAGATAGAGGAAGTCAGCTCCAGAGTTTACAACCTTTGTAAGCTGTACCGAAAAATCCTGGTCTTTCTGTCCAAAAGATTCAAAAACAGCAACCTTACCGTATTTCTTTTCCCATTCACCCTTAAAAAGTTCTGCAAGAGTTTTTGAATAGTCGTCTTCAAGGTTATAGATAATTGCTACAGTTTTTGCACCAAACTGTTCGCTTGCAAATTTTGCAGCAACCGGAGCCTGGAACGGATCAAGGAAGCAGGCACGGAAACAATAAGGGCGATCAATTGTTGCAGCCGGGTTTGTAGCCCATGGAGTAATCATCGGAACTTTTGCATCGTTGTAAACTTCACCAGCAGGAATTGCACGACCTGAGCCTTCTGGACCAATCGAAGCCAAAACCTTATCAATATCAATAAGTTTGTTTGCAGCATTGATTGCAGAATCTGCCTTAAGTTCATTATCAACATAAACAAAATCAAGAAGATATTTTGTACCTTTTACATCCAGACCACCGGCAGCGTTAATTTCGTTTTTTACGATTTCTCCCGCATACTTTGCGCCTTCACCAACTTTTGGCGAATCCCCGGTCAATGGAATGTTAAAACCGATTTTTATTGTCTTCTGCTTTGCAGCAAAAGCACTTCCTGCTGCCATAGAAGCAATCAGTCCAAGAGCAAAAATTTTTTGAATTTTTTTCATAAAAAAGCTCCTTACAAAGTCAAATACATCTTTATGACTTTTGTCTGCGGTCTTTAATAAAAGAACCGCGATTTATAAAAAAGTCTGCAACGCAAACCTGCAAACGCCAGAAGTTCACTCTGGCATTAAGCTCAAAACAATTACTTCTCGTGCATCGTGCACGATGTTTTTATTGATGATGCAAATTTATTACTATCGCCCTATCTATGTCAACAATTTTACTTTGTGAGTTTTCCCAAATTTTTAAGCTTTCTTTGTGCGGAATTTTGTTACAGTTTTCAAACTAAAAAATGTGCAAAAAATTATAAAAAACATCTTACAACGTGTATCGTGCATCTTGCATTTTTTTACAAAAACCGCTACTTTTTTTGTGTACTTCTTACAAGCGAGGTCAAAGCTATGGCACTTACGGTAAATACACTTTTAAATTTTTCAGAAACACCTTTTAAATTAAAACTTGTTGCAGGAAGAGCCGGTTTACAGCAAACGGTCAGCTGGATTTATTACACAGAAGATCCTAATTCCGCAGAATATATTCGTGGTGGAGAACTCGCAATTACAACAGGGCTTTTGTTAAAACGCCGCTCCGAAAACGAAGGAATCAGCGAAACAGAAAATCTCTGTGCTTTTTTAAAAGATTTTGTAGAAAAGTTTGCAAATCACAATGCTTCAGGCTTAATCGTAAATACAGGAAAATACATTTTAGAAATTCCACAGGCTGTAAAAGAATACTGCGACAGCATCGGTTTTCCTCTTTTTACAATGCCCTGGGAAATTCATACCGTAGATTTAATGCAGGATCTCGGCAATATGATTTCTTCCGACAGCCAGAACAGTCATAATGTCGAAAAATTCTTCTATCGTGCAATTTTCGAAAAAGAAAAATTCGATCCAAAACAAATAGAAAATACAGTTTTCCACAACGCAAAAACTTTTTGCGTTGCCTTAGTTGAACTTCAGGAAAATCTTTTTAACAACGACATGGAACAGGTTAAACGCTACATTCAGTTTTCATTCAATCCAAAAATACGTTTTTCTCAAAATGACTACTGCAGTTTTATTCATAACCACAAAATAATTTACGTCATTAAAAACGAAAATTCAGCATTTGCCGAAGAATTATTCCACACAGCAAAAATCGACAAATTCTTTAAGAATATGAAAATCTCGCTTTCAGAAAACTGTACAACTGTCGAAGATCTTCAGGACGCATACAACCATGCAGAAATTACAATGAACCTGGCAAAAAATTCAGATTCGCTGCAAAAATACGACGATCTTGGAATTTATAAAATTCTCCTGGAAGTAAAAAACAAAAAAGTTCTTGAACAGATGTACAAAAGCATTCTCGGAAAAATGGAAAGCCTAGAAGTAAGCAAGCGCGAAGACTACCTTAAAACGCTCAAACTCTATTTAAAACTTGGCGGAAACATTCATTCAGTTGCAGAACAAAACAACACCCACAGAAACACAGTTTTGTATCGCCTCCAGAGACTGCAGGATGTTTTAAACGTAGACCTTTCCGACGGCGACACAAGATGTCTTTTGCAAATTGCAATTTACATTAAAGACCTTTTGCAAAAGTAATCGGGTTTTCCCCTCTTATTTTTCTGCAATAAAAAAGAGTCTCGGCATTACTAAAAAATATTTTCCGTCTTCAAGGCGTGTGTATTCTTTTTTAATCAGTTCTACAAGTTCGCCCTTGAATTCTTCTTTTTTTTCTTCGCTCAATTCTGCCAGGTACGGTCTTAATCCGCTTCCTTCGTACCAGCTTACAATATCTTCTGCGCTGTCTACAATGTGATGATAATCTGTTTTCCAGATTTCAACCCTGCTAAAATGACGGCTTAAAAGATTGTAGTAACCGTATTCATCAAGCGCATAAAAATTATGAATTTTCCTTAAATTTTCGTATTCACTTTTCTGTAATAAAGTTTTTAAAATTTTTGAATAAAACTGAGATTCGTCTGTCATTGGCACCTGAACTGCAAAAGTTCCGCCTAAAGTTATATGGTCAGCCGTTTTTTCAATCAGTTCTTTTTGTTCACTTATCCACTGAATGCAGGCATTTGAAAAAATTAAATCAAATTTTCCAAACCGTTCAAAATCCTGTGGCAAAAATGCTTTTTCAAATTTTAATTCAGGATGCTCTTTTAGCGCTTTTTGAAGCATATTTTCGTCAGCATCAATTCCAAGAACCTTTGCTTCGGAGAATTTTTTTATAAGATTTGCCGTACTGTTTCCAGGTCCACAGCCCAAATCAAGAATATTTTTATAATTTTTATTTAATCTCGAAATTAAATCCAGACTCGGCTGTCCGCGTTCTGCCCTAAACTTTAAATAAATGTCACTATTCCACTTTGCCATAAAAAAAATATATCACAAACAAAAAAACAAATTCAAATTCCGTAAAAAAAACGCAATTTTTCTTATTTACAAGTTTTGTTACAGTTTTCAAACAAAAGTGAATTTTTAATTCACCAAAATTGTTACACTTTTCTTTCGCAAGATATTCCTGTCAATTTATCTTTTGTTACAGTTTTACTTCAAACGGCTTTGCAAAACCCAAATTTTAGTAACTTTCTTCTATATATAATATCTATTTGATTTCTTTTCTCTCGCTGCGCAAAAAAATATTACTTTGTTACACTTTTTTAACGCAGCCTCATTTTTCGTTTGCAACACTTTTACAACAAAGTCCAAAAAGTAAGAAGTTTTCTTCAAAGCCAAAAATTGTTACACTTTTCAATCAGAATTCCACCTCGCCCTGTGGAATTCTTTTTTTTATGCTACACTTTTACTTCAAGTTGTATTTTCTTATATTACTTAGAATTACCTCAGTTTTACCAAAAAAAACGCTACACTTTTACTTCAGGATTGCTACACTTTTCAAATATCTACTATGAATTCAAATAGATTATCAAATAGTATTTAAATACAAATAGTAAAGCCTGTGTCTTTGTGGAAATTTACAGATTACTCGTAATAAGAACATATCTTGTTTCATTTGCCTGAATCGGCGTTTTACTTTTATACAAAGTAATTCCAGAGCCGTCTTCACTTATCGAAACTTTTAATTCCTTATAATACTTAGCTTTAATCTGCTTTATCTGTTCAATAATATAAGAATAATTGTATCTCTCTGTATCTTTTTTTCCTTCATTCACCGGCATAAACTGATTTATCAATGCCTGGCGAGGAATAAAAACAGGTTCATTTAAATCATGATTTCTGTAAACAAACCATGCATACAAATCTTTGCCGACATCGCTTCCAATTTCCTTATAAACCGTATAATCAATCGGAACTGCATGCTGCTTTGAAAATTTTACAAATTCATCTGATAAAACGATTTTAAACGAAACATTTTTTTTGCTTTCGCCATCATCAAGTTGAACATACTGAAAGCCTGACAAAAAGCGAATGTTTCCAGTAGAAACTTTTGTTACAGTAACATTGCCTTTTAAGGCATCTTTGTCATCGTATAATTCCCTGAACAAAAATTTCTGAGCAATTTTTTCAATACGCTCTTCAAAAGTAAAAGATGTCGTAGAAAAATTTTCTAATTGCTCACGGATTTTTTCTCCTCTTGAACGCGGCAAATCCATTTCTTTTAAAAGCTGGCTTAAAGAATCATAATAAACTTCAACCGGCCCGTTTTGATCTTTTTCGCCTTTTAAAACTGCGTGTGTTGTTAAAATCGTAAGTAAAAGACGGCCATATTTTCCGTAAGGCAGTAAATTGGCACTCGTAAGCGTTAATGAAAGATTATTATATTTTCGCGTAAATTTTGAAGATTTTACAAATCGTAAAGGAAGCGACGCTGCAATAAAAGGACTTGGTAAAAAACTTCTGTAGCGCTGTGAGCCTTCAAGCGTATCTAACTGGCTTGTGTCTTCGTCAAAAAGTGCGAGTGCTTTGTCTGTTTCTGCTTTTATCGAATTCTCTTTTAAATTTTTTTCCATTTTTTTTCACCTGAAAGTTTTTTAAACCAATACTTGTTCGAGAATCTGATTTATGCAGTTATTGATTGAAATATTATTTTTTTTAGAAATGCTTTCAAGTTTTACAAAGATTGATTCTTTTAAGAGAATGCTTGTCTGGTGAGTTTTTTTCTCACTTCCCTGAATTTTAAGCCCTACCCTTTCTTCTGTTGTTTTTGTTTTTTTTGCTGTTGTAGTTTCTTTTTTTACAGTTTTTTTAGTTTCTGCAGCTTCTTCTTTTTTTTCTGCCTGGGAAGTATTTTCTGCAACTGTATTTACATGATTTATGTCCTGTGTAATCCAGGTTGCTGCAATATTTGTATCAAATGATTTTGACATTTTAAAATTCTCCTTACCTTTTTTAATCCTTAAGCTAAAAGTTCATCAACAAATTTTGTGTAATCTTCGGCTACTTTTGAAGACGGTGCGTAATCAAAAATTGATTTCTGGCTTAACTGCGCTTCTTTTATAGCTGTAGCTTCTCTTATTGGTGAACTAAAAAGTTTTGCATTTAAACTTTCTGCAATCTGTCTTGCAAGATCTGCTACAGTGCGGCTCAAAACTGTTCTGTCGTTGTATCGTGTAAGGAGAATTCCAAGAACGCTGACAGAAGGATTTGTGTACTGTTTTACAGGTTTTAAAGTTTCTGCCAGACGCTGGATTCCCTGGATTGAATAAATATCGGCCTGGGCTGGAATAATTACAGAATCGCAGGCTGTAAGTGCGTTTATTGTCAGAATTCCAAGTGCCGGCGGAGTGTCAATTAAAATAAAATCGTAATTATCTTTGACAGATGCGAGAGCTTCTTTTAGTCGGTATTCTTTTCCTGTTTCGTTTAAAATGCTTTCTGCCGCTGCCATTTGTGCTGTTCCGGCAATTAAATCTCCGTCGTTAAGCTGCTGAATTGAATCTTTTGCTTCTGCCCGTCTTGTAAGAACGTCAAGAATATTATTTTTAGAAACATCCGCATTCATTGAAAAAGAAAGATTGCACTGTGGATCTAAATCGATTGCCAGAACCTTAAATCCGCGTGATTTTAAATTTGCAATTACGGCGTCAACTGTTGTGGTTTTGCCCGCCCCACCCTTCTGATTTGTTACTGTATAGATTTTCATTTTAATTGTCTCCACAAAAAAAACTCTGATTGATAAGCATATTATAAAGTCTATTTGAAAAACTAACAAGAATATATTATAAAAATATTACAAAAAATAAGATTTAATATTTTGTTTATATTATAAAAATAATATAAGAATTGCACTTTGTAAAAAACGGCGTTTTTAAGAGTTTTTTGGTCTTTTCATAAATGTATTCAAAAAAGTGATAAAGTACGCTAAAAAGGGCTTTTTTTTGCGTCTGAGAGCATTTTTTTAATGACGTAACGTTTGCTTTTCGTTTTAT
>CAVJSA010000036.1:0-26519 GCA_963651875.1 Lachnospiraceae bacterium | reverse complement strand
CCGCCACCAAAACCACGGCGTCCACGGTCATTTCCATGGTCTGCATTATCCCGACCACGACGACTTCTTCCGCCACGGCGACCGCCAAAATTATCTTCTTCTTTTGAATCTAAATGCATGTGTGGCAGGCTTGAACGGCTCTTTGAAAGTTCAAGTGCGCGCAAAGCATTGCTTGTTGGCAGACTGAGCAGAGAAAAGTTCTGGCTTACGTCGATATGGTCAACCATACGGCCCGGAATATTCAACAAATCGCTAAAATATTCTGCAATTGCGCGGGCATTGTAACCGTCACGGCGGCCAAGCTGAACATAAATACGCTTTTGGTTTGAATTAGAAGCAAAACTTCCGCCACGCTGAGCCTGAACTTTTCCGTAATGACGTTCATTTAACGACTCGCCGTAAGTTTCCTGCAAAACGGCCGCAAGAACGTCCAAGGCACTCTGACCTTCGCAAAGCTCGCCAGCCATTTTTACATAAAGTTCATCAACTTTTTTTAAGGCAGGAACAAAGTCAGTTTTTGTTTCTGGTAAGTTTTCGCTATTCTTTAATTCTTCTTCAACCGGCAGGGCAACAACTTCGTCGCTTTCAAACTGCTTTTCTTTTACAACTTCGACCGTTGTTTTTTCTTTTAAGCCGAGTTTTATTTTTAATTCATCTAAAATTCGGCTTCGTTTTACTTCGAGAACTTTTTCTACCGACGGAACCTGTTCTTCTTTCATTTCGCCCTTTGCAGCAGCGCGGATTCTCTTTCTTAAAAATTCAAGCTTGCGTCTTTCTTCCGGGCGCACAAAGGTTACGGCAATACCCGAAGTTCCTGCGCGACCAGTACGACCGATTCTGTGAACATAGGTTGCAGCGTCAAAAGGAAGTGAATAGTTTACAACATGGCTCAAGCCCGAAATATCAATTCCGCGGGCAGCAACGTCTGTTGCAACGAGGATTCTTGTTTTTCGGCTTCTAAAGCGTGCAAGGATTTTTTCGCGCTGTCCCTGAGGAACGTCCCCGTGCAGGGCAGCCGCTTCGTAGCCTCTTTCGTCGAGCATCCGGCTCACCATGTCTGCATCATTTTTGGTCATTGTAAAGACGAGACCATAAAAGTCAGGCGAAATGTCGATAAGGCGGACAAGAGCTTCGATTTTGTCGCGTTCGCTTACAACCCAATATTTCTGGTCAATTAAAAGAGGTTCTTCAACAAAACCTTCTTCCTGAACAATGTCGTACTCGCCCATAAATTCTTCTGCAATCTGCAAAATTGGTTTTGGCATTGTTGCACTAAAAAGAAGGATCCGGCTGTCTGGGTTTGCCTGAGCAAAAATCGACTTAATGTCATCAACAAACCCCATGTCAAGCATTTCGTCGCCTTCGTCGAGAATAAAATAATCGATTTTGTCGAGTTTTAAAGTTCCACGTTCAAGATGGTCTTTAATGCGGCCAGGAGTTCCAACAACAATTTCAGTTCCGCGTTTTAAATCTTTAATCTGTCCGGAATAAGAAGCACCACCATACAAGACCGTAACACGCGGAAATTTTCCAGTCGTAAAGGACTGCATTTCTGTGCAGGTCTGGATTGCAAGTTCGCGGGTTGGTTCAAGAACAAGGGCACGAACATGGTCGCTTTCTTCGTGAATTGTCTGTACGATTGGCAGGCCAAAAGCTGCAGTTTTGCCGGTTCCAGTGCGGGCCTTAGCAATAAGGTTAGTGTCTCCGCTTAAAAGGCGAGGAATTGCAAGAACCTGGATCGGAGAAGGAGTTTTAAAGCCTTTTTTTTCGATTGCCGCAAGAATAGTTTCGTCAAGGCCAAGATCAGCAAACGAAATTTCATTATCAGTCTCGTCATTTTCAGTTACAGACGAGAGCGCAGTCTGATCAACTGCTTCAATTTTTGAGTCTTCCATTGTGTATCCCAAAGGCGCAAAAAGCCTCTAAAATACAGCAAGGCCTTAAAGCGCAGATAAAATAACGATGCCCTCTGCATCGCAGGCAGACAATATATAGGAAAAATTTAGAAAATTCAAGAACACAATAGAACATTTCGCAAAGGAGGGGGAAGTCTCCCCCTGCGCGCAAACCACGCTGCTCGTGTTTTGCGCTACCCCTTCCAGCGGGCTCAAACGCCGCCCGCAACGCCTGCTGCAATAAGTCAGACTAGACTTAGACTTGCCTGTAAAAAATTGAATTTTTTGTAATTTTATGGTATTATAATCGCTATATGAGTACACAATTTTCACTTAATGAAAAAATCGTTTACCCTTCGCAGGGTGTTGGTGAAATCAGAGAAATTTTTGAAAGAAAGAATGGCGATACCACCGTTGAGTATTACAGAATTTATCTTGAAGTTTCGGATATGGTTGTAATGGTTCCAGTTGCAAATGCAGAAAAACTCGGAATCCGTAAGATTGTTTCGGCAGACGATGCTCAAAAATCACTTGAGCTTTTAGGTCAGCCTGTAGAATCAGTAACTTCTGACTGGAAACAGCGTTACCAGGACAACTTAAACCTTCTTAAAAAAGGCAGCATCGAAGACATTACAAACATTGTACGCACGCTCTACCACCGCTCAAAGGTAAAAGAACTTCCAATCCAGGAACGCAAACTTTACGATACAGCACGCAAGCTTTTGGCAGACGAAATTGCAATTGCACTTGGTATTACTTCTAAAGAAGTTGAATCAATGCTTCATGCTAAGCTTGAGCCTCTAAATGCTGTGCACGAAAAGAAAACAATCCAGCTCGATGACGACGACGATGATGACGAATTTGGAGACGACTTAGGTGGCTCTTCAGATTCAATGAATGACGACGATGATTCTGATGATTCAGATTCAGACGACTCTGACAGCTCAGACAATTCTGATTCGGACGACGAGGACGATGAAGACGACGAATAGTCAGCAAAAAGAAGAACTTGCCCTGCTAATTGTTGCAGCCGGTTCTTCTAGCAGAATGGGTGGCATAAAAAAAGAATACCTTCCACTAAACGGAGGAACAGTTCTTTCTACTGCCACCCGTGCTTTTTTTAAAACACTCAATTTTTCAGTAGTTGCAGTAACATTTCCATTTAAAGAAGATGTAACTCTTTTAAAGCTCGAAGAAAAAAAATCTAAAAACGCCATTTTTGCAGATTCCCAGATAAAAGAAGAGCAAACAAAAGGAACTCAATTTTTATTTGTGCCTGGCGGAAAAAGCCGGCAGGAAAGCGTTTTTAAAGCTTTGGGCAAATTAAAATCACATTTTAAAAATTCAAATCCGCTCGTTTTTATCCACGATGGGGCGCGCCCTTTTGTCAGCGAAGACATTATAAATTCAACTTATAAGGCAGCCTTAGAATTTGGGGCAGGCGCACCAGGAATTCAACCTGTAGACACTCAAAACGAAGTTGACGAAAACGGTTTTATAAAAAGACACCTTGTGCGCTCTAACCTCAGGGCCATTCAGACTCCGCAGGTTTTTAGATTGAATGAACTTTTATTGGCCCACGAAAAAGCAAGTCTTTCCGGCAAAAAATACACCGACGACACAGAAATCTGGGATCTTTTTGTTCCAGGTGGAAAAGTAAAAATTACAGAAGGCGACATTCAAAATAAAAAAATAACTTACAGACAAGACATTGTTCAACCAAAAGACAGCAAAACAAATTCAACTGGAGAAAAAAACATGCTCAGGACAGGCTTAGGCTACGACAAACACGCACTTGTTCAAGGTAGAGCGCTAATGCTCGGTGGCGTAAAGATAGAAAGCGATTTAGGAGAAGACGGACACTCAGACGGAGATGTTCTTTTGCACGCAATAACAGACGCCCTGCTCGGAGCTAGTGCAATGGGAGACATTGGCTCGTTCTTTCCACCGGAAGAAGCTGAATGGAAAGACGCTGATTCAAAAATACTTTTAAGTACTGTCTGGGAAAAAATAAAAGCAAAAGGCTGGCAGCTCGAAAACCTTGACTGCGTAATTGCCTTAGAAAAACCAAAATTCTTACCGCACAGACAGGAAGTTATTAACTCGATTGCCTCTGTCCTTAACGTTGAGCCTTCTCAGGTTTTTGTAAAGGCAAAGACCGGCGAAAAACTCGGCGACATAGGCCAAAGACGGGCAGTAGAAGTCTGGGCAACCTGCCTGCTTTCAAAATAAAAAAACAGGCTGTTCAACTGTCATTTTAGGGCGCCAATAAGTCGCGCACCTAAAAACAGCCATCGCAGAACATTAACATGTCCTTGTCACACATTAGTTTGCCATTGTCGCGCAGTTAAAAACTGTCATTACCACGTCTTAATTTGTCATTCCCGCACGCCTAAAAACTGTCATTCCCGTGCACCAAAAAGTGTCATTCCCGCACTCGATGCGGGAATCCCTTTCCGCAATAGATTGTCGGGTCAAGGTGAGACAATGACATAGGAGGGGCACGGCTGACTTGTATGTTTTTCCTACAGCCGACTTATATGTCATTCCCGCACGCCTAAAAACTGTCATTCCCGTACTAGATGCGGGAATCTGTCCTTTATTCCCCTAATTTAAGAATCCGTTTCCTTCGATTAAGAGCTGGATTTCGCCGACACTGCGGTTCATGCGTTTGGCAATTTCTTCTTCTGACCAGCCCTGACGATGCAGGCGGATAATTGCTTCTCTGTCGGCAAGCGAAATACTTCCCCTGTCATCTGGCGGATTATCTTTTAATTCATTTTTTGTAAGAACTGCAAGTTCGTTCATTTTCTGGTCAATCATTGCTTCCATTGTGTGCAGTCTTGCTTCCGTCCTTGCAATTCCATCCCTTCCAGTCTGAATCTGTTTTACATGTTCATCTGTTTCGTTCAAGATATTCTGCAATGAAGAAAGCTGGTCAACTGCCTCTGCAATTTTTGAGCGGTTTGCAACCAGATTATCAATATTTTTCTGAACATCTTCAATCTGCTTTGGAAGATTATCAACATGACGGCTTGCATCGTTTAAGCGAGTTTCGAGGCTTTTTAAATTGTCAAAAGTTTTATCGACTTCGCCAGCAATTGCGTCAATCTGATTTCCTTTAGTTTCGAGTCTGTCATAACGGTTAGAAATATCGCCAAGAGTTTCCTGGAATTTTCTTACATCAAGCTGAATCGAAGTAAGCTGGTCACTTGTTGAATTTAATTCTTCAATTTTTTGGTCCATTGAAGAACTTAAATCAATCAAGCGCGTAAAATTCTTTTCCAAACCGTCAATTCTTGTTTTTTCGGCAGAAAACTTATTCAACTTTGAATTAACATCGTCGTTTAAATTTTGAATTGAATTAAAACTTGCCGTCAATTCATCTACCTTAGACTGAAATTCTTCAACCCTTGTAATTTCGTTCTTTAATCCGTTCAATTCGCTTTCGAGCTGAGCTTTTAACTGATCGGCTTTCTGGTAAACCTGCATCTGGGCTGTAAACGCCTTTACTTCGCGGTCAATTTCGCTCATTCGTGTCTGCAGTTCAGAAGCATCGTTTTGCATACGGATAATCATTTCTGCACGCAAACCTTCGTTTGTTTCGTTCGCTTCCTGAATCTTTGTTCGCAGATCGCGCATTGCTTTTTCACTGTCCGCATTCTGTTCGCGGACACGACGCTGTGTATCGTTGAGCATTTCTTCGTAAGATTTATTCAACTGAGCAACAATTGACTCAGAACGTTCGTTATAAGAAGTAATCGAAGACTGAATATCTTCCTTTAATTTTTCGACAGTCTGAGTAAGAGAAGTCTGCTCGTTCTGGGTTTCGTTCTTAAACTGTTCCATGTTCTGCTTTAATTCTTCTTCAAAAACAGAAATTTTCTGGTCTGAACTCTGCTTTACGTTTGTAAGCTGGTCGTTAAACATATTTTTTGTCTGTTCAAACTGATTTTTCAACTGACTGCGCCATACGTTAAATTCGCCAAGCATGCTGTCAATTGAAGACTGGTTTGTCTGTGCCTGACCGGTAATCGATTCTTCAAGTTCGGCAAGACGAGACTGGGTATCTTTTTCCGACTTTGCAAAAAGTTCTTCCATGCGAGTGTTGTAAGACTCGAGCGAAGTTTTTACAAAAGAGCCCTGACCGTTTGTCGCTTCCTGCAAGGCTGCCCTGCTCTGCTCTGTAAAATCGCTGACAGATTTTTCGACAGCATCAATTTTTGCCCTAAAGTCGGCAGCAGAATTTTCGAGAGAAGTTTCGAGATTTTGAATCTGTGCATGATTTTTTGAAGAAATGTCTGCAAGCTGATTTTTAAGATTTTCGCTGTAAGAAGTTTCTATTTCGCGTCTTGAATTTTCATAATCCGAACTGATTACTGCCAGTTTTGAATCCATGCTGTTTTTCCAGTTATTGAGTTCTTCTGTTATAGATTCACCACGCTTTTTTAAATCATCGCCAAACTTAGATTCAAAGTCCGCAAGTGTTGCACTTACATTGTTGCTTGCAGTTGCCTTAATTGATTCAAGGGATTTTTCGAGATTTTCAATCTGGGCTGTAATTTCGTCATTATCCTGTTTTACAGATTCTTCAAATTTATTCTGCTGCGCCTGCTGGTCCGTAGAGAATTTTGCAAAATCGGCAACAACAGAATTCTGTGTTCTCTCAAGGGCAGAACGCAGATTGTTTTCGAGTGTATCAATATCGCTCGCCGTTGTCTGCAATTTGTTAAAACGATATTCCATATTGTTGCGATATTCTTCAAGCTGTTTGTCTACATTAGAAAGAAGTTCCGTCTGTTTTGCGTCATAGGCAGAAGAAATCCGTTCAATATTGTCGCTTATCATCTTGTTGATGTTTGCAATTTTTTCGTCTGCCTGGCTCTGGAAACTTTCGAGCTGGGTTCTAGCTTCGGCTGTTGCTTTTTCGATTGTCTCGGCAGTTGCGGTAGCTCCGGTCTGACTGTCGCTCATTGCTTTTTGAATTGTTTCAACAGAACTTGTCAATTCCTGATTTAAAAGCGTAACCCGGTTATTTACGTCTTTTTCTACAGAATTGATTTTTTCTTCAACCGTCATCTTATAATTGTTAAGGTGATTTTCTGCAATCTTCTGGTAACGTTCAAATGCACTCTGCTCCTTTTCGTCAGCATCGGCAATGGCTTTTTCAAAAAGAGAAGAATAACGGCTCTGGATTTCTGCCGTCTGAGTTTCGAGTTTTTCGCGTAAATCTGCAAGATTTTTTCCGTTTCCGTTAGAAGCATTTTGAATTTCTTCAACTGCAGAACGAGTTTCCTGAACATGCTGTTTGATCTGTTCGTCGAGAGCCGAAACCTGTGTCTGCAAAGCGTCGGTAAGCGAAGCAATTTTTGTTTCCAGGGATTTTGAAAAGTTTTCTGTTTTTGTGCCAAGCGAAAGTGTAAGTTCATTCGTCTTTGCGCGGAATTCATTTTCAAGGACTTCTGTTTTTTCTGCCATTTGAGCAGAAAAGTCTGAACTACGTTTTTCGAGTGTTTTTTGAAGTTCTACAAGCTTTTCTTCCTGAGTCTTAGAAAGCTGGCCTGCTTTTTCGTTTACATTCTTTACGACAACATCTGCACGCGCCTTTGCCTGTTCAACGAGTTTTTTAAATGCTTCGTCTTCGAGAGTTTTTGCTTTTTGAGCTGCATTGTCATAAGCCAGACGAATCTGCTGCTGAATGGAAGCAAGAACTTCGTCAGAATGTGTTGATGCAGTCTGTACAGTTTTTTCAATCTGACCTGCTTTTTCGTTGAATTTATTAAGCATGTCAGCACCAATCAATTTTAAGCTGTCGTTATTTTTTTCTCTAAATTCTTTTATTATCGAAGGAATCTTTTTTTCGAGTTCTGCAACAGCTTTTTCTTCTGAATCAATCTTTGCATTCAATCGGTCAACAACTGCGCTTTCTTTTTTTACAGCCTGAAGATTTTCTTCTACGCGGTCGGTCATTTCCATAAGTTCCTGCAATGCCCGGCCGTAAGCGTCAACTTTTTTAGAAATGTTAGAAACAGCTTCAAACTGCGAGTCAAAACCGCTGCTGATCTGCTTAAAATCTGCAATCTGTTTTTCGATTCTGTTTACTGCGGCGGCAGCCGTTGTATGATGTGCGTCCCATTCTGCCGAAAGACCGTTAAGTTTAGAAATCTGTTCTTTAAAGTATTCATCAAGCTGATTTATACGGGAATCCGCATAATGCTTAACTTTATTCATTGAATTATTTTCTCTGTCTAAAGTATGAAGTACAAAAACAACTGCAACAGCGACAGCAGTAGAAATAAGGATTGCGAGAATCGTCATTTTTTATCCCACCCAAATCAAAAAATGAATTACTTTAAAATTTTGAATTCTTTATATTATAGTGAATTACTTTATCACAATTTCAGACAACTGACGATAGCTAGAAAAGTTTATGTCAGCAAGCTTTAAAGGACGGTGAAAAATCCGTCGCCACAACGGAAGAATGTACGCACTCTTCATTCCGGCATTTTTTGCACCGCAAACATCGTATTTAATTGAATTTCCAACGTATAGAATTTCTTCTCGTTTTACAGAAAGCTTCTGGGCAAGCACGCCAAAAGGAAAAACAGAAGGCTTTAAAGCACCAATCTGCTCACTTCCGAGAACAACGTCGCACAATGGCAAAAGTCCCCACATGTCGCCTTTTTGTTCCGGTGGAAAATCCGACAAAAGTGCAATTTTATATCCAGCTTTTTTAATGGCAATAAAAGCTTCTTTTACGCCGGCAAAAGTCTTTGTTTTTTCAAAATAAGGTTTGAGCCCGTCATAAACAATATCCTGAATTTTCTGCCTAGCTTTTTTTACATCCCAACCGGTTGTTTCGGCAAGGAGGCGGGCCTGATATTCATAAAAATCTGGAAGAGGCGCTGTTTTATGTAAGATTTTGCGGACTTTATTGAATTTTACGTAAAAAGAAAAATTTTTTATTGAATAAGGAAGAATCCGCAAATAAAACTTATGAGAAGAATAAAGTGTACCGTCTATATCAAAAGCAATTGCAGAAATTCCGTCTAACATTTTTTAATTATAAACAAAAGCAAAATATTGAACAATCAGATTTTATTCCAAAAATTAAGGGGATTTTTTTTAGCGTTTTTCAATCTTATAAGGAAAAACTGCCGTTGCACTTACAGAGTCCTGATTAAATCTCCAGGACGAAATCTGCCCGGCAATTTCTGCCTGCACAAGAGGTGTAATAATTGCCCCAGGTGTAATTTTTATGCTATTTAAATCAACATGCCCGTCCGGCAAAACCGTAAAACGCACAGTCAGATTTTTTGTAGTATCAATTGTTGCCGCAGCCTTTTCTGACAGGACAATTACAGGGCGCGCAGGTTCAAGCAGTGTTCTGCTGCTTCCGTCATTCATATAAAGGGCAATTCTTCCATTTGGAGCCCCAGCACTTTTTACACTAGAACTTCCCGTTACTCCATTTGAAGAAGAAGCACTAAAAACAGTTGCGCTAATGCCTTCTAAAGCACTCAGGGTTGCAGAAGAAGCATTTCCAGTATGTGTATTACGGCTTGTTACAGAAACAGAAGTATTATTTTCGTTACTAGAAGAAGTTCCTGCTGTTCCTTCAAAAGTATTAACAGTTGAATTTATAGATTCACTTGCAGTTGTGGAGTTCGAAGAAGAAACAGTTTCTGCCGAATCTTCGTCAAAAGAACTCCAGTCAAACTCTTTTTTCTGCACCTTTGGCTTTGCCCTCTGCTCTGCAATCAGTTCATCTACACTTTTTTGCAAAGTCTGTTGTGCGGGTTTTGGTGCAGTCTCTGTCTTTGCAGCAGGAGCGCTTTTTGTCTGAGCTTTTTCTGTCGTTTTTTTGGCTGTAGAATTCTGTTTTGGAGTTGCAGTCTGCTTTTTTTGCTCTGGAACTTCTGTTTTAGTTACAGGAGTCTGCGCAGTCTGAACGGCAGGAGCCGGAGGAGCGGAATCTATTCTTTTTTCTGTAATTTTAGGAACGGACGGAGAGTCAAGAGTAATTCTTACAGTTTTATAAACCTGCCTTTTAGGAGCAAGAGTTAAAAGAGAAAATAAAAGTGCCAGCAAAAACCAGATAACAATTGTTGCAACAAGCGCAGTCAAGTTCTGTTTTTTCTGTAATTTAGTCATTTTAGTCTGTAGTCCTTAAGTTTACGGCAACAAATCCATTTTTCCGCAGAACATCAAAAATCTTTACGATTGTACCGTTTGTAACTTTTTCGTCTGCTTCGAGAGTTACAGGATATTCTTCACGCTTTTTTCCTTCTGTATTAAAGGAATTCAATTTTGTATCCAGAGATTGCAAGGTAACCTGTTCATCATTAAAAAAAAGTTTACCAGTTGCACTTGCCGTAACTGTAATTCCGCCGATTGATTCACTCTGAGCCGTTTCGCTTGAAGGAAGATTTACATTTATTGCCGGAAGAACCGCAAATGTTGTTGAAACAAGAAAAAACAAAATCAACTGAAAAACAACGTCGATCATTGGTGTTAAATCCGCACCAACAGAGATTCTTCTTCTTTGTCTGAGCTTCATTATTTTAAATGTCCTGTAAGTTTTAAAACAACTTCCGTAACAGAAGATTCAAGTTGAACGATTTCTTTATTTACCAAACGTGTAAAATAGTTTGAAAAAATCATTGAAGGAATTGCAACAAAAAGACCTGCAGCAGTCGTTACAAGAGCTTCTGCAATTGCGCCTGCAAGAATGGCAGGATTTCCCATACTGGCACCTGAGCCCAAAACACCAAAAGCCTTAATGTTTCCGGTTACAGTTCCAAAAAGACCAAGCAGGGTCGAAATATTTGCAATTGTTCCAAGAATCGTTAAAAAATGTTCGTACTGAGGAATAACGGCTTCCATCTGAGTTTCTACAACATCTTTAAGATTGTTTTCGTCGAGTTCGCGCATGGAAAGAGCTTTTTGCACAACCTGAGAAAAAGGAGTTTCGGCAGCAACGCACAAAGCATTGGCAGCTTCAAAATCTTTTTTTGAAAGAATCGAATTCAACTGTCCCTTTAACACAGAATCATTTTTTTTGATATTTTTAAAATAAAGAATTCTTTCGATAATGATATAAGTTGCAGCGATTCCACAAATTATAATCGGAATCATTAAAATTCCGCCTGACTTAATCAAATTCCACATATTTTCCCCCCATTCTCTTTTTATCTGAATATTGAATTAAAACTGAAATTTAGCAGACGCCATTATGTGTCCGCAGTTTTGTTTATACTGGCTGTGCGCAAAATCCCGGGTTTTGCCGGTCAGCAATTTTATAATATCTGTTGCTTCCAGGGCAAGACGAATTGAACGGCTTGCTTTTATCGAAGCTTCTGCCCCGACAACCGGCACTCTGTCAGCATCTTCCCCCAAAAATTCAACTATATTTGCCTGCGCATTCCATTTTGAATTTTTGCCTTCAAACAAAACAGAACCATTTATGCTGTTTTTTTCTTTATCCGACGGAGTGTCCAGCCAGTAAGACTTCCAGCCAGCACTTAATTTTAACTGTTCAAAATCTGCAGTAAAAACAGCTTCCGTATTAAAATCTGTGCGTTCTTCCTGATTTATTAAATAAAATCCGCTCGATGCCAAAACAGAAGAATAATCAGCCTGCCAGATTCCGTTTCCAAATGCAGTTTTTCTAAATTCGCCTGATAAATTCAAACTAAAAATGTCTTTTAACGGCACAGAAGCAAAGGCTTTTCCGTACCAGTCACTCTGCTCAGACGAAAGAGAATAAAGAACTGCAAATGGAGATTTTTTTTCAATATTTCCTGCCTGCTCCAGGAAAGAATCAAGTCCGCCTTCTGCGCTCAAAACAATTTTGCGGGAAGAAAAACCGTTTTCCAGTAAGACTGTTGCACCAAGTCCAAAAGGAATAATAAAGTCGTTGTTTCCAATTGAAGTTCCGGCTACGACAGAAGTTTTTGCCCAGGTACTGACAAAATCGTTTTCCCACGAAAAATTCAAGGTAAACTGTCCGCGGTGAACAGCTTCCGCACTAGAAGCATACAAGGCTTTTTGCAGAGTATTTGAATCTTTCATATTAAGCTGGGTTTCGTATTTTGAAGAAAAGTTTAAATCAAATCCGTAATTCTTCCAGCCAAAAGCGAATTCTGGAGAAAAAGAAAAATATTTTGCATTTTTTTCCCAGGAATTTTCACATTCGGCAGTATTTTCAAATTGAATTCCATAGCGGTTGTAATAAGAGCCACCGACAGAAGAAAAAATATACCAGCCGTGGTTAAACTTCCACTCGCCACAAACGTTTCCGCCAATATCGTTGTAAAGATAATCTGTAAAATAATTTGAATTAGACTGCAGACCGTTGTCTTTATTTTTGTACCAGCCCGAAAAATCAAATTTTGCATTTTTTACAGAAAGTTTTTTGTCGGCTTCGATCGAAGTCTGCCTTAAAAAATAACCGTCAGCCGACTTTTTTTGTGCAAAATCTTCGTAAGCTTCGTGGTTAAAGGAAAGTTCAAAAGGAGAATCTCCGGTCATTCTAAAAATTGAAAAATCTCCAGTAAAGCAGAATGGATAACCGCCCCCGATTTTTCCTTCTGCATAAACATCTTTTTCAGTTTCTCTTTTTGAAGAATATTCATTTTCCGGCAGTTTTTCGTTTTGAACAGCCGGCATAACAGGCAGCAGAACGCTTCCTGTATTTTTGTCCGGAAGAATTTTTTTATAATCCGGCACGCTGTCTTTACCAGCAGTCAACGCTTCGCCAGAAATTACAGTCGTAACGTCCGGCAATTCAATTTCGTTTTCTGACAGGTTTTTAGATTCTGTTTTTGTCTGGTTTTGAGAATAAATAAAATTAAAGGAACAAAAAACCGTAAACAAAACAAGTATTTTTTTATTAACCAGCAGTTTCATAAGTTTCATAATTTTTCTCCCGTTTCTGGAATTTTCGTGCAGTTCAATTTATTTTTATCTGAGCAGTTTTTTTGAATCCGCAGCGTATGAGCTTTGTGGATAAAGTTTCTGCAGCAGTTCAACCGTAGATTTTGCATCTCCAGACTTTTTTGCAGCATCAAAAGATTCAGCAGCCCCGTAAAGACAACGGGCAGCTTCTTCGTTTTTGCCGCATTTTCTTGCATATTGGGCAGCCTTTAAAAACATTTGAGCCGACTCTTCTTTTTTGTTTTGATTTCGATAAAGAGAAGCAAGAAATTGTGAATTTTCAAAAGCGCCTTCAACTTCTGCATCGTTTTTTTCCTGGATTTTTAAAAGCTGAAGTGCAAGTTTTTCTCCCTTTTCAAAATTAGCCGTCTTTGCATAAAGTTTTACAAGCGCCGTTCCAGTAATACGACCTTCGGCAGTTTTTTCAAAACCAGAATTTTCGTATTGAATTTCTTTTTCGAGAATTTCTTCATCTGCTCCAGAAGCAAGAGCCTTTAATTCTCTTGTCATTGCAGGAATTCCGTCGGATTCTGCCTGAGAGCCATATTCTGCAATCATTTTTTGAGCCATTTGCAGGGCTGATGAATATTCTCCATTTTCGCGGAATATTTCGACCATATTTTTTTGAGCCGCATATTTATAAGTTGAATCGCTTTGTTTTTGAATAATCTGCATAAAATAAAGCGAAGCTGTTTCGGTTTTGCCACTTTTTAAAAGACTGTCGGCTTCAAGATACATTGCAGCGTCAAAAAATTTTCCGTCAGAATAATTTTTCATGTAGGATTCAAAAAGAGGAATCGCATTTGAATATTTTTCGTTTGTATAAAAAAGTTCTCCACGCCTAAAAAGAGCTTCCTGAGCAAGGGCAGGAGAAGAATTCTGTTCACTCAAAGTTTTATAGCATGAATCTGCCTTTGTAAAATCTTTTTTCTGAACATAAATCTGTGCCGAAAGGTAAAGACATTCACCTGCAAACTCGTCCGCCTTTACAGAATACGGTTTTAAAACTTCGAGAGCCTGGTCAAAGTCGCCAAAATCAGTATAAATACCAGACAGCAAAAGAACGCTTTCGTGAACTTCGCCGTCTGTTTTTGCAATTTTTAAGGCACTTTGAGCACAGTCAATTGCGTCTGCCTTTTTTGAAATCTGAACTGCACAACGGCTTGCAGTAACAAAAGCCAGCCATTTTACAGAACTTCCGCTTTCGCTTTTTATAAACACCGAAAAGTTTTTAAATGCACTTTCGTATTTTTCAAGCTGATACTGACAATAGCCAAGATAAAAATAAGAAAGGTTTGCGTAATTTTCTTCAAGAACTGTTTTGTCGTTTTTTTGCGCAAGTGCAGACAAAAAAGCATTTTCTGCGTTTTTCCACTCCCGACGGTTAAAAAATGCAAGACCTTTCATATAAGAGGCTTCGGCACCAGAAGCAACATTTGCCTGCTCAACAGTTGAATAAAGATGCCCTGCATTTAACAAAGTGCGGATATAATCGAGCCGCCCGTCATTATTAAGAGAACCTTTTTGAGAAAGTTCATAAAAAATTAAATCCGCCGCAGAAGAATTTCCGCTTTTTGCCAGAGCCTTTGCTTTTAAGATTAAAAAATCGTCGTCCTGGTACGGATTTTTTTCCATAACCTGCAAACAGTCTTTATATTTACCAGTTGAATACAATGCAAGCGAAGTCCAGTAAACTGCCATTTTTTTTACGGCAGGAGACTTTTCGTACAAAATCTGAGGAGAAGCGTATTCAAGAGATTTATTCCAGTCTTCGCAGATTGCTGAATATCTTGCCCTGGCAACCATTGCATCTGCATAAAAAAATTCATCTGGGGCAAACTCACATTCATTCCAGCCATTTTCCAATAAACCAAGACTGTCCAAAGCCGCCTGTTTTTGTGTTTTTTTAGAAGTTAAAAACCTTATTTCTGTTGAATAAATCAAAGCAAGCTGTTTTAACGGAATCGAGGAATTTTCTTTTGCATTGTTAAAATACAAAAGCGATTTTTCATAATTTTTTGAATTAAATTCATCGATTGCAAGTCTTGTCCAGAATTCACTTATAAGCCCGGGATTTTTTTCTTTTAATGCCGACGCTTTTTCTATAATGCTTTCAGCCTTTACTTTCACAAAAGAAGGATTTTCCGAAGAAATTAAATACGCTCTCTGCATTGCAATTGCACAAAGGCTGTCCGGTCCAAAAGAAACAATCTCTACATAAATGTCATAGGCCTGGGAATATTTTTTTAAGCCTTCGAGAGCCTGGGCATAAGACAGAAGAATTCTATATTTGCCGTCGTTTGTAAATTCAAAATCCTTTATCTGTGAATAATATTCTTCGCATTTTGTAAATTGCCCGGAAAGAACTGCACATTCAAAAAAATTAACTGCTGCATCTTCAAAATCATTTACGCTAAAAATATTTCCATTTTGAATTACATATTCAAAATATCCGCTGGCACTTTCAAAATTTTCAAGCCGGCGCAAAACTTTTCCTGCATAAAAAAGCGAATCCGCATAAAGTTTTTCGTTCTGGACAGTTTTTTGCTCATTTTGAGTCTGTAGGATTTTTTTTAGAATCTCAGCCGAATTATAAAAATCAGAAAGAGCGTCTTCATTTTTATTCAATTCAAAATAAGCACGCCCAGTCCAGTAAAAACATTCTGCCTGCGCTTCTTCATTTTTTTTAACTATAGCCTGATCACTCAGTAAAAATTCAAGGGCTTCCTGGCTTCTTCCCATTTTTAAAAGGCTTTCTGCTTTTAATAAAAAAGCTTTTACTTCAACCGGAGAATTTGATTTTTGTAAAAGAATTTCTTCTGCAAAACGGACAACTCCAGGATAAAATCCGTCTGAATACGCACTCATCATCTGCGAGGCCAGCTGCGTAGTATTGCGCTCTTTTACAGATTTCTGGGCAAAACTAAACGGCAGACTGACAAAAAAAACGATTATTAAAGGGCAAACTAATTTTTTCATAATTTTTTATTGCGGATAAAATTCCTTTTCGCTCAAAACTCTCGACAAATGAATATAACAGCCTTCGTATTTTGAAACAAACTGATTTAGCGTAAGTTCACGGCCATTTTCAAAAACAACGCAGGCAAACTTTCCGTCTTTGTCATACATTGGAAAAATTGCAGCGCACTGATCAAAAATAAAATTTTCAGCATTGCCATAAACCTCTTTTACAGGTCTTTTTATGGCAGCCAGATAAAAATAAGCAGGTTCACTCGAAGCAAGAACATATAAAAGCGGTTTTAACATTTTTACTGAATAACCGCTGTCTTTTATAAATCCTGGAATCTGACTGGCAGCAGCGCCACTAGAAACTTCACTTGCAAACGGATCTATCTGAACGTCCATGTTTGCTTCGTCCCACATATATTTTTTATGGCTTTTTACAGAAAGGCAGGCTGCACTAAGATTTCTGCACCAGTCTAAGGCAAAAGAAATGTCCATTGTCTGACCTAAAACGCCGTTTCTTCCAGTTGCGTCGTAACTTACAGTCTTAACCATAAGCGGGTCTCTGTACAAAAAACTGCCGTTAACAGGCACAACAAGACCGTCAGCAATCCATTTTAAAAATCCGGCGCTGTCAACAAAAAGAGGATTTTCAATTTTAGTCTGGATTATAGAATCTTCAAAATCTTCTGGCGAATATTTTTTTCCGTCCGAAATTCTTATACTTTCGCCGTTTTCGTTATAACAGCTGTCTTCTCTATAAAAAATCCGGCCCAAATTTTTGCGGATTACACCGATCATCTGCAATTTTGAGTCAAACTGTCCTTTTTGTGTGTCGGCATAATTCCACGGAAGCGAGTGTTCGGTCAACAAAAGAATCTGCTGAAAAGACGCTTCGTAAAGTTTTTCAAAAGGGATTCCAACAGGAACACCCTTGGCCGCATACAAACCACAGATTACAAAATCTGCAAGGGTTTTATTTTCGTCGCTTTCAAATTCAACATATTCACCGCTGTTTGCAGAAAAATAAATGCGCAGTTTTTCGCCCTTGCCGGAAACAGAATTCCTGAACAAAATCCACGCTCCACAGGCATCTCCAGGAAAATCGTCCACAGTGCGCCTCTCAATTCCATTTTCCGTATAAAAATCAGTCTCCAGGAGCATTTTTGGGGCAACAATTACGGCAAAAGAAGAATCCGTTTCTTCTAATCGAATCTGAAATTCCTGACCAATTTCGTTTGAATGCAGTTCAACATGGTTCTGGCGCAGAACACTTAAATCTTCATAAAACCATCTTTGTGCACATTCACGGCGGATCTGAGCCGAATCCGGAACATTCATCGTATTAAAATCAGCAAACGCTAAAAATCCGGCAAAAAAAACGCAGGCAAAAGCAATTTTTGTTCTGTTCATCACTAAAAAATATCACTTAAACAAAAAAAGTTACAGTAAAGATAAGGCAGGCAAAATAAAAAAGGGTGGAACTTTCGGAGCTCAATTTTCTGTCTCGTCCCGTGTTCCGCCCTTCCGCTGTCCGCTACATTGTGGCTGTCAGGTTTCTGCCAGCCACAACTTACGGGGCTCCACCCGGGGCTGGTTTTTATTGAACAAAATAAAAATCAGCCGTCTCGGGCAACATTAGTCTGATGTTGTTGCAGGTATTAAATTTTTTGCATCAACTGGATCGTCATCTACAAACTGACTTCCTCCGGAAGCATATTGCAGAATCGGTTCAACAGGACCTTTTTTAGTCCAGATTTTACCGTTTTTCATTTCGTCCGGATTCTTTCCGATTGGAGCGTTAGAAAGCAAAAGCTTTACACGGTTCAACTGGTTAACTTCCGAAGCACCCGGGTCATAGTCAATTGCACTGATATTAGCCTGAGGGAAATGTCTTCTAAGCTCTTTTATCATTCCCTTTCCTGTAATGTGGTTTGGAAGACAGGCAAAAGGCTGTACACAGGCAATCGAAGGAGCTCCAGTGTGAATAAGTTCAACCATTTCTGCAGTTAAGAACCAGCCTTCTCCGCTAATGTTTCCAACCTGACAGATTCCGTTAACAGACTTCATCATTTCCCAAATATCTGTTGGTGTCGTAAAGCGCCGGCTGTGGCGCAATGCACGGTTAATCGGGTGCCGATAGAAGTTAAGAAGTTTTATTATCAGTTTTCCTGTTGTTTCTTCTTTTTTAGGGAACGCAAGTTCTTCGTGTCTGAATTTTCCGTCAGCCATTGTGTAATAAACAAAGTCCATAAGATCAGGCATAACGCATTCAGCGCCTTCTTTTTCGATTACGTTTACAAGGTCGTTGTTTGCTGTCGGATGGAATTTTACAAGGATTTCTCCAACAACACCAACGCGCGGCTTTTTAACCGGAAGAATCGGCAGACGATCAAAGTCGCGGACAATTCCGCGGATCATTCTGTGGTAACCGGCAACAGAAAGCGAGTGCAGCTGTTTAATAACCTTTGCATTCCATTTTTCGTAAAGTGCATTCGCACTGCCAGGAACTGCTTCGTACGGGCGTACTCTGTAAAGGACGCGCATAAAAAGGTCGCCGATAAAGGCAGCCATCATTGAGCGGTGAACAAGTGGCAGAGTAAACTTAAATCCAGGGTTCTTTTCCAAACCTACGGTATTTAAAGAAATTACAGGAACCTGGCCCCAGCCGGCGTCGTTTAAGGCACGACGGATAAAGCCGATGTAATTTGTAGCACGGCAACCGCCACCAGTCTGCGAAATTAAAAGAGCAGTCTTGTTAATGTCGTATTTACCGCTTTCGAGAGCGTGCATCATCTGTCCGGCAACAAGGATAGACGGATAGCAGGCATCGTTGTTTACATACTTTAAGCCGGCATCTACAGCCTTAGGATCAACAGCATCGAGAACAACAAGCTTGTATCCTGAATATCTGAATGCAGCTTCGAGAAGGCTCATGTGGATTGGCGACATCTGAGGACAAAGGATTGTGTATTCTTCCTTCATTTTTTCGGTAAAGATTACACGCTGATATGCAGACGACTTAATGGTAATTTTTCTGCGTGCTCTCTGGCGGGCTTTTACGGCTGCAATCAAAGAACGGATACGGATTCTTACTGCACCAAGGTTTGAACCTTCGTCAATCTTAATCAGCGTATACATGCGACTCTTTGCCTTCATTATTTCGTCAACCTGGTCGGCAGTTACAGCGTCGAGACCGCAACCAAAAGAAGTAAGCTGAACAAGTTCGAGATTCGGCATTCCTGCAACAAAGTTTGCAGCACGGTAAAGACGGTTGTGGTAAACCCACTGGTCAACAATGCGCAGAGGACGTTCAATTGAACCAAGATGAGCAACAGAATCTTCTGTAAAGACAGCAAGACCAAGACCATGAATCATTTCTGGAATTCCGTGGTTGATTTCTGGATCCAGGTGATAAGGACGTCCAGCAAGAACAATTCCGTTTCCACCGCTTACAACAAGCTGTTCAAGAGCTTCTTCTGCAGCAGCCTGAGTATCTGTCTTAAACTTTTCCTGTTCAACCCAACCGGCATCGATTGCGTCGTAAACCTGTTTTTCTGTCAAAACAGGATAATATTTATGAATTTCTTCGTAAAAACGTTCCTTGAGACGTGTTTTGTCGTAAATCGGCAGGAACGGATTCATAAAGAGGAGGTCTCTTGATTCAATTACATTGTCCAGATTGTGTTTTAAAACTTCCGGATAAGAAGTTACAACAGGACAGTTGTAATGGTTTCCGGCTCCGGCGTCTTCCTGCTTTTCGTAAGGAATACAAGGATAGAAAATAAACTTGCAGCCCATTTTAAGCAGGGATTCCATGTGACCGTGGCTGATTTTTGCCGGATAACATACAGATTCCGAAGGAATTGAGTCAATTCCGCGCTCGTAAACTGCCTTGCTTGAGCGAGGACTGAGTTTTACCTGGAAGCCGAGTTTTGTAAATACGGTAAACCACAAAGGATAGTTTTCGTACATGTTAAGGACGCGAGGAATTCCAACGCTGCCCATTGGAGCATCTTCCGGCTTAAGCGGAACATAATAATTAAAGAGACGCTTGTACTTCCAGTCAAAAAGGTTAGGAAGTTCAATTGCAGATTCTTCAACTCCGGTATTTTCCTTGTTTGAACCGTCAACTGTTGTTGTGTCCTTGAGTTTGTGGCGTTCAAGACCTTTTTCGCAGCGGTTACCGGTAATAAACTGTCTTTTTTGACCGCCTGCCGTAAATGTGTTGATTGTAAGAAGACAGTTGTTCTGACAGCCACCACAGCGTGTAAGTTCAAGGTCAACCTTAAATGTGTCGAGCTGTTCTGGAGTTGCAATGTTAGAAACAACCTTTGGAGGAACCCAGCCCTGCTCCTGACCAGGTTTTGGAGCTGTAAGATCGCACCACTGATCATAAGCAATCAATGCTGAACCATAAGCGCCCATCAAACCGGCAACATCCGGACGGAAAACTTCAACTCCGGAAATTTTTTCAAAGGCACGCAGAACGGCATCGTTATAGAATGTACCGCCCTGAACTACAACCTTTGTACCGATTTCTGAAGCACGACGAAGTTTTATAACTTTAAAGAGTGCATTTTTTATTACAGAATAAGAAAGACCTGCAGAAATATCGTCAATTGTAGCGCCTTCCTTCTGAGCCTGTTTTACGCGGCTGTTCATAAAAACAGTACAGCGTGAACCTAAGTCAACCGGTTTTTTAGAAAGAAGAGCTTTTTGTGCAAATTCTTTAATGTCGAGGTTCATTGAATTTGCAAAGTTTGCAAGGAATGAACCACAACCGGCAGAGCAGGCTTCGTTTAATTGAATTGAAGTAATTGCACCGTCTTTCATGCGCAGACACTTCATGTCCTGACCACCAATATCAAGCAGGAATTCAACACCAGGAACAAAGAATTCGGCAGCACGATAATGAGTAATTGTTTCAACTTCGCCGGCATCAACTCCAAGAGCTGCCTGGAAAAGAGCTTCGCCGTAACCTGTAGAAACTGAGCGGGCAATGTAGCAGTCTTTTGGAAGAATCTGATATAAAGTTTTTAGAACGCGGACAGCAAGTTCAACAGGATTTCCGCCGTTTACGTCGTAAAAGTCCCAGAGAATTTCGCCTTCTTTGTTAATAAGAACGGCCTTTGTAGTTGTTGAACCAGCATCGAGACCTAAGAAAAGTGGTCCATTAGCCTTTGAAAGATCGCCGCGCTTTGCCTTGTCTTTTGCATGGCGTTCACGGAAGATGCGTAAATCTTCTTCGTCCTTAAAAAGAGGTTCAAGACGCTGAACTTCGTTTAATTCAGCTCCATTGAGATTTTTAAGGCTGTCTTTAAACTGAGCAATTGTTAAAAACTGTTTTGGCTGTTCACTGCCAGTACAAACAAGTTTTTTTTCTGCAGAATATGCAGCACCGGCAGCAACAAAAAGCTGTGAGTCCTGTGGAACTATTGTTTCTTCTGGAGTAAGTTTTAATGTTTCGATAAAACGCTGGCGGAGCTGGTCAAGAAAGTGGAGAGGACCGCCGAGGAAGGCAACGTTACCGCGGATTGGTTTACCGCAGGCAAGACCGGAAATTGTCTGATTTACAACTGCCTGAAAAATAGAAGCAGCAATATCTTCGCGACGAGCGCCTTCGTTAATAAGTGGCTGAACGTCTGTTTTTGCAAATACACCGCAGCGGGCTGCAATCGGATAAATGGTTTCGTAACCTGCGGCAAGCTTGTTAAGGCCAGGGGCGTCAGTTTCGAGAAGGGCTGCCATCTGGTCAATAAAAGCACCAGTACCGCCGGCGCAGGTTCCGTTCATGCGCTGTTCTACGCCACCAGTAAAATAAGTGATTTTTGCGTCTTCGCCACCAAGTTCAATTACAACGTCTGTCTGTGGAATTATTTTTTTAACGGCTGTAGTTGCCGCAACAACTTCCTGAATAAAAGGAATGTTAAGCCACTGCGAAACAGAAAGTCCGCCTGAACCTGTTACTTTTACAGAAACAGTGTGCTTGTCGCCTGAAGAAATTTTATTTTCGATTTCGTCCAGGGCTTTTGTTACGACAGAAATAATTGTATTGCGGATATCAGCACGGTGTCGCTGGTAGTCGCCGTAAATCATCTTGTCGTTTTCATCAAGACAAACAACCTTAACGGTTGTAGACCCAACGTCAATACCAATACGGATTGGAGTTACAGCTGGGGTAAAATTAGCATTGGAAATATCCATTAAGTACCTCAAAAAAGAAATGGTTAACCGGCGAAAACTCAATAAGCTGCCAGTTAGAAATAAAAAACCAGTTTAAGTTAAACACATGATTTTAACACTTCCATTCTTAAAAATTCAACTAAAAAGCCAAAAATTATTCTTTTATAGTAGAAAACGTACGACATCCTGTCGTACAAGAAATGCAAGGCATTTCTTGTGGGAATTTTAGTCTTTAGCGCCCTCCTTGGCGCTATTTTGTTTACAAATTTATGTACTCTGACTACGTCATTATGTCGTACAAGAAATGCAAGGCATTTCTTGTGGGAATTTTAGTCTTTAGCGCCCTCCTTGGCGCTATTTTGTTTACAAATTTATGTACTCTGACTACGTCATTATGTCGCGCCTTGTGGGATTATCATTGCCGGGCCTCTCGGTGTGTCATTGTCGGGCTGGACCCGACAATCTGTTGCGGGAAGGGATTCCCCGATCAAGTCGGGGAATGACATGGGGCGTCGAACAGAGGAATGACATGGGTGTCGAGCAGAGGAATGACATTGAATGTCGAGATGGGGAATGACATAGGACTGTCATTGTCTCACCTTGACCCGACAATCTACTGTAGGAAGAGATTCCCCGGTCAAGTCGGGGAATGACATAGGGTGTCGAGATGTGGAATGACAGTGGACTGTCATGGTAGGCGGCGGCTTGTTTTACAAAAACTAGCCCGGATTGTAGCCCCGCCGAAGGCGTTGTGCTGACATAGTTCACTGAACCAGATTTTAGTTAGTCTGTTGTCTGTGGCTCTGACGGCACACAACGACGGTTAACAGGGATTGTCAGCACAATGGAGCGCGAAGACGCGGAAGGGCGAAAAGCCGGTCGAGACGGTAAATTGCATTTTGCTGTAAAAAGAAATGAGTCGAGGATTTTGATGTAAAAATGAGCTCTGGCTCCACTCCTCTACCCAAAAACAAAAACTATTTTTTTACAGGATCAGCAATTAAAAAATAAACCTTTGCTCCGGCTTCCACCGCAACTGGAGAGGCATTTTTTTGCGGCTGTTTTGGGGTAGCTGTAAAAGTGCCTGCGTTTTTAGTTACGCTAAGATCGAGGAGAACCTTTTTTTTGTCCCGGATCTGGGCGTCGAGAGTCTGAGTTTCCTGAGTAAAAAACGATTTTCCTGCCTGAGTTACGTAGAGCTTAAATTTATTTTTGTCGGAAGAATCTGTTATGCACGCCTGTGACGGAAACTGCGGGTCGGAAACACAAATTGCTTCAAAAGCTTTTTCAAATTCCGAAATTTCAGAATTTTTATGTTCGATGTCTGTTTTTAAGGAATCAATCTGAACCTGCATTTTCTGCTGGGCTTCGGCCATGTCCGTCGTAATTGAATAGGCAAGTCGCTGCATTGCCGGAACATAATGGCGGATTGTATTTTCGAGCGGGATTGTAGAAAACCTGTTTGCAATCGTATTTAAATCTTCAAGATAAATGCTCGCCTGTTTTAGAGAATCGCTAAAGGCTGGGGACGGAGACTTAAACTGCATTGTGTACTGCGAAGGCTGAAAATGTTTATTAAATTCTATTGCGGATGAAGCAACTGCGTCTTTCGGGATTCCCGTTTCGAGGATAATCTGGTCCTGCAGGTTTGACTGACTGCGTGCGTCCGGGTCTAAAAGGTCAATTTTTGCCTGATAGGTCTTGCGGACATTTTCTACTGCCTGCCGCTGCTGTCTTACGGCTTCGCGCTGCTGCAATGCCATCTGAGTTTTTAAGTCGTCGATCCGTGCCTGATAGCGTTTTTCCATTGTGCTCATCTGAATGTCGTTGAGCTGCTTCTGGCTGTCGAGGACGGCTTCGTTTGCCTGGGCCGCAGAAAGTTTTTCTGAGTCGTAGCCGGAAAGTTTTTCTTTATAAAGGCTTAACTGTTCGTCGGCTTCTGCAATTTTAGGGTCATATTTTTCTTTTATTGCTTTTACGGTTTTTATATATTCACTTTGAATCTGGGCCGTTTTTTTTGTAATTGAATCTTTATCGCTTACCCTGGAAACCGAACTTAAAACATAAAGGTCGTTTTCCCTTTTTTGTTCGGCGGCAGAAAGTTCGTCGTCGCGCTGTCCGATTAAAATATCTTTTGACTGCAGGGCATTTGCGTAAAGGGATTCGGCCCTGCCGGCAGAGTTCAGCAATGCCTTTAAGTTTAAATCGTTAAAGGTTTCGATGTTTACTTTTATGTTCTTGTTCTGCCTGTAAATGTAAAAAGTAAGACCTGCAACAAGGAGAATTACAGACAAGGCACACACGCAAAGAATTATTACGACGCTCTTATTTTTGTTCTTTTTTGTAAGTGCGTATTCTTTTTCGAGGTTGTACTGTGCCGAATGTGAACTTTTGAGCTTTTGCAGTTCATCGCGCAAAAAAAGCTGAACTTCCTTGTGAGTCTGTTCCGAAGAAAGTGCGTTTACTTTGTTGTCATTGTCCATATTCCACTCCAGTCCGCCGGGGCACTTTGTCTGCCCATTCTTTCAATAAAAACTTGAGCTGTTTCTAAACCACATTTTTTAAAACCTGCTCTTGCGTCTGTCCAGTCGCCTTTGTAATAAGCAGAAAGCGCCTGTTCGTAAATATTGAATTTTTGTTCCATTCCTTCTTCGCACTCGCCGAGGGCAACAGGAAAATATATTTTTTTGCCTTCGGTTTTGCCCTTTACCTGAACAGTGTCGATTTCGAAGAATGAATATTTTTCTGTCTGTTTTTCTACTTCGTCTTTAACATACTGCGAACAGATTACCGGAAGATGATAGATTCTAGTTAAACCTTCGAGGCGGCTTGCAGAGTTTACATTGTCGCCGATTACCGTATTTGTCATATGTTCGTTTGAACCGATGTTTCCGTAAAAAACGTTGCCGCCGTCAATTCCAACGCCGACATCAATTAAAACAGCCTTATAAACACGTTCTTCTGCCTCTGTAAGAGAGCGTTCCTTTTCTATCTCAGAGCGGCGCACTATCATTTTTTCGCGCAAAGAAGCTGTAAGTTTTGTAATGCTCCAGGCAGCTTCGAGAGACTCAAGCGACTTTTTAGAAGCATGTTCCGTTCCGTAAATAGCAAGGATTGCATCCCCGATGATTGAACCGATTACACCGTTATTTTCGTGCACCGCATGGATTACCTGGTCATAATGAACGTTCAATAAATCGATAATGTCGTTGCCAAGGGTTTCTGTTCTGTAAGTAAAACTTTTTATGTCAGAAAAAAGAATCGTAAGGTTGCGCTGCCGGCCTTCGAGCTTAATCTGGTGTTCTGAGTAAGCTTTTGCAACAACGTCCTTAGAAACAAATTTCTGGAAAATTCCAAGAAGATTATTGATTGTCGAAGAAAGCGAATTAAAGCTTGCGGCAAGATATGTAATGTCGTCATTTGGAGAAGTTGAAAGGTCAATGTTTTCGAGCTTTTGATTCTGCTGCATTTCGTAAAGGCTTTTTGTAATATTTTTTACGTTTGCAAGAATTTTTCCAAAAACCTTAAAGCCGACGATTAAAAACAAAATTAAAAGAACAAGGATTACAAGCGAAATAAATGCAAGAACTACAAATGTCGAATGGTTTGTGTCTGCACGCAGTTCCGCGCGGATAAAATAACACTGCCAGTCTTCCTGATATTTGTAAACTCCAAAATAAGAACCTTCGCGGGTTTCGAAATTGATTGATCCGTCAGTTATTCCGTTTTCAAAATCGGCATTTATTTTTGCGAGAGTTTCCTTGTCAGCAAAAGTATAGTCGGTAAATTCAAGGTCGTCTGGATTGACTGCGCCTTCTGCCTCTTCTGCGGTTGTGGCAGTTGTGGCGGTAGCGGTCTGGGCTTCTAAAACCATCTGGCTCTTGATTTTCTGTTCGTCGGTTTCTGTTCCGTTAGCAAAAACTTCAAAAAGAATGTTTCCCTGCCTGTCAAAGGCTCCGGCAAAACTCTCTGGCATTGAAAAACCTTTTTTTGCAACATTCTTCAGGGATTCAATACAACCGTTGCGGTCTCCGCTGAATGTATAAATCTGGTACTGATTGCCCGCTGCCGAAAACAAATCCTTAAGCTGGCTGACCATGATTGTATTGTTCAGATTGATTATCTGTCGCTGACTTAAAATAAGATTAATCGTATTTGTGGCAAAATTCGAAAGCAAAAGCAGAACGGTAAAAATCGCAAGAATCTTAAACGAAATGGGAATAATCCTCGTCTGCCCGACCCTTTGAAAAATATTTTTCTTTGACATTTTTTAAATTTCTCCATTAAGTCCAGTGCCCTAAATTATAAGACCGCAGATATAAATGTACAATAAAGCCTGCCCGTTTTTTTTATTTTTTATAAGGAGCCACAGCCCCCCGACCGGCTGAATACAGTCTCTGCCGGCTTTCCGCCCTTCCGCGTCTTCGCGCTTCATTGTGCTGATATCCTGTCAGGCAGCAAATGCTACGCATTTTCTGCGTTCAACCGTCGTTTTGTGCCGTCCGTGGCACAGTCAACAGACAAACGAACAATTAC
>CAVJSA010000035.1:0-27057 GCA_963651875.1 Lachnospiraceae bacterium | reverse complement strand
CGACACTGCAATCTGTTGTCGTACGGCTAGTGCTATTTTAACTTTTAAATCAGTGTATTTTTTGAATTTATATTTTTTGCAAGAGTAAGCAGTTTTTCCCTGTCGTTCATTGCTGGATCGTCTAATACGGTCTGAAAAAGCTCGTTAAGAATCGCTCCAAGTTTTTTTCCGCTTTCAATTCCTTCGTTCATTAAATCCCTGCCATTCACTTTTAATTCTTTTAAAGAAAGTGCAGAGTGATCTTCTTCAACTTTTTTTATTCTTTCTTTTAATTCAAGAATGTTTTTAGTTACGGGGCTGTCTGCAGTTGCTTTTTCGCAGTTTTTGCCGTAATTGTCCGCAAAACGCAGGGCAAAAAGGTCATCAAGATATTCTTTTCCGACACGCACTAAAAATCTTCTTACGGAAGAATCTTTCCAGTCGCTCGTGTAATAAAACATGTGCTCTTTTATTAAATGACAGATTCTTTCGATTTCTGCATTGCTGAATTTTAATCTTGTCAAAACAGTTTGCGCAATTTCGGTAGAATAAACTTCGTGCTTCCAGAAATGGATCAATTCAATTTTTTGTCCCGGATTATTCGGATCATCTTCTAAACTTACAGTCCGCGCCCTTACTTTTCCAACGTCATGCAAAAGGGCTGCAACGCGCACAATGTAGTTGTCCTGAGGAGCTCCAGCGCATGAATAAATATTGTGGTCAAGAACATCAAACTGATGAAATCCTCTCGCATCGCTTTGAGTTATGCCTCTGCCTTCTGCAAGTTCTGGAATAAAAAGTTTTAAAAGCCCTGTGTCTTCTAAAAGTTTTATTCCGACAGAAGGTTTGTCGCTTTTCATTATTTTTAAAAATTCATCCCGGAATCTTTCAAGCGAAATCGATATTACCTTATCTTGAATTTCCTTTTTTAAAATTTCAGAGTAAGTGTTTTCTTCAATCTTAAAATTCAACTGGCTTGCAAAACGTAAAGCACGCACCGGCCTCAAACCGTCTTCCATAAAACGTTCGTGAGCATTTCCAACCGTACGGATAATTTTATTTTTAAGATCTTCCTGTCCACCAAACGGATCTACAAGAGTTCCGTCTTTAAGGTTTGCTGCAATTGCATTCATTGTAAAATCGCGCCGGCTTAAATCTTCTTCAATCGAATCTGCAAAAATTACTTTGTCTGGATGCCGTCCGTCAGAATATCCCTGGTCTGCACGGTAAGTCGTAACTTCAATTTCTTTTTTCATAAAATGAACGGTTACAGTTCCGTGTTTTATTCCAGTCGGAATCACTTTATGAAAAATCTTCATAACATCTTCGGGGTGAGCATTTGTCGTTAAATCCCAGTCATGCGCACTTTTTCCCAAAAGAATGTCTCGTACAGCTCCTCCAACCAAAAAAACTTCAAAACCATTTCTGGTAAAAAGCTCGTTCATTTTTTTTAATTCATACGGAATTTGAATTTTATTCATAAAACTGTTCATTGATTTGCGATCCCACCTGATAAAATTTCAATTGAACTTGAAAATAAACACAAAAAAATTGACACGATTAAAAATACAATAAAAATTATAAGGTGAACATAAAAATAGGATTTTTTCGTAGAAATTATATAAAAAATACATTCAATAATCGCAGCCAGACAAAAAAATCCGCTTCCAATCGAAAGACAGGTTATTATAAAAAGAATGAATTTTAAATTTTCATCAAGAAAATTCTGAAAATTTCCAGAAAAAAACAAAATCAACTGCGCGCAAAGGAGAAGGGCAAAAAACAAAAAGCCTCTTCGTGTAAGCGAAAGCAAAAGAGGCACACGGCGAAAAATCGTAAAACGGCCGGCAATATTTTTGTGTGGAATTCTTTTTTTTGCTGTTGGTTTTTGTTCTTTGTTCATACTGTTGCTAACAGTTTTATTTTCGTTATAAAATTATTGAGTTTTTTAAGAGAATCAAAGCAAGGCGCAGACTGTGTTTTGTGCCTTATTGACTTTCTTAAAACTTAAATTTTTAAGCAACATTATATAAAAAAGGAAAAATATGAAAAAGGTCATTGCAAGTATAATAATAATTCTTTTATTTGCGGGATTTGTTTTTTATCTAGGGTTTGTAAGTTTTAAAATTCCTGTCGGAAAATACGGCGTAATGGTTTCTAAAACTTCAGGGGTTTACAAAACCCTGCTAGAAAACGGCAAATTCTGCTGGCGATGGGAAAAAGTAATTCCCAAAAATGCAGAAATCTATATTTTTGACAAAGAAGAAAAGCTTTTTAACGAGTCTTTTACAGGAGAACTTCCTTCCGCAAAAATTTATTCTTCGTTCGTAAAAGGCGAGCCTGATTTTTCTTATAATTTTGAATTTGAACTTTTCTTAAAATTAAAACCGGAAAAACTGATTGAACTTGTTGAGACTCAAAATGTTACGAGTCAAGAATCCCTCGAAAACTTTTTACAAAAAACTGCAGATAAAATTTCGCGGGAACTAAGCCAATACATAATCAACTTAAACGAAAACACAGTCATTGCTTCCTACGATGTTCCTTTAATGATTCAAAAACTTGAACTTGATTCAAAATACGAGTTTGTGAATATTCAGGAAGTTTCCTTAAAAAAAGCCGTCGTTCCAGATTTAGCTCTTTATAATTTTGCAAAAAATTCTTACCAGAATTTTCAAAAGGAAGTTGATTCAAGACTAAAAGAGCTTTCCGAACAGCAGGCACAAAAAATTATGCAGGACGAAAGTTCAGTAAAACAGCTTTCAAAAATTGCAGAACTTTTGCGCCAATATCCTGAATTAAACAATCTTCTTACAAACGAAAATGCTTCAGAATTTTTTAAAGCCTTAAAAGATTTAAAATAAAATCCGGGCACATTCTAAGTCTCTGTCTAACAGTTTTTTTGTTTAATAATTGCAATTCTGTCGCTCATTGCTGTGCACAGACACTGTAATTTACACTTTTTAGACAGAGACTTAGAACCGGGCTATTCGTGGTTCCGCGACTTACGCGCTCCATTCCTCCGCTAACCGCTACGGAACGCGCTTTTCGCGCCACTACTATCCCTTGTGCAAAAAATATTTAAACAACAAAAAACATTTGGAGAAAATAAAATGGAAAATCAAACTAACGAATTAAGATTATATGGAATCCGCGGAGCCGCCGGAGCAGAAAACACAAAAGACTCAGTTACAAAAAGCGTAATAGAAATGTGTGCAAAACTTTTTGCAGAAAATAATATTTTTCCACAGAATATAGTTTCAATTCATTTTACGTTAACTAAAGACTTAACCGCAATGAATCCTGCAGCCGCTTTGCGTCGTGGCGGAGACTGCGGAATCGATGTTTCTAAAGTTCCTTTGTTTTGCAGTCAGGAAGTTGATATCGAAGACAGCCCGGAAAAAATGATTCGCGTTCTCGTAACAGCATATTTGCCTCAAAATTCAAATGTAAAACATATTTACATTAATGGTGGCGAAAAGCTCCGCCCAGACTTTGCAGAAAAAAAATAAAAAAAAGTGAAAAAAAATTAAAAAATTTAATAATTAGCTGTTGACACATTTTTACGTCTTTGCTAATATATAAACACATCGCGTGAGTTACTAAGTAACTCACAAAGATAAATAAAATAAATGCTGCCTTAGCTCAGTTGGTAGAGCACGTGATTTGTAATCTCGGGGTCGAGGGTCCGAGTCCTTCAGGCAGCTTTTTTTATTGAAAGGGGAGTTTCCCGAGTGGTCAAAGGGGACAGACTGTAAATCTGCTGCCTAGTGCTTCGTAGGTTCGAATCCTTCACTCCCCAAGATTGTAAAGCCTTAAGTTAATTCTTAAGGCTTTTTTTATTGTTCTTTTTGCTCTTTTTTGTGTATATTCTTTTATCTAAAAATACTGGGAAAAATCAAATGAGTTTTTATAAAATTTCAGAAAAAGATAGCTTTTCAGAAAATAAAGAATGTTTAGGTTATACTTTTTCAAAAAATGAAATTGAACTTTTAGCAAAATTTTTCAGACAGAATCAATCTTCTGTTCCAAGAGGTTTAGAAAAATTTGCACGCGATCTTGAACTTTATATTTATGATGTTCTTTCGATCGAAGAAGTAGAAAAACTGTTTTCCTAAAAAGTTTAATAAACTTTTTCAACCTGAGGATTTATGAAAAACAATTCTGTAAAAAAATATCTGGTTTTAGCTTTTGCTTTAATTGCTTTTGTTTTAGTTTGTGCATTTTGTTTTGAAATTTATGTTCCGCTTTCTCTTTCAAAAACAAACGAAAGTGTCCGTGTAGAAATTCCTTCTGGGACAAGTACAAAAAAAATTGCTTCAATCTTAAAAAATGATAATTTAATCCGTTCAGAAAAGTTTTTTTACCTTGCTTCACGATTTCCTTTTCTTTCCGGTCGTTCTGCACGTTATTCCTTAAAATCCGGAGTTTATAACTTAAATGCCGGAATGAAAATTTCTCAAATTCTTTCTGAGCTTGAATCAGGTCAGCAGGAATATATAAAAACTGTTTTTCAGGAAGGGCTTACAATTTCTAAAATTGCAGAAATCTTAGACGAAAAAGGCGTTTGTTCAAAACAGGATTTTATGCTTGCTGCCAGAAATTATTCACTTTTACAAAAATATCAGATTCCTGGCTCTAGTTTTGAAGGATTTTTGTTTCCTGATACTTATTTTTTTACTCCGAAAATGTCTGCCCTGGAAGTTATTAAAATTATGGCAGATAATTTTTTTAATAAAATAAAGGAAATTCCGCAGTTTGAAGGAAAAAAAGTTTCTGATTATTACGAAACTGTCGTGCTTGCTTCTGTTGTAGAGAGAGAATACAGGGTTGCTTCAGAAGCGCCTCTTATTGCATCTGTCTTTGTAAACAGGCTTTCTCAAAATATCGGTCTTTATTCCTGCGCAACAATTGAATACATTATTACAGAAATTCTTGGTAGGCCTCATCCAGATGTAATTACCTACGATGATTTAAAAATTGATTCTCCGTACAATACCTATAAATGGGCAGGGCTTCCTCCTGGACCAATTTCTAATCCGGGACTTGTTGCCCTGAAAGCGGCTGCAAATCCACCAAAAACTGATTATTATTACTTTACATTGACTGACGAAAATCGCGGAAGTCATACTTTTTCTAAAAATTTCAGTTCACATACAAAGGCTGGAATTCAATTTAAAACTAAAAAGGCGGCGTCTTCTAAATAATGGCTGGTTTTATTTCACAGGATTCAATTGAAAGCGTAAAAAGGGCTGCGGATATTGTTTCTGTCGTTGGCGAATACGTAAAGCTTGATAAACGCGGTTCAGACTTTTGGGGCTGTTGTCCTTTTCATGGCGAAAAGACAGCCTCGTTTCATGTAATTCCAGAAAAAAATGCCTATTATTGTTTTGGTTGTCATGCTGGTGGTGCTTCTGCAATAAAATTTATTCAGGAAATCGAAAAAATTTCTTTTCCCGAAGCCGTTGAACTTTTGGCCAAAAAATTCGGCATTGTAATTCAATACGAAGAAAACGGAAATGTTGAATATAAGGTTGATCACACAAAGGATGATTTAAAATCCCTTTATAACCGTTTAAGTTCAATGTTTAATTATATGCTGACGCAAACTCCTCCTGGTAAAAAGGCGCTTTCCTACATAAAATCCCGTGGAATTACTGACGACATAATCGAAAAGTTTAAATTCGGCTATTCTCCAGCCGACAGATACTGGCTTAAAAAATTCCTTCTTTCTAAAAGTTTTAGTGAAGAGCTTCTTGAAAAATCTGGTTTGTTTTCAAAAAACTATAAAGATCTTTCTCTTTTTTCTGACCGTTTTATGATTCCGATTTTTGATGAACGTGGAGATTGTGTTGCATTGAGCGGAAGGGTAATTCCTCCAGCGGACGAATCTCAGCGAAAGTACATCAATTCTCCGGAAACTGTAATTTATTCTAAAAAAAATACACTTTTTGCCCTTAACCTTGCAAAGCGTTCAATGGGCGAAAAAGGTTTTGCGATTATCTGTGAAGGTCCAATGGATTGTATTGCATATCATCAGGCGGGAATTACAAATGCTGTTGCTTCGTGTGGAACTTCTTTTACGCAGGAACATATACAAAAATTAAAAAGATATGCCTATAGCAAAGAAAATGGAATTTCTACGGTTTATCTTTCGTTTGATTCTGATGGTGCCGGTCAGGCAGCAACCTTAAAGGCGATTCTTGCCTGCAGAAAGAGCGGAATGTCTGTAAAAGTAATAAGATTAACCGGCGGAAAAGACCCTTCTGAAATTTTATTGAAATTTGGCGCTGATACATTGATAAACGATGTTAACAATGCTATTATAGACTCCGATTATCTGTTTTCATCTTTGGCGAATGAATATAAGGTTGATACACCTGACGGAAAAACTCAATTTGCAATGGCGTTTTTTCAATATGTGGATTCGCTTCAAACTGACATTCAGAAAGAATCGTGCTTAGAGCAGCTTTGCCAGAAGTTAAATCTTTCGTACCAGGCTGTTCTTAGAGATTATAACAACCGAGACGAAGCCCGTAAGCGACTTGAAAAACGAACGGAAACGCAGGTAAATGCCGAACTTCCTGATATTCCAAAAGGAATGGAATTAAGGGCATTGATTGCAGTTGTTGCCGATACTAATCAGTTTGAACTGATGCGCAGGGAATTAAACGAGGATGTTTTTGAATCTCAAGAAGCAAAAAAGTTATTCGTTATTCTGGAGGATTTGTATCAGCAAAAAAATCTTTCCTTTAGTTCAATCTGCGAACACTGTGATAATCCCAAATTAGTTCAAATTATTACCGAAGCTGTAATGTCTGGGGAGTATTCTAAAAATACGGAACAGATTGTAAAAGACAGTATTGAAATAATCAAAGGTAAAGATCTTAAAAGGCAAAAAGAATATATTCTTGAACGTCTTAAAAAACTGAATAATCCGACAACGGTCGAACAAATGGCCGAATTAAATTCCTTAATGAAGGAAAAAATGAATATCGATAGACTTGAGAAAGCTAATAAAAATTAGCTGATTTTGTAAAAAATCTTCTAAAAAATATTTTTTTAGAGGAATTCTAGTTTTTATAAGAGGTACAAAATGGATCAGGAGCTCGATCCCGTAGTAATTAAACTTCTTGAATATGCAAAAGACAAACAGATTATTTCCTGGGACGAAATTAACGAAATTTTGGGTCAGGATTTTGTAAATTCTCCAAAAATGGAAGGCGTTCTTCAGCTTTTGACACAGAACAACATTCAGGTAATGGAAGAAGACACCCTCGATGAAGATGACGAAGCAGACGAAGATCTTGAAGACGACGAAGAAGGAGACGAAGAATCTCATATCGTAAACAGCGATAAAGATTCAAATGTTGACGATCCGATCCGTCTTTATTTGCGCGAAATCGGTAAAGAAAAACTTCTTACAGCAGAAGAAGAAGTAAAATATTCAAAAGAAATGGAAGACGGCGAAAACATCATTAAAGGTGTTATCAAAGATTCAGGAATGATGATTCCAGAATTTTTTACCGTTGCCCAGAAAGCTTTTACTAGAATTGATCCTCATGAACCGGGAAAAGCAAGAAAAGAAATAAACGAAGAAATGGCAGAAAAGCGTCGTTTAAAGAGTTGCTATTCAGAATGGATAAAACCAATTCTTCCGGAAATGAAGCAGTACATGGCTCTTAAAAAGACTTTATTCGAAGCTGAGCAGTCTGCAGAAATTTTCCAGAATCCTCAGTTACTTGAATTAAGTGCAAAGATTTTGCCGGAATTAAAAAAGATTGAAATTCAATCTGAAGAAATTGAAAAGTTCAGTGGCAAATTTGAAGACGCAACAGAAAAAATTGAAGATTTCCGCCATAAGCAGGAAAAAAAGATGAAGGAATTGAGAATTTCAAGTCCTTCTGAATTAAGAAGCCTTGGACGTAAACTTGCAATTCATTCTGAAGCTTTAAAACTAGAAAAAGAACTTGGAATGTCCAGTGACGAAATTCGTGACGTTTATACAGAAATCCAGAAAATTGACCGTAAACTTCGCCACATGGAATATGATTTTGAAAACAGTGTTGAAGAAATTCTTACAAAAGCAAAAGAAATTGACCGTGGCAAACGCATGATGGAAAAAGCAAAGAATAAGCTTATCAATGCAAACCTTCGTCTTGTTGTTTCTATTGCAAAAAAATATACAAATCGCGGCTTGCAGTTCTTTGACCTTGTTCAGGAAGGAAATATTGGTCTAATCAAAGCTGTTGAAAAATTTGAATATCGCAAAGGCTATAAATTTTCTACATACGCAACCTGGTGGATTCGTCAGGCAATTACGCGTTCAATTTCTGACCAGGCACGCACAATTCGTGTTCCTGTTCACATGATTGAACAGATAAATAAGGTTGTTCGCGAAAGTCGTCAGCTTATGCAAAAGCTGGGACGTGAGCCAAACGATGAAGAAATTGCACAGCAGCTCGGCTGGCCGGTTGCTCGCGTAAAGCAGGTTAAGAATGTTGCCCGCGAACCGATTTCTCTCGAAACTCCAATTGGAGAAGAAGAAGACAGTCAGCTTGGAGACTTTATCGAAGACAAGGAAGTGGAAAATCCTGCAAACCAGACTGCATACAAAATGCTGCAGAATCAGTTGCGCGAAGTTCTTTCTTCTTTGCCAGTAAGGGAACAGGAAGTATTAAAAATGCGCTTTGGTCTTGATGACGGTTACAGCCTTACTCTTGAAGAAGTTGGTTTGTATTTTAACGTTACTCGTGAACGTATCCGCCAGATTGAAGCAAAGGCTTTAAGAAGACTCCGCCATCCGCGAAGGGCAACAGGGCTTCGCGATTATATTGAATCTTAAGTTTCTCATTCTAGAGCGTTTTTGATTCAATAGACATAAAAAAGTTAATTATATATAATGGTACGACTAATTACCTAGGGGATATTAAATGGCAGTAACAGAAGTTTTTGATAAGCTTAAGGCTTTGCAGGATATTCTTGCTGAAAAATATAGTCTTATGGCAAAAATTCAAGATTCTCCAAAACAGCTTTCTACTCAGGATGAACTCCTTGTTCGCCTTCAAAAAGAATTCTTGGAAACAAGTTCAGTTTACGAAGGTGTAAAGGCAGAAGTTGCACAGCTTCAGCTTGAACTTGATGAAGCTGAAAAATCAAGAGAAGCTGGTGAAAAGGGAATGGACAGCATTTCAACTCACCGTGAATACGAAGCTCTTGAAAAACAGATTAATGAGGCTTCTGCAAAAGAAGCTGGAATTCGTAGTGAACTTCAGAGAAAAGAAAAGCAGCGTGAAGAATTAAATGAAAAACTTCGTCTCGATGAAGAAATGATTAAGGCTCAGGAAACAGATCTCAATGCAAATAAAGCAAAGTTGCAGGGTGAAGTTAGCGGCTATCAGGATCAGATAAAAGAACTGGAAGCTCAGGAAGCACAGATTACACCGGGGCTCGACAGTGAAATCGTTTACAAATTCCAGAGAATTATTCAGCGTAACAGCGAAGGTATTGTTGCTGTAAAGAATGGTGTTTGTACTGGTTGCCACATGATTCTTCCAGCTCAGTTTGCAAACGAAGTTCATGAAGGCGAAAAGATCCTTTTCTGTCCGTATTGCAGCCGTATTCTTTTTTACGAAGAAGTTGCAGAAGGCGAGGAAGCAGAAGACTATCTTGCAATGGACGAAACTGGTACTTTGGCTGACTTCGATGATGAATTCAGCGATGAGTACGATGAAGATTCTGAAGAGCTTGATGATGATTCTCTCGATGACGGAGAAGAAAAATCAATCACTTTTGAAGAATAACTAAAACTAAAGCAGGAATTCTACATTCCTGTTTTTTAATTTTAAATTATACAGAAAAGATATAACCGTGCTTTTACTTTTTAATGAAAAAAAGTAAGGGTGAGGAAAGTCCGGGCTCCACCGGAAAAAATGCCTGGTAATAACAGGGCAGAAAATGGTAGTTGTAAATTTTTGCATAACCCGTTTTCTGACAGAAAGTGTCACAGAAAATAAACCGCCTGGTAACAGGTAAGGGTGCAATGGCGAGGTAAGAGCTCACCGCATAGACGGCAACGTTTGTGGCAGGACAAACCTCATTTGGAGCAAAGTCAAGCAGTGGTTTTGAGTTTCCGGCTCTTATAATCACGGGTAGACTGCTAAAGGCTTTTGGTGACAAAAGTTTCGGATAGATGGTTATGCGTTTTAAGAGAATTTTTATTTTCTTTGAACAGAACAGAACCCGGCTTATTTTCTTTTCTGTTTTTTTTTTTTGACTATTTTGTGGTGGGTAGATGAAATTCAATATATTGCCGAGAGGAACAGCCAGACGAAAGAGTAATTTTGTTAGAAATTTAATTATTCTTTGTGTTGTTGCTTGCTGTTTGTCGGCAATAACGATTTTTTTCTGTCACCTGATTGATATTCACATTTATAAAGGAAATTCCCTTACGCATGTTTCTAAGGAATGGAATTCCTATAATTACCAGAACGTTTATGAAATTTCTGGTGAAGTTCTAAAAACTAAACCTTTTAATAACCGTGCTTTAACTTATCGCGGTTATTCGTCTTTTTATCTTGCAATTTCTGACACCCAGCCGGCTAATACTCTTACTCTTTTAGATGAATCAATTATAAATTTGCGGCTTGCTCTTCAAAGTGCAAAGGCCAGTTTAATTCCTCAACTTGAATACATGCTTGGAAAAGCTTACTTTTATAAAAATTCAGCTTCAAATTATTATTATTATTCAGACCTTGCAGTTTTGTATTTAAATCGTGCCTTAAAAGACGGATACAAGTCTGATGACATTCATGAGTATCTTGGTTTAAGTTATGCTTCCCTTGGAATGACAGTAGAAAGTATTGAATCTTTTACAAAAGCTCTTTTAACGAGAGAAAGTGATCTTCTGCTTTTATCAATTGCAGAACAGTATTATAACGCAGGTCAGTCACAGGCAGCAGAACAGTATTTGTATAGAATTTCAAAAGATTGTAAGGAAGAAAGAATTACAGACAAAAGCCATCTTCTGCTTGGAAAAATCTACACAGAAACTAAGGATTTTGAAGAAGCTAAAAAGGAATTTGAAACAATTTTAGAAAAAAATGAAAATTCTGCTGACGCTCTTTGCGGTCTTGGTGTAATATATGAAAATACGGGTGATATTATAAAAGCGCGTTCTTTTTGGCGTAAAGCAATAAAAATACAAGCGAATCACCCGGAATCATTAAAAAAACTTGCTGAATATAAATAAAAAAATGTTTTAGGGAGGAAAAAATGTCATTTTTTGACCGTTTTTCAACTGATATTGGAATTGATCTTGGAACTTGTAATACATTGATATATGTGCGCGGTAAGGGAATTGTCGTAGATGAACCTTCTGTCGTTGCTGTAGAAAAAGGAACAAAGCGTGTTGTTGCTGTCGGAGCAGAAGCTAAGAGAATGCTTTGGAAAACTCCTGGCAATATTGTTGCAATCAGACCTCTTGCAGACGGTGTAATTGCAGATATCGACAGTACCGAAAAAATGATCCGTTACTTTATTGCTAAAGTAATTCCTCATCACCAGTTATTTAAATCAACAAGAATGAAAATTGGAATTCCTTCCTGTGTAACTCAGGTTGAACGGCATGCTGTAATTGAAGCTGCATTAAAAGCTGGTGCAAAAGAAGTTGATGTTATTGAAGAATCCCTTGCTGCTGCGATTGGTGCAAAAATTCCTATTAATGAACCTGCAGGCCACATGGTTTGTGATATTGGCGGTGGAACAACAGAAGTTTCTGTTATTTCGCTTGGTGGCATGGTTGTTACAAATTCGATTCGTGTTGGTGGAGATAAATTTGACGAAGCAATCGTAAAGCATATTCTTCAGGTTTCAAATTTAAAAATCGGACAGCAGTCTGCGGAAAGAATAAAAATTCAAATTGGAAACGCTGAAATTGACGGTGGTTCAAACGAAAAAATGGAAATTCGTGGTACAGATGCAATTACCGGTTTGCCTCGTCGTCTTGAAATTGATTCTCTTGAAATTCGTGAATCCTTAAAGGAACCTGTTCAAAAAGTTGTTGATGAAGTAAAGCACACTCTTGGCAGTACTCCTCCAGAACTTGCAGCAGATATTGTAGAACGCGGAATTGTAATGACTGGTGGTGGAAGCATGTTAAAAGGCTTACCAAAACTTATTTCAAAAGAAACAGGAGTTCCTGTAATTCTTGTTGAAAATCCTCTTGAATGTGTTGCTTTGGGAGCTGGTCAGGCATTTGACCTTTTTAAGGACATGTCAACAGGTCGCATGGTTTACAATAATATTAATGACTAAAGATAATGGCGCGCCGTTCTTTTTCATTTTCCCTGTCTGAATTTGTTTTTATTATTTTTCTCCTTTTTTCTGGCACTATGCTTGCTTTTAGTGCCGGTGGTTTTGTAATCAATTTTCAGAAACTCGGATTTTCTGTCGTAAGTTCTTTGCAAAAAGCTGTATTTTCTGTTACAGATGGTGTTTCTGGTGTTTTTACGGCTGTTTCAGAATTAAAAGATTTACGCGAGGAAAATCTTGTTTTAAAAGAAAAATTAAAAAATTATGAATTCTTGCAGCGAAATAATACCGAAATCCGTAAAGAAAATGAGCGTTTAAGAGAACAACTGGAATTTTCAACTCATATTGAACAAAAGAATTTTCCCGCTCAGATAATCGGTCGTAGTCCGGACAACCTTTATTCAGGGCTTACTATTAACAAAGGCAGTCGTAACGGAATAAAAAAAGGAATGCCGGTTGTTGCAGTTCAAAATGGAACAGTCGGTCTTGTCGGCAAGGTTGTTACTGTAGGTTTTGGAACAAGCCTTGTTATGCCAATTTATGACGTAAACTGTTCTATTTCTTCAAGAATTCAAAATACACGCGATATTGGTCTTGTATTTGGAAGTGGAAATGCAGAGCAGCCATTACAGATGAAGTACATAAAAAAGCGGGTTCTTTCAGAATTAAACTTTGGAGATATTATCGTAACTTCTGGAGAAAGTGAAAATTATTCTCCTGATATTCCTGTTGGTACGATTTCAAAAATTTCTGTCGTTGATTATGACGCTTCGCTGAATATTGAAATTACACCTGTTATTGATTTTTCAAGACTGGAAACAGTGATTGTTACAGATTTAAAAGAAGAAAATCCATCTTTTGCGGGAGAAAAAAAATAATGAAATCCTTTGTTTTTGCCTGCCTTTTTTTTCTCGGTTTTGCTCTTTTTGAAACTGCAATTCTGTCAAATATTACATTTTTGCCTGCAATTCCTGATTTTATTCTCTTAGTTTCGCTTTATTTTAGTTTACATAATGGTCGCCTTTTTGGAGTTTCAGCAGGATTTGCCGGCGGTCTTTTTTTAGATTTTTTTACCGCCGTGCCATTTGGATTTAACTGTCTTGTACGTACGATTTTTGGTTATGTTGCCGGACTTTTTAATAAAAGTTTGAATATCAATGGTATTTTTTTTCCTGTTCTGCTTGGTTTTCTTGCTACAATTTTTAAGGCTTTTATTATCTGGCTGATTTTTTTGTTTTATCCGAATGTAAATTTAAAATATAGTTTGTTTTCTGTTTCCTTTGCTTTTGAGCTTCTTTTTAATTCAATTTTGACTCCTCTTGTCTTTAAATTTATGGATATTTTTAGAAACGGGATTCTCTTAAACCCAGAGAAGGTTAGTTAAATGGCTAACTATAATAACGATTTTTTTTCCAGTTACGAAAAGAGCGTTGCTGCTCTTAAAAAAAATCTAAAAATAATTTCTTTACTGCTTATTCTCGTGGGGACTTTTTGTGTTTATAGCGTAAAGCTTTTTACTCTGCAGGTTGTTAATGGAAAATCATATCGTCAGCGTTCGCGGACAATTTCGAGCCAGGTGCGCTCAATTCCTGCTAACCGTGGAGAAATTTTTGACCGCAATGCCTCGCTTCCGCTTGTCATTAATACAGATTCTTTTGCGGTTGATTTAACGCCTGGTGAAATTCCTTCCGGATATTATGATACTGTTGTTTCAAAATTGGCAGGATATTTAGGAATTTCAAAAAATTACATTGATAAAAAAATTTCTCCTAAAATGCGCTCTTCTTTTAAGGCGATTGAAATCCGAATAAATGTTCCTTTTGCTGTAATTTCAAATATTGCAGAAAATATTACTGATTTGCCCGGGGTAAGCTGGCGGTCAAAGCCAATCAGAAACTACGTTGAAACTGGTTCAATCAGCCATGTAATTGGTTATGTTGGAGACATTACAAAAGATGAATTCAACGTAATGTACAATCAGGGCTATAAAGCAAATTCCGTTGTTGGAAAAACAGGAATCGAAAAACAGTATGACCTTTATCTACAGGGAAAAGACGGACGGGAAAGCCGAACTGTTGATGCTCGCGGACACATTATCTCTGATGAACCGATAATTGAACCTCCTGAGCCAGGAAAAAATCTTGTTCTTACGATTGATTCAAGAATTCAAAAACTTGCAGAACAGGCACTTGGAAATCGTGTCGGAGCGGCTGTGGTTTTGCGGCCTTCCAATGGTGAAGTTCTTGCAATGGTCAGCTATCCTTATTATGACCAGAATATTTTTAACTCAGATGATTCAGCAAGTGAATATGCAAAACTTGCAACTAGTCCAAATAATCCGCTTTTGAACAGAGCCGTAAACGCTGTATATCCTCCGGCTTCAACATTTAAAACAATTATGACAACGGCAATCCTTGCAGAAAATGCAATTCCTGCTGATAAAAAAATTGAATGTGTCGGAAAAATTGTTCACGGAAATCAAACTTTTAACTGCCATGTAAAATATCCAGGACACGGTTATCTTGATTTAAAAAATGCGCTTGCACAATCTTGCGATGTTTACTTTTGGGTTGTTGGACGAGACAATCTTGGTGTTGATAAGATTGCAAGTTATTCAAAAGAATTTGGTTTTGGAGAAAGTCTTGGTATTGATTTGCCTGTGCAATCTGCTGGTTTTGTTCCTACTAGCCAATGGAAAGAACGTCGCTATCACGAAACCTGGAAAGACGGCGACACAATGAACATGTCGATTGGCCAGGGATATACTCTTGTAACTCCAATGCATATTGCAAATATGGTTGCAATGGTTTGTAATGAAGGAAAAATCTATAAACCTCATCTTTTAAAAGAAATAAGAGATCCTTCAACAAATGAAGTAATCGAAGAAATAAAACCTCAGATTTTGCGTGAATCAAATATTGACAATGCAGTCTGGAAAGAAGTTCAAAATGATTTACGCTATACAATTACTGACGGAACTGCGCAATATCCGATGGGCAACAAACGCTTTCAGCTGGCTGGAAAAACTGGTACTGCGGAAGTTAACGGAGCAAAGAAAAATCACTGGCATTCATGGATGGTGGCTTACGGACCTTTTGATGCACCAGTAGAAGAGCAGTATGTAGTTTCTGTTATTGTCGAAGCTGTAAACGATTGGGAATGGTGGGCACCGTACTGTACAAATATTATTTTCCAGGGAATTCTTGCAGATCAGACGTTTGATGAATCTATTTCAACGCTTGGATTTAAATATCTTGTAAAATCACAAAACAGACAGGAGTAATTGATGAAGACAAAAATATATCAGGCTTTTGACTTTTTTTTAATTATAAGCGTCCTGTGCCTTGTTTTTTTAGGAATTATGTTTATTTATTCTTCTGGAATCAATTCGGAAGGTGTTTTGGTTTCAAAAGAATATATAAAACAGATTATCTGGGCTGGAATTGGTCTAGCTTTGATGATTGTTATGACATTTACAGATTATCGCAGACTTAGCCGTTATGTTCCTTATCTGTATGCTTTTTTAGCATTTATACTCATTTATACTAGAATTTTTGGAAAATACGTAAATGGTGCGCGTTCTTGGCTTGGTTTTGGAAGTTTTGGAATTCAGCCTTCGGAATTCTGTAAGATAATTTATATTCTTTTTTTAGCCTGGTATCTGTCAAGATCAAAAAATGAAAATGCCCGAAAAAGATTTTTAGTATCACTTGGAATATTTTTGCTTCCAACTGGTTTAATTCTCCTTCAGCCGGATCTTGGAACCGCAATGGTCTATATTCCGATTTTTTTAATTATGTGTTTTGTTGCAGACCTGCCTTTGCGTTATATTTTTATGATTTTTGCAGGCGGAATGCTTACCATAATTTTTGCGGTTTTACCGATTTATCAAAGTGAAATTGCACGCGTAAATTATAAGCTTATAAATATTCTTATTAGCGAAAAGCTAAGCCTTTTGGTTATTGTAACAACAGGGGCGATCTGTCTTATAGGTTTAATCGGAAAATATTTTTTCCCGGAAAATAAATATTTTTACTGGATTGCTTATTTTGCCGGAATTATTTGTGCTGCCCTTGTTCTTTCAAAGGTAGCAGGAAAAGTATTAAAAGATTATCAGATAAAACGTTTAATTGTTTTTATAAATCCAGATTCTGATCCTCGTGGAGCAGGCTGGAATATTATTCAGTCTAAGATTGCAATTGGCTCTGGAAATTTAAGTGGTCAGGGATTTTTGCGTGGAACACAAAGTCATTACCGCTTTTTGCCAGAGCAGAGTACGGACTTTATTTTTAGTATTCTTGCAGAAGAATTAGGTTTTACAGGCTGTATGTTTGTTTTTCTTTTGTATTTTGGAATTTTAATCCGTATGCTTTACATTATGCGAAGTACTAACAATGAGTTTGGATATTATATTGTTACCGGAATTCTTTCCATGTTTTTCTTTCATTTTATTGTAAATGTCGGAATGGTTATGGGAATTATGCCGATTACTGGAATTCCTCTTTTGTTTTTATCTTACGGTGGCTCTTCTTTGTGGACAGCTATGCTTTGCATTGGAATTGTAATGAGCGTGCGTTGCCACAAATTTGAATTTTAGCTTTTTGAATTTTTATTTTTTATGAAGAATCTTATAAATCCTGTAGAAAAATTCGGTTCTGCCCTCATTGGCGTAAAAAATCCCGCTGCCTATATTGGCGGAGAATTCGGTTCAATTATAAAACCACATACCGACGGCGAAGAATTATTTAATTTTGCTATTGCTTTTCCTGATACTTACGAAATTGGAATGTCGAATCAGGCAATTAAAATTATTTATCAGGGATTGAACAAAAAAAAATCTGTTCGCTGTGAACGTGTTTTTTGTCCTGAAACAGATTTTGAAGAACTTTTAAAGAAAACTCAAACTCCATTGTACACGCTCGAAACCGGAATGCCATTAAACAATGTTGATATGGTAGGAATTTCGATTGGCTATGAACTTGGAATTACAGGAGCTCTTGGGGTTCTTGAAAATGGAAAAATTCCTCTTTTAAAAAGTGAAAGAACGGCTAAAGATCCGATTGTAATTGCAGGTGGAGTTGGTGCTACAAATCCGGCGCCTTTTGGTGTTTTTTTTGATGCAGTTTTTATTGGCGAAGCTGAAGGAGGCATGTTTGAACTTGTCGAAAAGCTTGCCGAAATGAAAAAAAATGGTGCAAACAGAAAAGAACTTCTTGAAGAATTTGCCCGCTGTCCAAATGTCTGGACTGAAGACATGAGCATTGAAAAATGCGGACACGAAATTGCCCGTCGGGCCATTTATGAAAATTTTGATAAAGACGAGATAATTGAATCTTTCTTGCCACTTCCTAATATAAAAACTGTACAGGAACATGGAGTTGTTGAAATTATGCGTGGCTGTCCTAACGGCTGTCGTTTTTGCCATGCAGGAATTTATTACAGACCTCAGCGTGCCCGTCCTAAAAAAGCTGTCATTGATTATGTAGATAAACTTGTTAATTTAGCCGGCTATAAAGAAATTTCGTTGACGAGCCTTTCAAGTGCCGATTATCCGGATATTGGAGGTTTGTTAAAAGAATTAAATCAAAAATATCGTTCTCGCAATATTTCGTTTCAGTTGCCTTCGCTAAAAGTAAATAGTTTTACATTTCCCCTTTTGGAAGAACTCAGTGAAATTAGAAAATCTGGTCTTACGTTTGCAGTAGAAACACCAGACGAAGCCTGGCAGTTAAGATTGAATAAAGAAGTTTATGCCCAGCATCTTGTTGAATTGATAAACGAAGCTAAAAAAAACGGCTGGAATAAGGCAAAATTTTATTTTATGGTTGGTCTTCCATTCCCAGAAACTGAAGAAAAAACGGAAGAAAAAGTAATTGTCGATTTTATGCTCGATTTGCAGGCTAAGACAGGAATTCAGTGCCATGTAAATGTAGGAACTTTTATTCCAAAGCCACATACTCCTTATCAGTGGGTAAGGCAGATAAGTCCAGAAGAAAGTGCAAGAAAATTAAAATATATCCGCGATAACCTTCCGAGAGGAAAATTTAAAACAGGAACTCACGATGTTTCGACAAGCTATATTGAAGCTCTCTGCAGTCGTGGAGATAAGCGTGCCGGTATGGTTATTTACAATGCCTATAAAAAGGGCGTACGTCTCGATGCGTGGGAAGATCATTTACGCCAGGACGTTCCGCTTTGGGAAGAAGCATTTGAAGAAGCAGGATATGATGTAAAAAGTGAAATTTTAAGGGAACGTTCTCTGGACGAAAATCTTCCGTGGGATGATGTAAGTTTAGGGCCGTCAAAGAATTTTTATAAAAAAGAATGGGAAAATAACTTAAAAGAAATTCTAACTCCTGTCTGTAAACCAGATTGTGATCATCGCTGTGGAATCTGTAATAATAAAGTCAGTGTAAATACTGATAAAATAACTGATAATGTATACAAAAATATACAGCCTGATATTAAGAATGATTCTGAAGATGTAGAAAATTCTTCTTTTAATAGACGTAGTGAATGTAATATTCCTGTTATTTATCGTGCAGTTTTTAAATTTGAAAAAACTAACGGTGGGCAGTTTGTAAGCCATCTTGCAGGAATCGAAATGTTTAGTCGGGCAATTCAAAAATCAAAACTTCCTGTAATTTATACAGCTGGATTTAATCCTTTGCCTCGTCTTGAATTTGCCTCAACCTTGAGCCTTGGCGTGGAATCTTTTGAAGAAATTGCTTCCGTTGTTATGTACGAAAATGTTGACGAAAATGAATTTATTTCGCTTTTGAATAAGGAACTTATCAAGGGACTTCAGATTAAAAAAGCCTTTATTTTTCCAGTTACAAACCAGCGTCGTCGGGAAAGTCTAAGTGCCTCTTTATGGGGAAGTGAATACGAATATATTTTTAATGAAAGCGAAGATTCAATAAAAGAATTTTTTAAGACAGAAACTGGAAAATTATTTCTGGACAATTCTTCTTTATGCCATTTTGAGTTGAATGCAAACATTTTAAAATGTGTTCTTGAATTTAGCAAAGACAGAAAATTTAGAAATTCACTTGAAGAATTTTATGGCAAAAAAATGTATCAGATTGCTTTAATAAAAAAAGTTCATACTTTTGCAAAGCCTCAGATTATGGGTTGGACAGCAGAACTAAATGAAGAATATGCCCAGACAATAAAAAATTCAGGATTGAATAATGCAAATGAAGTTTTAAAAGCAAAAGTTTTGCAGCCTGAGCAGAATAAAGCAGGAAGCGAACATATTGATTATTTTGAGCTTTACAAAAAAATTGCAGTAATAAATCAGAAATTGATAGAACTTCGTGGTTAATTGCTTTTTGTTGCCAGAATTACAACGGGTTTTCGGAGAGAAGTACACGGCAATGAAAAAAAATCTCTGTCATTGTCTTATCTGTAAATCTGGATTTTTATAAAAGAAGAGTTGCCCGAAAGGGGACTTGAACCCCTATGTCCTTTCGAACACTAGGACCTGAACCTAGCGCGTCTGCCAATTCCGCCATCCGGGCATTAAACGGATTTATATATTAAATCAAAATTTAGTATGTTTGTCAATTAGCGGTTTTGTATATTAAAAAAAGAAAAGAAAAATCATTGCAATAATAATGCCGACCATTAACACAAAAATCCATGCAGGAAGGCTGTCTTCTGACTGGGTGCGTTTTGCAGAAGTTTTTTGTGTCTGGTTAAATGAATTGATTGCTTTTTTTAAGGCAAATTTTGAAAAAAACGAAGCTTTTTTTTCTTTTGAAAGTTTCTGTTTTTTTGCAGAATTTTCTACAGTATAACCACATTCAGGGCAGCCGTTTTTAAATTGTTCTGGGGTGCCTGTTTTTCCGCATTGAGGGCAGCGAACGCTCGAAAAAAATCTTCCGCAATGACGGCAGACTTTTGCGTTTCTTGGAACCTCGGCACCACAGTTTTCACAAAAAAATTTAGCAGTTCTTCCCTGAGTGCTCATAGTTTATACAAGCTCCAGCAGCATTTCTGCTGCATTTTCTCTTACAAGCGACTGAACAGTTTTGATTTCTTCGCTTAATTTTAATGAGGCGCAGGAAATTTGTGTTCCGATTGAAAGGTTTGAAACAAATTCTGGAATATCTGCCTTAAAAATAAAGGTTTTTCCGTCAAAATTAAAGGCGTATCCTGTTACAAGTTCTCCAGAAAGAGGATTTGTAAACATAAATGAGCAGACGAGATTTTTCTGAGTTGAATCCTGTTTATCTGTAGAATCTTCTTCTGCTTCTAAGGTATTTTCTGTAATGTCCTGACTGTTTTGAATATTTTCAACTTTATTTAAAGATTCTGCTGACATTTCCTGTATCGGCTGTTCTTGAGTGGAAACTTCAAAATTACTTTCTTTGTTAAGTTCTATAGTATTGTTCTCGGCAGATTCTTCTGTAATTTCCTGTGCATTGAGTTTGCCGAATTCTTCTTCGGCTGTTAATTCAATTTTATCTTCTTGCTGGAACTGTTCTTCCTGCAAATTTTCTTCAGTGGCGGCTACTTCAATTTTCTGTGCGTCTTGGAACGATTCTTCTGCTACTTTTTCTGCTGTTGTCGTTAATTCATCTTCATTGAGTTTCTGAGACTGTTCTACATCTTTTTCCTGTTTTTCTGTTAAAAGGGCGCCTACTGTAGGGATTTCTTCTTCTGTCAGATTGCCGGAGAAAATATCGCTTTCTTTTGTAAGAATATTTCTCAGCTGGTCTAAACCTTTTACATCTACAGATTCAAAAACTCCACGGATATTGAGTGTTTTTGCTTTTTGCAAGTCTTCTTCACTTAAACCGCCTTCTGCATACAGAATAACCTGTGGTTTATAAGAGCGGAATCCCATGCTTGCATATTGAGCGAGAGTTTTCCAGTGGCGCGGATAATCCTTTGCACTTACAACGATAAGGTGAGGAGAAATTTCTTCTACGTTGTCGAGAGCTTTTAACAGCCAGTTGTATATGATTACATCGTATCCTGCTGTTTCGAGAATCTGAGAAATATTGTCAATTACAAGTTTGTTGTCTGCTACGAGTAGAGCCTTCATTTTTTTATACCTTTTTTTTTACTTTTTTTTATATTTGTTTTTTTAATTCAAAAATAATGTTGTATTTATTCTGTTCCAAGATTTGTTACAGAATAGTCGTAAATCTGCCAGATTCCGTCGCGCTGTCGTACTTTGTAAACGTAGCGTTTTACTTCATGGAATGTCGGATATTTAAACCATTCTTTTACGCTTACAGTTCCTTCGTTTTGACCATAAGATGTGTTTTCAATTGAAAATCTGTCTGGAACTGCAACAATGTCGTAATCAATTCTGTTTTGCATTAATTCGGTTTTGTAGTTTTTGAGCATGTTGTCTCTTTCGTCTGCAGAAGAAGAATTGTAACGTCTTTTTAATTCAGAATTACGGTTCATCATTTCCTGAATGTCCATATACAGAAAATACTGATCCCATAAAGATTTTTGTCTTGCAATAATTGTCTGTTCAACGACCTTATCTGGTGAAAGGTTTTCTGGTTTTAAGAGAGCGCTGGTTTTTGATTCAACTGGCAGATACAAAGACGAAGCTGTTGAAGTAGAAGGGCGAATTTCAAGGCTTAAACGATTTGAATTCAATTCAATATATTTTGCCTTGTACAGTTCCGGGTAAAAAGAAAGTTCAATGTAATAAATTGAAGGTTCGTCAAACTGAATGTAATTTTTTACGTCTTCTACAAATGAATAAGTTTCTCCAGGTTCAATAGAAAGCTCTCTAAAATAAACTGTTTGATTTGTCGAACGTTTTATGATAAGGGACTGTGTTGACGGTAAAATTGTGTTCTTTACTGTGTGTGCCGTAAAGTCAAGGCTGAACGCTCTGTCGTCTGCAATCTTAAATCTTAAAGTTTCGCTTCCTTTGTTGGAGATTGAAACAGAAACATAAATTGGATTTTCTTCTGCCGAAGACGGAAAATACATTGTTCTGTCATAATACTTTATGCTTACGTCGGCTTTTGAATAGTCTGCTTGTGTGTTTGAATTTACTTGAGAAAATGCCAACTGTGCAAAAATTGATAAAAACGCTATATTAAAAATCAGACTTCGTTTCAAAACTTATGTCTCCTGTTCTAACAAACTAATAGCCGCGGACTGAATTTTTGTCAGGCGCTATAGAAAATATCGGATATTTTAAATGAAATCATTATTATCAAATTCTATTTTAATGCTTTTAAAAGGCTGGAAAGATTTTTCTGGTGCTGTAGATAAACTTGGTTGTGCTCCGCTTGATTCTTTTCCTTTTGAAATCAGTGGTCTGCACGGTGCTTGTGTGCCTTTTTTTGCTTCTTCCTGCATTGATACTGCAAAAAACAATGCTCTGCAAAGCCTTCAGTATGAAGCGACAGGACGGTATTCTGCCGGAAATGATTTTTCTAAAAGCCCTGTACAAAAAAGTAAATCAGTAAGTCTTGATACTGTTTTTGTGGTTCCAAATGAAAAAGATGCTGCTGAACTTTCTGGAGATCTTGCGACTGCTTTTGATGGCGAAGTTGAATTGTACACACTTCCGTGGTGGGGAACAGTTCCTTACAGACCTGCAAATACTGGTTCGGCTGTTTTCGGGCAGAGGGCGGCTTTTCTTTCTAAACTTGCTTACCAGGAGCGCAGTTTAACTTTATCAACAAAGCCCAGGATTTTTCTTGTAACGCAGAGGGCGCTTCAATCTCCTGTTCCTTCGCCGGAATATCTAAAAACTCTTATTTTTAGCATTAATAAAGGACAGCAGATTGATCCTGCAGACATTGCAGAAAAACTTTCAAAACTCGGATATTTGCGGGTTCCAAAGGTGAGTGTACAAGGAGAATTTACTCTTCGTGGTGAAGTTCTTGATATTTTTACTCCTGGAAACGATTTTGCGTATAGAATTTTATTTTGTTTTGATCAGATTGATTCAATAAAAACATTTAATCCACAGACGCAGACAACCATAGATGCTGTCGATAACCTGCTTGTTTTTCCGATGAAGGAAGTTGTCTGGAGCGAAGACTTTATTTCTAAAATAGAAAATACAAAGGAATTTAACGAACATCTTGAGTTGACTTTAGACGCGCAAAAAGCAAAAGAAAAACTTATAGAAGAACTGCGGACGACAGGTCAGAGTGAAGGTGAAGAACTTGTTTATCCTGTTTTGTGGGATGTAATTTATACAGTTCTTGATTATGTTGATGAAAACACTCCTGTTTTTTATTTTGATTATGACAGGCAGGAAAATGCCCAGGAAAGTTTTAAGAGGGAATATGCGGGAATGTTCAGAATTGCCCGTCAGAGTTTTCCTGTTCTTGACGTTTCTCAAATGCTCCTTGATTTTGAGGATGTAAAAAATGTTCACAAAAAATCAATTTTCTTTAAAACACTGAATAATGAAGTTCAAAATGAAAGTCAGAATAAATTTAAAGATGTAGAAAAAAGTATACAGTTTAATGAAAAAGCTGATAGTAAACTTGATGAAAATTCAAAAAATGTTGAAAAAATAATACATAAGAATGACAATTCTAAAATCTTTATAAAATCTAGTCCTGGAAAAAGTTTTTTTGGCAATATAAATTATTTAAAGGATGAACTTACGTCTTATATTGCAGATGGCTGGACAATTATAATTTTTGCTGACAATCCAAATCAATCTCTTAGAATAAAGGAAATTTTAAAAGATTTTGCAGTTTCTGTTCTGCCATTGCCAATTTCTGAAGGTTTCGGAATTGAAGAAACTAAAACACTTGTCATTCAGGAAAATGAAATTTTTGGGCGCAGAAGGCATGTTCCAAAATCGTTAGGTCATGTAAAAAGCCGGGCAATTGATACCTTTGTTGAATTAAACGAGGGCGACTTTGTTGTTCATGTAAATTATGGAATCGGGCAGTTTAAGGGGATTCAGCGTGTAAAAGCAATGGGCAACGAACGCGATTACATAAAACTTGAATATGCTGATGAAGAATTTGTTTTTGTTCCGATTGAGCAGGTCAATTTAGTTCAACGCTATATCGGAAACGAAGGAGAAAAGCCTCGTCTCGATAAAATCGGCTCAAAATCGTGGGAAAACCGTAAAAATAAGGTAAAAAAAGCTGTAGAAGATCTTGCAGAAAAACTTATAGCACTTTATAGCCGCCGTCAGGCTTCAAGAGGTTATCCTTTTCCAAAAGATAATGAATGGCAGACCGCTTTTGAAGCAAGTTTTCCGTACGAAGATACTCCTGATCAATATAACGTTACCCAGGAAGTAAAAAATGACATGGAAAAGGCAGTTCCTATGGATCGTCTTGTCTGTGGGGATGTTGGTTTTGGCAAGACAGAAATTGCAATGCGTGCAGCTTTTAAAGCTGTTATGGGCGGAAAACAGGTAGCTTTTCTTGCTCCGACAACGATTCTTGCTGAGCAGCATTACGAAACCTGTATAGAACGCTTTAAGAATTTTCCAGTTACGATAAAACAGATGAGCCGTTTTGTTCCTCCAAAAGAACAGAAAAAAATTCTTGCAGAACTTGAATCCGGCAAAGTTGATATTTTAATCGGTACTCACAGAATTATTCAAAAGGACGTAAAATACAAAGATCTCGGACTCATGATAATTGATGAAGAGCAGAGATTTGGTGTAAAAGACAAGGAAAAATTAAAATCCTTAAAAGCAAATATCGACTGTCTGGCAATGTCGGCAACTCCAATTCCCCGGACTCTGCACATGAGTCTTTTAAAAATCCGTGATATGTCATTATTAACGACGCCTCCGCAAACAAGAAAACCTGTAGAAACTATTGTTGCTGAATATACAGACGAAAAAGTGGCCCGCGCTATAAGGCAGGAAACGGATCGCGGAGGACAGGTTTTTTATCTTCATAATCGCGTAGAATCTTTAGAAGAAACCAGGTTAAAACTGCAGAGAATTGTTCCTGAAATGATGATAGAAACTGCCCACGGACAAATGACGGCAGAAGAACTTGATGATATTTTTAGAAGATTTAAACTTGGAGGATTTCAGGTTTTAATTGCAACAACAATTATAGAAAATGGAATTGATATTCCTAATGTAAATACAATTATTATTGACAGAGCTGATATGTACGGAGTAAGCCAGCTTTATCAGTTAAGGGGACGGGTAGGCCGCAGTGACAGAAAAGCGTATGCATATCTTCTTTATCCAGAACATAAGGTTTTGTCAGAAGTTGCAATGAAGCGATTGCAGGTTATTTCTGATTTTACGGAACTTGGTGCTGGATTTAAAATTGCAATGAAAGATATGGAAATCCGCGGAGCTGGAAACCTTCTTGGACGGGATCAGAGCGGTGATGTTTATTCTGTTGGCTTTGAACTTTATGTAAAACTTTTGAGTGATGCAGTTGAACGCCTTACAAGCCAGAAAGATTACGAATCACAGAATGAAGTTCTTATGGAACTTGAATATACGGGCTTTATTCCTGACACCTATGTTCATTCGATTCAGACAAAAATGGAAATTTATAAAAAAGTTGCCGGTGTTCAGACGCAGGATGAACTTGATAAAATGTATAACGAACTCGAAGATCGTTTTGGCCCGATTCCAGAAGAAGTTTACAGTCTTTTAAGCCTTGCAGAGGTAAGAATTATTGCAAAAAAATTGAATATTTCAACTTTAAAAGAGAGAAAAGGAGAAATTTCAGTTGAATTTGGAAAAGTAACGAATATTCCGCTTGATAAGCTTATGAAACTTATAAGAGAAAATTCTGGAAAAATACGATTAGACAGTACAAAACCAAACCAAATAATATTATCAACTGGAAACATAGGTTTAAGAGAAAAAAGCGAATTCCTAAAAGAAAAGCTGGAAACACTTTTGTAATTTTTCGAGGGAATGTAATCGAAACTGTAGTGTACAATTGCTGCTGCGTTGGATTATTTGTCAAAGTATAATAGTTAATAAGGTAGGATTATGACTTTACAGGAAGCGTTAAAAGCACAGATGCAAAACGAAGATTTTAAAAGAGAATATGAAGCTCTTGAAACAGAATATAAAATTATAAATTCTTTCCTTGATGACAAAGAAAAAGATAATTTTTCACAAAAGCAATTTTCCGAAAGTGGACACAAGTCAGTAGCGGGTTGGAAGGAAGATCGCTTTTAACTTTTGACATTAAAATACTATTAAATAATAGTTTGAATTTTATTTAATAGAGAGACTATCAGGTTTTGGAATTGTTTTTTGTCTTTGTTGAAAAAAGCTGTTTTTATAAGCCAAGATCCTCTTAAAAATTTCATCAGCAGAATAAGTCTTTTGTTTTCCGCTTCGAATTTCTGTTAAAACTTGTTCGGATAAATAAATATCCTCTTTATCCTTAAGATATTCGATTATAAATTGTTCAACTGCTTTATTATACATTTTATTAAGGAATTATTTTTTTAGGTCTTTTGTTATTGTAAAAAGGGCGGAAAATTGACGAACACGACAGTTTTTATACTCATTGGTAGACAGAATATGCATTATGATGAGTATTTTGTTTTAATATGCACACAGTTCTAAAATGCGCTCTCGCTGGAAGAATTACTGGAAATTTTGGCAGGGTGAAAATTTTTAGTCATTCTTCAAAGAATGGCGAATAAACTAACTGAATGATTTTTTCGACACCCTGTTGATTAAGTCGTTCAGTTTTTTTTTATCAAAAACAAGTAATTAAAATTGCGTCTTTGGGCGAAGCCGATATGGTTACTTGTTTTTGATTCTAAAGAAGAACGTGAGGTGTCTTTTATGAAAAC
>CAVJSA010000034.1:0-28538 GCA_963651875.1 Lachnospiraceae bacterium | reverse complement strand
CAACCGCGCAAAGGCGCGTTTTGCGCTACCCACCGTGCGGGGACACCCCGCAACGCCCCGTCTTTTATTTAACCCAACTATCAGGCGCTTCAAAATGCTGAAAATCTTTTCTGTCGCTCCAGTCTCCGCCCCATTCAAACCCCTGGGCAGTAAAAAGTTTATATGCTAGATCGTCGTGGTCAATCTTGTACGGAAAACTTTTGCTGCGGTCAACGTAAGGCATTCCCGCTGCAGGTTCAACGTTTGTCTTTCCTGCAACTTTTTTAACATACGGATTGTAGAGAGGGTTAATATCAATCGCCAGCCCGTAACCATGCTTAGAAACCTTAGTTGTAAAACTTATAAACCTAAAGTTAAAACACGACGAATTATTATCCTGCATGCTCTGTTCGTCGTCGGCATTGTATTCGTCAATTAAATGCATTTTTTCGATCGGATAATCAGCTTTATACAATTCCTTAAAAATAAACAAAAGTTTGTCCGCAATTTTTTTGTTACAGATAAGTTCACCTTCTGTCGTTTTTCCGGTCATGTCTTTATGCAATAAATGCAGATAGCGCAAATCTTCTTTTGGAACAGTGCAATTATCCTTAAAGGATTTGCCCTTTATTCTTGCAAAAATACTGTCGTCAATTTCGCTTATGTAAAAATCTTTTTCCAATAATTCTTCTCCGTTTAATTCAACTTTTTCGTCCGCAAAAGAAGATGCCTGGCAAAAATCCAGCGCACCAATTAAAGCAATCAATATGAATAATTTTTTCATTCTGTTATACTCCGTCTATGCAGGAAACTTTATTTCGTAAAAATGTAGAAATTAAAAAAGAAATGGAACTTTTATACCGTGGTCAGCGTTACAAATTAGGATACGGAATCGACAATTCAGGCAAAAGCTATATTTCTTTTGGCGAAGAATTTTTACCGTCTGCGCATTTTTATTCATACGGCCAGCTTGTAAACGAAGCCTTTTTAGGAATTTCTCCGCTTAGAGATTCAATCGAAGTTTTAGAACTTCTAAATCCTTAATTCCCGCGCTTTTTCTGTTCCCTCTACTAACTTTTTTAAAATCGAACAAACCGGCACAGAAATTTTATGTTTTTCGCCTAAGTTTACGATTGTTCCGCAGAACCATTCATTTTCACTTTTCCGGCCAGCCTTAAAATCCTGCAACATACTTGTTTCGCCTAAAGGGTCCCAGGTTGAACACAGTGCTAAATCATCTTCGAGATTCTGCTGAGTTAAGGCAACGCCTTCTGCATTTGCAATTTTAATAACTTCGCTTCCGGCAAGGCGGACAAGGTCTTTTATACATTCAAAATTAAAACCGCCATAAGTTGAACGGCACAACGCACTGATTGTATTAAAAGTTACGTTCAATAAAAATTTTTTCCATTGTTCAAGATGAATGTCGTCTGGATTTTTGTATTTAATTCCGCTTGATTCAAAAAGAGAGCAGAGGGCAAGGGCACGTTCGCTTTTTGAATTATCGTTTTCGCCAAAAATAACGCAGCCTCTGTCAGAACAACGGATCTGATTTTTTTCATGGATTGAATTCAAACTTAAAACAAATCCGTACATTACGGCACTTTCGCCAAAAACTTTTGCAAGATCTTTTTCGCTTTGAATTCCATTTAACACAGACAAAATTATCGTATCCTTTGCAACAGAAGTTTTTATCAGTTTAATTGCACTTCCTAGTTGAAGGTTTTTTGTTGCAATAATTACAAGATCGCTTGGTTTTGCTTCTTCTGGAGAAACATAGTTAAAATCAAGTTTTTTGCCGTCTAAAAAAAGACCGTTCTTCTTATAACGTTCAAGCCGTTCGCCGTCTGCTAAAATCTGCACATTTTGTTTTCCAAGATACGCCGTTAAAGAATCCGCAATTACAGCGCCAACAGCTCCGGCACCAGCTAAAGAAACAGTTTTAATATTTTTCATGGCTGGAAGTGTATTGCAAAACTGCCTTTTTGTTAAATGGAACTCTTAAAAAAACAACCTCTCTACAGTTCTCATTTACTGAATTTTCGTGCAGCCTTGCATATTTGAGCCATTAAAACTAATATGGAAAGACAGCGCGTTTGATAAAAACGTATGCAATATTTTATGGCAAAGATGTCTTTTTTTCAGTTTTGCCTGTTATTTTTGTGAGGAATTATGGCTTCGATTCGTGAGCGCTATGGAGAATGGTTTAAGCAGATTAAACAGCAGAATTTGTCGCATGCAGCTGCAAAAATAGATGCAACAAATGTTTATCAAAAGGCAAATCCAGCTACAAAAAAAATGATGGATCAGCTTGTAAAAGAAAACATGGCAGAAGGAAGCCGCCTTGAAGGTGTCGAAAACTTTAAGGCTTTTCTGGCAGCACTTAAGTCTGGCAAAAGCGGACTTATTTTAATGGAACATTATTCAAACACAGACCTGCCAGGCTTAATCTGGTTGCTTGAAAATTCCACAGATGCAGACTGCCGCGAACTTGGTGGTAGAATCGTTGCAATTGCCGGAATGAAGCTCAACGAAGCAGATCCTATGGTTCGCGCCTTTGCAGAAAGTTTTACCCGCGTTGTAATTTATCCTACGCGTTCCCTTGATTCTGCTGCAAAAACTGCTGCAAGCCAGGAAGAAATAGAAGCAGAAACAAAAAAGGCACGTTCAATTAACCTTGCCGCAATGCATGCAATGGACAACTGTAAACGCAATGGAGAAGCAATCCTTGTTTTTCCTGCAGGAACACGCTATCGCCCTGGCAAGCCGGAAACAAAACGCGGTTTAAAAGAAATTGACAGTTATTTAAGAATGTTCGACGTAATGCTTTTAGTTTCTGTCGACGGAATGATTTTAAAATTCAATCCGGACAACATGAACGATATGCTTGCAGACGAGTGTTCTCCAGATGTATGCGTTTATAAGGCAAGTCCGGTAATTGAATGCAAACCTTACCGCAAAGAATATCTTGCAAGCCTGCCTGCTGACTGCCCTGACACAAAACAGGCAATGATAGACCACGTTATGGAATATCTTGAAAAACAGCATAACGAAATAAAAAGATAGAAAAACTTATTTGTTTATCAGGCTTTCTGCCCGGTGCAGAAGGCCTGATTTTTTTTGCGGCTCACTTTGTTCTGCCTGCTTTTGTATTACTTCTTTTACAGTTACACCAGTCGATTTTCCTTTACACAGTTCACAAAATTCCGCGATTCTCGAAGTATAAAATTCAATTCCGTCTTTCCAAAAATCAACATTTGTTATATCAAAACCGGCAAGAGCGCATAAATCTTCGCACGACATGCTGCCTGTGCAACTTAAAATATTTTTGTAAGTCTGAGCAAAAGCACTTCCTTCTTTTTGATAGCGTTTATACAAAGCTGCTGCAAAAATCTGTCCAAAAGCATAAGGAAAATTGTAAAAATCTAAACCTGTTGAATAATAATGGCTTTTTACAGCCCACATGTATTCATGGCGTTCAGAGTTCAGCCCTTTGCCATAGGATTTTTCTTGAGATGCCTTCATTAAACGGCAAAAATCTTCTGCATTCAATTCGCCTTTTGACCTTTCTTCAAATACGGACTTTTCAAAATAATAACGGCAGAGAATATCAACTAAAACCTGGCTTACATCCTGCAAATCAAGTTCAAGAAACTGCAGTTTTTCTTCTTCCGAGCATTTTTTTAGCATATCCTGCTTTACGATTGTTTCTGCAAATGTCGAAGCGGTTTCTGCAAGAGTCATCGGGTAACTAAAAAAACAAACGCTCTTTCCTTTCAGGCAGGAAAAATGGTAAGCATGCCCGATTTCGTGAGCAAGAGTAATAATGTCGCTGAACGTGCCTGTAAAGTTTGTCATTATTCGGCTCTGGTGCCCCAAAGCAAAGTCTTCGTCGTATGCGCCGCCAACCTTTCCCGGTCTTACTTTTGCATCAATCCAGTTTTTCTCAAAAGCTTTGCGGGCAAAGTCTCCCATATCTTTTGAAAAACTGTCATAACGGGCAATTACATAGTCGCGCGCCTGTTCAAAAGTCCACGTTTTTGACAAAAGCGATTCTTTTTCGTCAGTTTTTTGTGTTTGTACAGTCATTGGCGCAAACAAATCATAAAAAGCCAGACCTTTTTCTGCCTTTCCGTTTATGTATTTTGGAGAACTTGCTGTAAGGTTGTTCCTTTTTAAAAAGTTCGCCTTTGCGTTAAAATACTTTCTCCATTCCGGCAGAGTTTTTTCGATTGCTTTTATAAGGGCATTCAAACTTTTTTTGTTCATTCTGCTCGAAGCAAGAGCGCGGTCAACCGGTTTTTTCCATTTGCGGCGTTTGTTTAAAGTCAATGTTTCGCCTTTTAAATTGTTCAGGCAGGCAGCAAAAGCAATTTCGTTTTGTTTAAGCAATAAGAGTTCTTTTTGCCATGAACTTTTTCTTAATTGAGGGTCGCTTGAATAAGCATCGTTACGCAGTTCATTAAAAGTTTTTCCGTCTTCGTCTTTTAAATTAGAAATAATCTGTTCGTGCAGGCGGTCCCAGGCATCTCCTCCGGTGCGCTGCATGTCGCCGGCAAGATTTTCTTCTTTTGCGCTCATTTTATGCTTAAAGTCTGCAATTTCTTCTTCTAATAAAAACCGGCGTTCTGTATATTGCGGGAATCGTTCAAAAAAATCATTTAACTTTGCAGAATTTTTGCTCAAAACGCTCTTAAAATCCAGTTCAATTTTCTGCAATCTGAGGGCAAGTTCGTCTATTTTTGAAATATTATTAAGATAAGAAGTGTTTGTTGTATCAACTGAGTAAATTATGTAAGAGTAAGCCCCTAAAGACTGAGACAGGGCTAAGACTTTTTCCTGTGCATCTAAAAAACCTTTAAGCCAGAAACTAAAATTAAAACGGCTGGCAGTGTGCAAAAGGTTTTCAAGCTTTTCCATTCCAGTTTTATATTCTTCTATTGCTGCAATGTATTGCGGACTGTCTATCGAAGAAAAAATCGAGTCCAGGTTCCAGAAAGGTGCATTTAATTCACTCATAAAAGGATTTTAGCACACTTTTTTTTATTTTGGGCAGTACCTGCCTTGCGGCAGGCCCGGGCTATCCGGGGTTCCGCGCCTTGCGCGCTCCATTATTTTGCGCCAGTCACGACTGACGCAAAATAACGCCTTCGGCGCCCCTCCTATCCCTACTGCAATTTGTGCCGCGACAGGACATCGCACCCCTACTGCGAATAACCGCACAAATTAAAAGAAAATCAATCCTGCGATTCCGAGCGGAACAAGGTAGGCTGCAAACCATTCAAGTTTGCCTTTTTTAATAAGTTTCATTAAAAATACTAAAGAAACATAGCCGGCAACAAATGCAGAAACAAAACCTGCGGCAACTGTTGCAAAACCAATGGAAGAACCAACTTCGCCAAGGTCTTTTGCTTCAAGTAAAAATGCTCCTAAAATAGCCGGAATACTTACGATAAAAGAAAATTCTCCGGCGGCAGAGCGGTCAACTCCAGCAAGCTGTGCTCCGGCAATAGTAGAACCAGAACGGCTTATTCCCGGTAAAGTGCCGATTCCCTGCATAAGGCCGATAAAAAGCGACTGTAAAACGCTGATTCCTTTAAAACTTCCGCTTTCGCCATTTTGCTGTAAAGAATGTTTTTTTTGCCATACACTGCTAAAAACTAAAAGGCAGGCAGTAATTAAAAATCCTGCGCAGGTAAATTTTATCGGCATTTCTGGAATAAGTTTGCTCGAAAAAACTCCTAAAACACCGGTTACTAATGTTGTGCAGATTACAGCAATAATTGTTTTTCTGCCGAGTTTGTCGGTTCCACTCAATAAATCTTCTGGATCGTCATTAGCAGTCTGTTCTTTTTTTGTAATCCACCGGCCAAGACAACAGAAAAGTCTTATAATCTTTTTTCGGAAAAAAATAACGACAGCAAGCAAGGTTGCAAGATGCAAAATTACATCATAAAGAAGCGGAACGTCCTGCAAATTAAAAAGATGCTGAGCTACTGCCAGGTGTCCGCTGGAAGAAATCGGTAAAAATTCTGCAATTCCCTGTAAAATCCCAAGCAGAATCGACTGTAAGATAGACATAAAAAGTCCTCCAATGTTTTTTTAAGATTTTAGTCTTTATTCCAATTTAAAAATAGACTTGTCCAAATTTCTGCCTTTGAGCCTTCTGCAAGAGCAAGTCCGTGGTCGCCTTCCTTAAAAAGGTGATATTCAAAATCTACGCCGGCCTCTTTTAGGCTTTGGGCAAAGCGCAGTGTATTTTCTGCCGGAACTGCCTTGTCTGTCCTCGTGTGCCACATAAATGTTTTTGGAAAATCCTTAGAAACATGTTTTTCCAACGAAACAACATCGCGGATATTTGCAGAATCTGTGTTTGTCTGTTTACAAAGAGTTAAACATTCTTTTTGAGTAAGATTTTCTGTAAGGCACTTGATAGAGCCTTCGTGGCAGATTTTTTTATCTGCCGAAATTACCGGGTAGCACAGACAAAGCGAATCCGCTTGAATATCTGCAGCGGTAAGTTTTTCGTTATTCAGCGTTAAATCTTTTAAAAGAGGTGAATTGTAGTAGCAGCCTAAACTTGCGCACAAATGTCCGCCTGCGCTAAAACCGCAAAGACAGATTTTCTGAGAATCGATATTCCACTTGTCTGCGTTCTGGCGGATAAAGGCAACTGCCTGAGCTAAATCAACAAGGGCTTCCGGAAACTTAAAAGGCGAAAGAGTGTAATAAAGAACGGCCGACGAAAAACCTTTTGAATTAAAAAACTGAGCAATGGTTTCCTGTTCCTTTGTGCCATAGTGATTGTATCCGCCACCAGGAACAACAAGAATAAAAGGAGATTTTGCTTTTGTATTGTCTAAAATAAAAGGAATTAAATAAGCATTAGAGCTTTGAGTAAATTTAATTTTGTTCATTTAGAGGCCTGTTAATCGTATTTGTGAATAGAAATTATAAAGATTGGTTTAAAAAAGAAAAAGGACTACTGAAGGAGGAAAAAAAGTAGTCCTTTTGAAATCTCATTTTTGTTATTTCTTGCTGCTGAGAATAAGATATAACTTTAGAATCTTTTATGCAATGGAATTCTAAGAAAAAGTACAGAAAAACGGTTAAAATAACGCAATATTTATGAAAATATCGCAAACTTTGCAGTTTTGTGCGAAATGTTTAGAAAACTTTGCAATTTTTGAGCTTGTTAACGAAAATTACGCAAAAACTTTTTATAGACGAAAGGCTTATTTCTCAATAAATTTATTGGAAAGACGCGAACAGCAAAATGTTGTTTTGCACAAAAAAGCCTAGCCGGGATTGTAACCCCGAAAGGTGGATGTCTAAAAAGTATTTTTTTGTCATTTTCGCACTTTGACCCGGAAATCTAAATAGATTGTCGTATCAAGTATGGCAATGACATTTTGAACTTTTTAGACAGCCGCTAAGCGTTAGCGCAGGGTGAAAAGCCCGCGCGATAAAATTATTATGCTCCTGAAGGAAAAAAAATGAAAAAGATTGGAATTATTGGCGCAATGCAGGTTGAAGTTGACGACTTAAAAAACGAAATGACTTCTGTAAAAACAAAAAATGCCGGCGGACTTGATTTTTTTGAAGGAAAACTCGGCGAAACGGACGTTGTAATTGTTCGTTCTGGAATTGGAAAAGTTAACGCTGCTCTTTGTGCTCAGCGTCTTATTCTTGAATTTGGTTGTACTCATATCATAAATACAGGAATTGCCGGTGCAATGGCTAGCGGACTTACAACTTTAGACTTTGTTGTTTCTAGCGACGCTGTTTACCACGATATGGACGCAGTTTATTTTGGATATAAGGTTGGACAGATTCCTCAGATGGACGTTTTTTCGTTTAAGGCTGACCAGCAAATGATAGAAAAAGCAAAAGAAGTTTTTGGCACTCTCGAAGAATCAAAAGAACACAAAATCGTAGAAGGAAGAATTGCAACTGGAGATCAGTTTATTGCTGATTCTGTTACAAAAAAGAAGATTGCAGATAATTTTGAGCCAGCCTGCGTAGAAATGGAAGGAACTGCGATTGCCCATGCCTGCCATGTTAATAAAATTCCTTTTGTAATTATCCGATGCATGAGCGACACTGCCGACGACGGAAGCAAACAAAAGTACGATTTTAACGAAACTGTTGCTGCAAAAATGAGCGCGCATCTAGTTGAAAAACTTATAGAAGCAATATAAAATCGCGTTATTCGTTATTTTTTAGCCCTTTACCGGCTTTTATTATAGTAGATTTTTAATTGTGGACAGATACAAATGGAATTAAAAAAATATAACGTTGACAGTTTTAATTTAGATCATACAAAAGTTACAGCTCCTTATGTTCGTACTGCAAGTAAAAAACAGGGTGAAAAAGGGGACATTGTCACAAAATTTGACATTCGTGTCTGCCAGCCAAATAAGGAATTTATGAACACAGGTGCTCTGCACACAATGGAGCACATTATTGCAGAGTATTTGAGAGACGAAATTCCTGGGGTAATTGATTTTTCGCCAATGGGTTGTCGTACAGGTTTTTACCTTACAGTTTGGGGCGACGTAAGCGAAGAATATATTGCAAAACATCTTGTTCCTGTTTTTCAGAAGATTGTTGACTGGACTGGCGACATTCCTGCTGCTAACGAAATTCAATGTGGCAACTACCGCGACATGGATTTAGAAGGCGCTAAAGAATTTGCAAAAAAATGGATTGAGGGAATCAGCAAAAAAGGCTGGAAAGCTTTTCCTGACGGGCTGTAAAAATTATTTTCCGCTGGGGGGTCTTACTTAAGTGAACTTTTATTTAAAACTTAAAGAGACTGTGTTTTCTGTAGCACCAATAATGTTTTTGGTTTTGCTACTGGGAGTAACAATTGCTCCCTTGGGTGGTCAACTTCTAATGCAGTTTATGCTTGGCGGAGTTATGGTCATTATCGGTTTGGCAATATTCCTTTTGGGAGTTGATATTGGAATTCTCCCGATTGGTGAGCGTAGCGGTGCTGCCTTAACTTCAAAAAGAAATCTGCCACTTCTTTTGGTTGCCGCATTCTTTATCGGATTTATTGTAACAATTGCCGAACCGGATATTCAGGTTTTGGCCGATCAGGTGCGCAAAATTGAATCTTCCGTCTCTAAATGGGGCTTGATTTTTGCGATTGCCAGTGGCGTTGGTCTTTTCGTTGCCCTCGGAATTATGCGCGTAATCCTTTCTATTCCTCTTCGCATAATTTTAATCATTGCTTATGTTGCTGTTTTTGTTCTAGCTTTTTTTGCGCCTCAGGCTTTGCAGGGCGTTGCATTTGATTCTGGCGGTGCTACGACAGGTCCAATGACAGTTCCGTTTATTATGGCGCTTGGTGTTGGTGTTGCTGCTGTTCGTACAAAAACTTTGCAGAATAAACAGACCAATTCAATGGACGACGACGGAAGTTTTGGTTTAACAGGTATTGCTTCTGTTGGTCCTGTTCTTGCTGTTGTAATTTATGCAATTGTAATTGCAAAAATAAACGGCGGAATCGGCGTTGTTCAGGAAGCTGCTGCCGGTGGAGAAGAAGAAATTGCTGTTGGTTTTGCAGTTGTTTTTGAACACGTTCCGGCAGTTGCCAAAGAAGTAATTTCGGCTCTTGCGCCTCTTGCTGCCATGGCAGTATTTTTCCAGATTACCTTGCTTAAAATGCCACCAATGCAGGTTGTCCGCATGGCTCGTGGTTTTGTTTTAAGCTTTATTGGACTTGTAATCTTTTTAAGCGGTGCTCAGGGTGGCTTTATGCCGGTTGGCCAGGAACTTGGGGTTCTCCTTGGAAAACTTGCTGCAAACAGTTCTGATATTTTAATTTCTTCAACTTCCAACGGAATTACAAAAACGTTGTTCGTTGTTCCAAAAATCTTAGGCCCGATTGTTGTAATTTTAATCGGCTGTATTTTTGGTGCTGTCGTTGTATGTGCAGAACCAGCAGTTTGGGTTTTGACCGACCAGGTAGAAGAAATTTCTGGTGGAATGATCCGCCGCAAGGTTATCCTTGTTGCTTTAAGTGCCGGCGTTGCCATTGCAATTGGAATTTCTATGGCTCGTGTTATTTACAGTTTTAGTATCTGGTATATTTTAATTCCAGGCTATTTAATTGCACTTGCCTTAACTTTCTTTAGTCCAAAACTGTTTACGGGTATTGCTTTTGACTCTGGTGGAGTTGCCAGCGGACCAATGACAAGTACATTTATTCTTTCGTTTACTCTTGGTGTGGGACACGCTGTAAGCGGAGGCTCTGCCTCAGAAGGTTTTGGTGTAATTGCCCTTGTTGCAATGACTCCGTTAATTGCCCTGCAGGTTCTTGGAATCGTATTCAAACTAAAATCCGGCAGTCAGAAAACTGTCGAAAACAGCTCAACTGAAGTTCTGGAGGAAAAAGCATGAGTTCATTCAAACTTTTTTTTAGCGTTGTTCCTCACGGAAAAGGCGAAAAACTTACACGTTCAGCAATGGAAAGCGGATGTCGTGGCGGAACTGTTTTAATGGGACGTTCCCTTGCAAAAACTAATTTAGTTGCAATGCTCGGTCTTGGTGAAAATTCAAAAGACATAATAATGATGCTTGTAGAAAACGAAGTTTCGGATTCTGTAAAAAATGCAATCGTAAAGGCAGCTTCAAAAGAAAGACGCAATTTTGGAGAACTTTTTAGCATTGGAATTGATTCACTTTTAAAAGCCGGAACAACAGAAGATACAGGCACTGCCGGTTCTCTCAATCAGGAGGAAGACATTATGAATACACAAAACGAAATGATTACAGTTATTGTAAATAAAGGTTATGCCGATGACGTAATGGCTGCTGCCAGAAAGGCTGGAGCCGGCGGTGGAACCGTAATAAATGCACGCGGAACTGCAAAAGAAACAGACGAACGTTTTTTTGGAATGCACATTGTTTCTGAAAAAGAAATGCTTGTAATGGTTGTTCCAGTAGAAAAAAAAGACGCTGTCCTTACAGCAATCCGCGAATTAAAGTGCTTAGAAGATCCTGGAATGGGAATTGCATACTCAGGAAAGGTTGAGGATTTTGCACTTTTAGGAAAATCGAAATAGAATTATAAGAATGAATAATCTATATAAGAGGATAAGGGCATTCTACCTCAGAAATAAGGTTTCTGATTTTGAGTATGAATGTGTGTGGGTAGACATTAATAGAACTAATCTTTCTGTAATGTCTGTCTGCTCCTTTGTCCTTGCTTTTGATTTTCTGGTTTTGGGAATAATTTCTCTTTTTGTAGAGAATTATTCCTTTCTCGGAAGTTCAGTCCTTTATTTTGTCGTATTTGCCTTAATTCTGGCAGTTGCTTTTTTTGCACAGAAATCCTCTGGCGAAAATTCAAAAAGGACTCTTTTGCTCCTTTATTTTTTTATCTGGATTCTTAGTATTTATGCTTTAATCAGAGGAATTTACAAAAACGAACATAACAATTCTGTAGCGTTCATGGTTGTAATATTTTCTCTGCCGATTATTTTTATTGATAAAACCCGCCGTTTATACACAAACCTTGCAATTCTTGGACTTCTAAATTCAATCTTTGTCCTTTATTTTAAAGAAAAATCTGTTGCCCAAATTGACATTTTTTATACATGGATTTTTTACATTTTAAGCATAGTTCCATGTTTTTTACTTACAAAAATTCGTGTAAGAGAATTTTTTCTCAGGCAGATTATCGAAAATGAACGCGACACTGATCAGCTTACGGGGCTTTTGAATAAGTCGGCCTTTAAGCGTGAAGTAGTAAAAATCTTAAAAAAAGACCAGAAAGGCATTTTTATTATGCTTGACTTAGACAAATTTAAAGAAGTAAATGACAATTACGGACACATGGTCGGCGACTCTGTATTAAAAAAGACGGCAGCCTGCATTCAAAGCGTTTTTAGATGTAACGATATTATGGGGCGCTTTGGCGGTGATGAATTTGTAATTTTTATGCTTGGCGCCGATAAGAGAGAAATAGCAGAAAAAAGATGTCAGATTCTTTTAGACAAATTGAATAAAACTCTTGTAAAAGAATTTGCTCCGGACGAAACTGCAGAAGTGATTCTTGCAAGTATCGGTTTTGCACTTTTTGAAAATGATAGTTTTGATTCACTTTTTAAGAAAGCGGACAGAGCTTTGTACGATGCAAAAAACACCGGTAAAAACAAATTTTGCGGCTACGTAAATGAATCTTAATCGGTTTTTTAGGTAAAAAAATGACAACAAAAGAAAATATAATTTCCATTTTAAATTCTACTTCTGACTTTGTTTCTGGAGAAGAATTAGCACAAACGTGCAGTGTTTCAAGGGCTGCAGTTCACAAAGCAATAACTTCCCTGCGCTCTCAGGGCTACAAAATACAAGCCGTAACCAACAAAGGTTATAAGTTGAATTGTGAACCAGATAAAATAGATGGAACTCAAATAGAAAAAATCATAAAAGACAATGGCGAAAATTGCTCGGTTTGTGCTTTTGAAGAAATTGATTCAACAAATTTAGAAGCAAAACGAAAAACTGCGGACAATGAATTAAATCGTGTTCTTTTTGTTGCCGGTCGGCAGACTGCAGGGCGTGGACGGATGGGGCGTTCATTTGCTTCTCCTGCAAACAGCGGAATTTATTTTTCTTTAGTTTACAGGCCAAGGGGCGGAGTAAAAAATCCTGCTTTTTTAACGGCTGCGGCGGCAATTGCGGTAAAAAATGCAGTAAAAACCTTATATGGCGAAGACTGTCAGATAAAATGGGTAAACGACGTTTTTTTGAACGGCAAAAAAATCTGTGGAATTTTAACGGAAGGCGTTACAAATTTTGAAACAGGCGCAATAGATACTGCAATCGTCGGAATCGGAATCAATGTCCGTAACTGTAATTTTAATGGCGAACTTGCAAATGTTGCCAGCAGTATAGAAGAAATAATGGCAGTTCAGGGCAAACAAATTCCAAAGGTAAGCAGAAACGAAATTGCAGCTACTGTAATTGCAGACCTTTTAAAAATTTACGATGCCTACAGTGCAGACGACAAGGACGCAATAAAAAATGCAATGGACGAATATAGAAAAAGTTCCATGCTTACCGGACTTGTTGTTACTGTAAACCCAGTTGCAGGGCTCGAAGGAAATGTTTATAAAGCAAAAGTCCTCGATATTACAGACGATGCAGAACTTGTTGTTCAGACAGAAGACGGAACTGTAAAAAAACTTTTTTCCGGAGAAGTAAGCTTAAAAAGCAGTTCGTTTGCAAAGTGATTTTGCCCAAAACTAGAGGGGGAAAATAGTTCATTTAGATATAAAGCAAAATTATACTTTTTAAGATAGAATATGCTATAATTATAAGAGTTGTTACTATTGAGTTTTTATATGGCTTATAAGACTCAATTTTAAGTTTGGAGTTGTAAAAGATGAGCGATCAGGAATTGGACCCGACAATTGCAGCTTTACTTGCAGAAACACAGGATTCTTCCGGCCCTACAAAAAATACAGGAGGCGGAACAGGTTTTGGTAATAGCAGCGCGTTTGGTCATATTGAAGTTCAGGATGTAGATATTTCTGTTCAAAGAACAAAAGAAAAAATGATTGCTGCAATGACCGAAAAAAACAAGGTCGATTTATCTATAACAAAATTTACTCCAATTACAAAAATCTATGCAGACGAACCAATGCCGTACTTTAACGATTCGTCTTATTACAAAACCTGTCTTACCGGCGAAGGCCCGGCCGCTCAGAGAGTTCACCAGGTTCTTACAAAGTATTTAACGTGCACAGATGCAAAAGACCGAACTGTTTACAGACAGCAGATGGTTATGGCTTATTGGGAACTTGTTCGCACAATGGCTCCTAAATTGTCTGACTATTCTTTACCAAAAATAAAACGGCTTATGATTCGTTTTGGCGTTGTGCTTCCTTCACTTTTTACGCCGGAACAAAAAGAACTTTTTTCTAAAGTAATTCTTGACAATCAAACTAACGAACCAGTTTATTACATGGACGAATGGTTTAAAGAAATTGAAAGTGGCAGACTTACGCTTTCGGCAACAGACGAAGTTCGTGTAAAAAAGAGTGCAAATGATGGCGGTTCTGCAGAAATGCAGCATCTTATGCAGTTAAAGAGCAAAAATGACGGAAAATTGCAGAGCACAGAAAGTTTTGTAAATGCAAAAGAAAGCGAACGGCAGATGCTCGAAACAGAATTGGATAATCGTATTCAGGCATTGCGCGAGCACGCAACAATGATTGGTCTTGAACCACACAAAATGCCATATACAGAAATGCAAAAAAAACTTTTTGCAGAAATTCAAGAAAAACTCAGAGCTTTGCAGCGTAACGACAAGGAACTTTCCGGTTATTTAAAAGAACTCGAAGAAGCAAAATCAGTAGAAAGCTCTTTGTCTTCAAAAATTGCAACAGGTCCTTCTTCTATCGAAGTAAGTAAAGGCGACATAGAAACTGAATTTAACACAGTCCGCCAGATGGCAAAAATGACGGTTGGCCGACAGGGCAATCAATTTCCGGTTTTTACGCGGGAATTTTATCACAGCACGCCAAAGGGAACCGGCTTTAGAGAAAACGTAATAAACATTATGGCCTGGATCGAAGAAAATGACCCGGGCGCATTCTGCCGTATTCACAAAAATACTTCGCACAGAATTGTTCCTTATGTTCTTTTAGTTCCAACATACGGCGATTTTGGATTTTGCTGGGAGCCTTTTGACCGTTACAACAGAATTACCAGCCGTGGACGTATTGTCGTTCCTATGTATCCGCGTGATTTAAAAATCAGTCTTTTAATGGCAGTTGCAGATTTGCGCTGGCAGGTTGCAAAAGAAAAGGCTTCTTATTACTGGATGGAAGAAGGTTTAACCGGACAGTATTATCAGTGGATAGAAAACCAGAAACTTAAGGGCGACCTGAAATCTTATTTCATCTCTGATTATGTTCTTTGGATGACAAAGGAAGTTGACGGAGTTCAGAGAATGGACAAAGATTTGCGTGCAATTTTCTGGAGATTCATTCCATTCAATCAGCAGAAAAAAGACGAACTAAAAAAACGCTCTGTTGTGTATCAGGAACTTTATCAGCGCGACATTAACCGCAGCATGAGCGACGGATACTGATAAACTAAATACAACCTCGAATATACCGGGGGGGGGTATAATTCTACATATTTTAGGATAGGAGATATTGCAATGAAGGCGAAAGATTTTGACTCTTTTGTTTTTAACGGAAAAAATTACAGTTTGCTTTCTAAAACTTTCCAGGACGCATTCTTTACTTTTGGCTTGTTTACGCTCCGCTATTATCCTCAGGAAAAGCTTTTGATTGTTTCTGACAGATTGGCTCAGGAATTTCATATCGAAAAGTTTTTTTCAAATATGTCATTGAGTTTCCCAAAGGCTTTATTTGCAGATTCAGAAAAGCAGCATTTTGTTGATTTTATAAAAAAGTTAGAAAAAGGCGAAAAAAAAATTTTTGATTTTTTTGAACTTCGCAATGAACGCACCTGCCGTTTAACTCTGGTTGTTTGCGACTCTTCAAAAGACGGCTCGCCTTTAACGGCAATCGGTTTACTAGAAGATGTCGAAGAAGAAAAACGTTCTGACCGGCTTTTTAAAGCTTTGAGCCGCGATTTTGGAAGCATCTATTACGTTAATGTTGAATCAAACCGGGTTATTCCTTATCGCATCAGCGACGAAATCCGCTCCGAATATGGAGAAAAAATAAATTCAAGTCCGCATTACGACGAAATTGTTACAACATACATCAGAAACACAGTTTTGGACGTTGAACAAGACGAAATGTCAAAAATGTGTTCTGTACAAAACCTCGAAAAAGAATTTAAAAAACGCGATGTTTTAATTCACGATTACCGGGGAATGCGCAACGGAAAAGTTATTTATTGCAGAATGAAGGTTGCCAATATTTCTAAAGGAAAAAAGTTTACAGCCTTTATGATCGCTTTTTCCGACATGACAAAGTCAAAAACCTTAGAAGTTGAACGTCTTGCCTATGTTGACCAGGTTACCGGCGGAAACAATTACAATTACTTTAAGCGCAAAATTCTCGAAATTTCAAAAACCGGCTATTTTGTTTCCATGGACATTCATCAATTTAAAACGATAAACCAGATTTGCGGAGTTCAAACCGGCGACATGGTTTTAAAAGGAATTTGGGAAACTCTATTAAAATTTATAAAAAAAGAAGACATTGCAGCCCGCGTAAATGCCGACCATTTTATAATCTATGCGCCACAGTCAACAAGACAGGAAGTTACTGACGGAATCGGAACGCTTTCTTCCGGGCTTGTTCAACTTTCAAAAAGAATGCGTTGCCCTCGCTTAAATGCATATTTTGGAATTGCAAAATGGGATCCTTCAAAACCAATCGAAGAAGTTTACAGTTACACGACAATTGCCAAACACAGCATAAAAGACGACAAAAATAAGAATTACCAGTTTTATTCAGAAGACGAAGGTCAGCGTGTAATCGAAAACAAAAACATGGAAGACGGTTTTTCCGACGCCATAATGAATGACAATTTTAAAGTCTATTATCAGCCAAAGATTAATCCTGTCACAGGAAAAATCGTTGGCGCCGAAGCTCTGGTTCGCTGGCAGCTTGATAATGGCGACATCATTCCTCCAGGAAAATTTATTCCGGTTTTCGAAAAAGACGGACTTATCAGAATCCTCGACGAATACATTTTTGGCACAGTCTGCCGTTTTGTAAAAGAACGTCTTGCATTAAAAAAAACTATTATGCCAGTTTCGGTAAATCTTTCGCGTGCAAGTATTTGTTACGAAGGTGTGGTTGAACAATACGCAAGGATCGTCGAAGAAACCGGCATTGATCCAAAATATGTTCCAATCGAAATTACGGAATCTGCAGCCGCAAGCAACACTGCAATCCAGGAAATTTCAAACGAATTTAATAAAAAAGGTTTTGTCCTTTGTATGGACGATTTTGGCACAGGATATTCTTCAATTGCGCTTTTAAATCTTCTGCCGTTCAACAATATTAAGCTCGATAAAACTTTAATTGACGGAATCGGCGACGTAAATGGTTTAAAACTCATAAAACACATTATTGCTCTGTCAAAAGATCTTGGACTTACAATCACAGCCGAAGGCGTTGAGTCAAAAGATCAGAAAGATTCTCTTGTTCAGTTGCAATGCGACAATATCCAGGGATTTTTCTATCATCGTCCGCTGCCAGAAGCAGAATTTGTAAAACTTTTGTAGTTTTTTTTTGTGTCTGGGCGCATCTGCCGTGCGGCAGACCAGGCTTTGCAGGGCTACGGCGTCTTGCGCGCCTTTGGTGCTGTGCACCGCGCTTCGCGCGCCCTTCCAATCCTTTGCGCTGCAAACTCGCAGCGTATCGGGCAAGGCACGATACGCCAAAATCCTTTGCGTATAAAAACGATAATTCAATTTTATTTGTCTAAAATTCTTCAAAGTGATAGAGTAAATCGATTCATTTTTTTTGAACCAAAATAAAATTTTATACGAGGAAAATTATGGATTTTGTAAAAGAACTCCGTGCAAAAGCAAAAGCTGCTGGAAAAACTATCGTACTCTGCGAAGGCGAAGATAAGCGTGTTGTAGAAGCCGCTTCAGTAATCGTAAAAGAAGGAATCGCAAAAATCATTCTTCTTGGAAACAAAGACGAAATCGCTAAATTTGGTTTTGATATGTCTGGTGTTACAATTGTTGACCCGACAACAGATTCAAATGCCGAAAAATATGCAGAAATCCTTTACAAGGCTCGCGAAGGAAAAATCAACAAAAAGACAGGTCTTCCTGAATATGCTGACGTAGCTGCTGCAAAAGCTGCTGCCCTCAAAGATTATACAATGTATGGCGCACTTATCCTTAAAGCAGGCGATGCAGACGGATTTGTTTCTGGTGCATGCCATTCAACAGCAAATACATTGCGCCCGGGACTCCAGGTAATTAAAACAGCTGCAGGAATCAAAACAGTTTCTTCTTGCTTTATCATGGTTGCTCCAGAAGGTTCAAATAAATATCTTCCAAACGGAATTGCAGTATTCGGTGACTGTGCAATCAATATCGAACCATCTGCAGAAGAACTTGCAGACATTGCCGTTGCAACGGCAGAAACAGCAAAAAAGATTGCTGGAATCGAACCAAAAGTTGCAATGCTTTCATTCTCAACAAAGGGCTCAGGAAGTGATGCAAAGGGCTTGAACACTGTAGGAAAAGTAGTAGAAGCTACAACACTTGCAAAGGCAAAGGCTCCAGAACTTGCTCTCGACGGCGAATTCCAGTTTGATGCAGCAATTGCTCCAGAAGTTGGCGAGCTCAAGGCTCCTGGTTCAGCAGTTGCAGGTCATGCAAATACATTCATCTTCCCTAACATTAACGCAGGAAACATCGGTTACAAAATTGCTGCCCGCATGGGTGGTTGGAAAGCAATCGGTCCTGTTTGCCAGGGATTTGCAAAGCCTCTTAACGACTTAAGCCGTGGCTGCAATGTTGACGAAATCGTTGACACAGTTGCAGTAACAGCTTTACAGGCATAAAAAAAGGCTGTCCAGATTGAGCGCGGTGGAAAATAAAACCACCGCTAAGGACAGCCATTTTTATTTTAAAATTCATTCAGTTCAATTTCGAAGTTAAAATTTTACTGTCATTATCGGGCTCGACCCGATAATCTGTTTGTATCAAAATCTGAAATTCAACCAGGTTTATAAAAAATTACAGACCTTCGTTCAAATATCTTGCTACAGCTTTTGAATCTACTTTTTCCTGCAAATTGAATTTTCTTACAACTTTTGCAATTGTCTTTGCGCTTATGTACATTGCAATAAAAAGACCTGCAATAAAAACAAACGGCAATAAAACATTTGTTGGAATACTGTTCCCAATATTCGGGAATCTGCGTAAAAGCAAAAATGTTGCCGCAACAAGAATTAATTCAATAGAAAGTCCGAGCACAATGTTAAACAGCCCGACACAAATGTTAAAAATAAAAGTTCTGTCTTGTTTAGTCATTTTTTTGATTATTTTTCTTTAAAGGGAGCAAAAACGAAATTATTAAAAGAATTCCGCAGACAACAACGGCAGCGTCGGCAATGTTAAAAGTCGGCCACCTTTCCATTCCTAAAATTCCATAGAATTTAATATCGATAAAATCCACTACGCCGTCAGGACGAAAACAGCGGTCAATTAAATTGCCAAATCCACCGCCGATTATTCCCATAATTGACCAGCGCTGAAGTTGTGTAAATTCATCGTTTTTAAAGTAAGTAATTAAAACAAGAACAAGAACAATGATTGGAAAAGCCCTGAATAAAATGGCTCTTGCTGTTAAAGACCAGCCTGTTCCAATGCTGAATGCAATTCCAGGGTTGCAGACATGAATAATTCTTAAAAAATCACCAAAAAAAGAAGGCCCGATTGTGTAATGAAGGTTATTTACATGCGGAAGGTAATGAGCAATCAAGGTTTTTGAAATCTGGTCTACAAGAATTACTGCGATTGCAAGAATTAAAGGAATCAGTTTTTTAGAAAGCGGCGTCTTTGTCTTAAATTCAACCGAAATATTTTCACTATCCATAGCAGTAAATTATAAAAGAATGATAGTTTATAGTCTAGTTAGCAATAAAATTGGCATTTTCAATTTCTTCAAAGGTTTTTCCAGCAAGGTAACGCGGAATAAAAAGCGATGAATCTCGGTCAAACCCAAGTTTTCGTGCTAAAGGAATATTTGTCTGTTCAATAAAACCAAGCGAACTTGTCTTAAATTCCGGAATGCTATTTAAGCAAAAAAATCCGCCATTTTGAAACACGGCATTTTCTGTAATTTTATTGATTGCTTCAAAATCAGTAGCATCAAAAACAAAAAAGAATTTTTGTTCATAGCCGTAAATTTTTTGAGCAATTCTCGTAAGTTCAATATACGATTTTTCTTTATCAATTTCTTGTGTTTTATTTTGGGCAGAAAAAAACTTTCTTAAAAATTTTGAATTATAAAGTGCAGAACCTTCTGCTTGTTGTGTTCCGTAAAAATCGGCTGCAAGAATCGTACAGCCTTTTGAAGCAAGCAAAAGAAAATACGGCTCATAATCCTGAACTTCTGCAATATTTGTTCCGCAGAATAAAACAAGTGGTAACTCTTTTCCGGTTTTATTTTCTTCTGAGTTGTAAGTGTAAATAATTCTTGGATAAAGATTAAAAAAGTTGAGCTTAGAGTGAATATTAAAATTTTGTGTAAAATCGTCGTTTAATATTGTTTTTTGCTTTTTAACATTGAATTTTTGTGGTTCAAGTTTTACAGGGCGATTTATAAAAGTAAAAATTCCTAAAAAAACAACCAGCAGAAGTTCAATAATCGTAAAAATTACAAAGGCAGCTGAATAGCGATCTACAAAAACGCGGGCCGAAAGTCTAAAAAGTGCGCGAATGTTCGATAAAAAAACAAATAAAGATAAAAATAAAAGAAAAATATTTGTACAGTTTACATTCCACAAAAAAATATTGAATATTGAAATTACAAAGGCAAGTGGAGCAAGGACAGCCGCAGAATCAATCTTAGAGTTTTTTGTAAAAAAAATGCGGACGCAGCAGATAAAAAGAAGAAAAATCACAAGCATTTGTGAAAGAAAACTGTCAAACATATATTCATAATAAAGAAAATCTGCGTTATAATCTACAAAATATAAATGCATCTTAGTTTTAACACTTAAGTTGAATAAAATTCAACAAATCTTATTTGGAAAAAAAGTATGCCACCAGTTAAGAAAGTAAAACTTGATTTATCTAAAATAAAAATGGCCATTAGAGCCGGAATTCCTTTATCTGTAACAACTTACACGCTTCCACGCGAAATGGAAGCTTACATTGACACAGTTTTAAGAGCCTTTCTTGGTGAATTAAACCAGGATCAGATGGCTGAATATCTTGCTTATTGTCTAAATGAACTTTTAGTAAACAGCAAAAAAGCTAACACAAAACGAATTTTCTTTAAGCAAAAAAATCTTGATATTTTTAACAAAGAACAATATTTAAAGGGAATGGAAACCTGCAAGGCAGAAACCCTTTCTAATATCCGTTATTATCTTGATTTGCAGAAAAAAGCCGGACTTTATGTAAAATTAATTCTCCAGGCACGTAATAATAAAATTAAAATTGAAGTAAGAAATAATGCTGAACTGACTGTAGAAGAATACAAGCGCATGCACGACAAACTCAGCAGGGCACAGCAGTACACTTCTGTTGACCAGGCAATGCAGCAGATTCTTGATGATACCGAAGGCGCAGGTCTTGGTCTTGTAATCATGATTTTAATGCTGAAAAAAATCGGCTTAACCGAAGAAAATTTTCAGATTTTATGCGAAGGCGGAGAAACAATTACAAGAATAATTCTCCCGTTGGACGAAAAAACTCAAAAAAACTTAAGTGTTGTAAGTCACGAGTTTGTAAATTTAATTGATGAACTGCCACAATTCCCGGATACGGTTGTAAGAGTAAATCGTCTTCTTAATGATCCGAGCGCAAAAATGAGCGAAATTGCAGCCCTTATTTCTAGCGATGTTTCTTTAACTACAGATTTATTAAAACTCGTAAACTCTGCGGATTTTGCATTGGCTTCTCCATGTCGTAGTATTGCAGACGCCGTAAAATTAGTCGGTCTTCGGGGAATAAAAAACCTTGTTCTTTCTGTAAGTTCAATTAAAACTTTAAATTCTCTTGGTGGACAGTCTAAGGCACTTTGGGTTCATGCTTATAAAATTGCTTTTTATACATACAACCTTGCAAGAAATTTCTGTGCAGGTGAGCGAAGCTTAATCGAAGACTCTTATGTCTGCGGACTTTTGCACGATATGGGAAAACTCATTTTTGAAACTGCCCATCCTGATTATATAAAACGCGTAAAAACCGTTTGTGCTCAAAAGGGAATTCAACCGGATATTTTTGAAAAACTTGTAGCTGGTGTAAATCATGGAGAAATTGGTGCACTTATTGCAGAAAAATGGAATTTTCCAGAAGTAATTGTTTCTGTAATCCGCTATCATCACGATCCAGAAGAAGCCCCTGAAAAAGTAAAAAAATTAACGGCACTTGTTTATATTTCTGACATGATTGCTCATTATCAGACAAAAGAGATTGATTTTTATCAGTTTGACCAGAATGTTCTTGCAATGTTCCATATTACAAACGAACAGCAGCTTGCAAGAATAAGCGAACGCCTCGAAGCCGCTTTTTCCAGAGAAAGTATAAATTAAGTTTGTAAAATTGAATAAAAAAAAGGTGGTTGAACCTAACCTGTCAAAGGCGCGAATCAATCACCATTTTTTTTGAATGTAAGTTTTGCTAAACTCATTGGCATGGGCTGTCTAACAGGTTAAAAATGTTATTCTTGCCCTTGACTTAGCCTGTCATTCCCGCATCTCGACCGGGGAATCTCTTTTTTGTCAGTTTAATCAAGTTGAGATAGTTTTAAGCTCAAAATTGAACCTAATCCTTAAACAGTCTTTTTATTTCGCCGGCGTAAATATTATTGATTTTATAGCGACTTATTTCCTGTTTTGCAGAAAGTTCAACGCCAACTTCAAATTCTTTTGGAAGAACTGCAATTTTATTTATGCGTTCAAACATTTTAAATCCGTTTTTAGAATTTATACGCTGACTTACTTCGCCTTCAAGAAGACGTTTTATTTCCGGACTGCGGGCAAGGTCTTCGTATTTTTTGTACGAAAGTTTTGCTTCAGAAGCAAACTGCTCAATTTCTGCTTTTTCCGGAACAATCAATGCTGCAAGATAACGCTGATCCTGACCAACAACAACTGCAGTTTTAATATAGCGTGATTCCTGCATTTTCATTTCGATTGGAGCCGGTTCAACGTTTTCGCCACCAAGCTGAACGATTGTGTCTTTAATTCTTCCGCAGAGAACAATTTCACCATTTGCTGTAAGGCGGGCGAGATCGCCTGTATTAAACCAGCCGTTTTCGTCGATTACAGAAGCTGTCATTTCCGGCTGTTTGTAATAGCCTTTCATAACTGTCGGGCCTTTTATAAGGAGGGCGCCTTTTTTGCCACGTTTTACTTCTTTTCCAGAAGACGGATCTACAACCTTTGCTGCAAGTTCGCGGATTGGACGACCAACGTTCCCGAGAACAGGACGATTGAACGGGCGCACAGAAATAATCGGTGAAGTTTCTGTAAGGCCATAGCCTTCAACCAGAGGAACGCCGATTGCCCAGAAAAATTTATCAATTGCAGGAGGAAGAGCTCCACCGCCGGCAACTGCACCTCTAAAGTGCTTTCCGAGCATAACGCGGATTTTTCTGAATACAATAGCTCCGCCCAAAAGTTTAATCGGATAAAGAACAAGCCATGGAATTACAAAAGCCGGCCACTGCAACCATCTTTTGTCCATTCCGTAACGAGTTGTTCTGTCAAAAAGAACGCGGTCAAGTTTTGAGTGAAAAAGTGCAACTGTAACAAAAAAGTTAAAAACCTTGAGTGTAATTCCGCCGGTTTTGCGCATTTTTCTGTAAATTCCGTCGTAGATTGCTTCAATAACGCGAGGAACAGCCGGCAAAACCTGTGGGTCAAGCGACTTTAAATCAGAAAGCAGAACTGAACCGATTGGTTTTGAATAGCAGAGTGTTGCTGCCTGAGAAAAAACAACGTATTCAACTGAACGTTCAAAAGCATGCCATACAGGCAGAACAAGAATTCCTCTGTCGCCAGGGTTTAACCAGATGCGCTCATCAATATCTTCAAGCTGAGACAAAAAGTTTCCGTGGGTAAGCATTACACCCTTTGGCTGACCTGTAGTTCCGGAAGTAAAAATAATGGAAGCAAGATCGTCCCACTTACCTTTGTCGATTTCTTCATCAACTTTGCCAGGATTTTCTTTATTGAAAGTCTGACCTTTTTCTACAAGCTGGTTAAAAGTGTAAAGAGCAAGATTTGACTGAGAACAAAGTTCAAAATATTTTTCGTCCAGATCTTCAAAACTAATAAAAGTTTTAACGAGAGGAAGTTTTTCTTTTAAGCCTAAAATTTTTTCAAGCTGAGTTTTGTTTTCTACGATTACGGTTTTTGCTTCTGCAAAAGAAAGAATATATTCAATATCGCCAACTGTTGCGTCGCAACCACGTGGAATATCAATTGCGCCAATACTTAAAAGAGCCAGATCCATCTGTTGCCATTCTTTGCGGTTGTCTGCAATTAAACCAAGGTGATCGCCACGCTGAATTCCAATCGAAAGAAGTCCTCCAGCCACATTTTTAATGATTTCCAAAGCATTTTTATAAGAAATACTGTCCCAAACGCCTTCTTTAATTCTTGACATCTGAAAAGTAATTTCCGGATAAGCCTTTGCAGTTTCTCTGAAAACTCGTGGCAGTGTTTTTTCCATAAAATATGGCCTCCAATAAATAATTCAAAATGACAAAAAATGTTAAAATGTCAATTCAACAAGTATATTACCATTAAAAAATATTTTCTACAGTTTTATAAAAATTTAAGGAAGGAGGAGCCACAGCCCTTTATCGGCATTTATCTGTCTCTGCCGGCTTTCAGAAGTTTCAATGCCGCAGCCTGTCGCCTGCGTCATCGCCTTCGGCGCTTCTGTAATCCGGGCTAGCTCTTTGTAAATGTTTTTTATAACTTATTACAGAATTCTTCGATTACGCGGTCAATATCGGTAAAATCTACTTCCATCGGCAGTGCGCTAAAAAGTTCACCTTCGCCAGATTGAGGATTTTGCCTTATGTAATTCTTCTTTTTTATAATGTAGGAATCCAAAACACTAAAAACTGTATTTGCAAAAAGGCAGGCACGGGTTGCCGTTGTTTCTTTTGAATTTTCTTTTATTTTTCCAGCTAGCTCTAAACTTTTTAAAGCCTGTTTTGTCTGTTCTGTAAGTTTTGATTTTGACTCTAAAGCAATGTCTGCAACTTTTGAAGAAAAATATTTTTCACTTTCGATAAAAGAATAAATCTGCAGCAGAGGTTCTTTTTCGTTCACCTTAAACCATCTGTGAACAATTCCCTTTAAAACCGCTGGCGGAGCATATTTTTTTGCCGTTGCGTCCATTTCTGATGGTATAAAAGCGATTTTTTTTAAGTATTCGCCACAATAATGAACGGTGTCGTCAAGCATGGCTTCGCGCGATTCATAATGATTGTAAAGGCTGGCTTTTTTTATTCCGAGTTTTGAAGCAATGTCTGCTAAGGAAGTTCCACCCACGCTGTTTGTAAAGGCACAGTCTAAAACTGCCTGTATTATTTTTTCGCGTGTAATTTTCTCCGATGGCATTGCTCCCTCCAGATATTAGACTAACAGTTGTTAGTTTAATATCGTCAAAAGCCTTTGTCAACGCGTGTTGATTTTTAGCGTTGTAAGAAGTAATATAGAGGCGTGTCTACGCTATATATAGTTGGTACGCCTATTGGCAATCTTGGTGATATTACATTTAGAGCAATCGAAACTTTTAAAAATGTTGATGTAATTGCAGCTGAAGATACAAGGCATACCTTGCAGCTTTTGAGTCATTTTGAAATCCGTAAACCTCTTATTTCCTGCCGTTCGCAGAATGAAGAATTTGCCGGACAAAAAATCATAAAACTGCTGGACGAAGGTCAGTCTGTAGCGTATGCAAGCGACGCCGGAACTCCCGGAATAAGTGATCCTGGAGCTGTTCTTGCAGGGCTTGCGCGGGAAGCAGGACATACTGTTGTTCCAATTCCTGGACCTAGTGCTTTTGCAACTTTAGTTAGTGTTGCAGGGGCTGGCGGTAAAACATTGATTTTTGAAGGTTTTCTTTCTCCAAAACCAGGAAGAAGACGTTCAAGATTGCGGGAACTTTTATCAACAGGCGATGCAGTTGTTTTGTATGAGTCTCCGTTTAGAATTGTTAAACTTTTAACTGATGTGGCCGATATTGATAGTACGCGCCGTGTGGTTGTTGGTCGGGAACTGACAAAACTGCACGAAGAAATTATCGGCGGAACAGCGGCAGAAATGCGGGACGATTTTTCTTCCAGAGCTAAAATCCAGGGAGAATTTGCAGTTTTCATTTCCGGTAATAAAAATGCTCAACTTTCGGACGAAAATGCCGATAATTAACAGGTAAGGCAGGTTAAAAATGATGGTACAGAACATTAACGGAATTAATCCACTTAACAACGTACAGAATACTCGTCGTACAAATGACGCGCAGAAAATTTCATCTACGTCTGCTCTTGATTCTATTAACGTTTCTGAAGAAGCAAAAGAAGCTGCTCAGGCATATTTTCTTAACCAGGTTGCAGACGAAACTCCTGATGTTCGCGCAGATCTCGTTGCTTCTGTAAAAGAAAAAATTAAGGATCCAAATTATTTGAATTCAGCGGTAATTGGTTCTGCTGCAGATCGTATCTTAGATTCATGGGGATTTTAATTTAACTGTTTACAGTTTTGCTAAAGAAGGGCTGTCGTAAGAACTGTTTGCCAGACTGAGTAATGCAGATGTGGCGGAATGGTTTGATTTACTGGACGGTCCTTTTTTTTTGAGTAAAGGAATTTTTATGACTGATTTTGTTTTTAGAGTTTCGCCGAATGTTGTTATTGCTTCTTATTCAGCAAGCCGTTTAGGACAGTTTGTCAGTGAATACGGAAAAAGATTTATGCTGGTCCTTGATCCGGTTTTGCGTTCCGTTGGGCTTGCAGACAAAATTACACAATCTTTAACAGACCGTCAGATTGATTTTTTTATTTTTGATGAAATTACAGAAGTTGCAGATTCTAAAACTGCAGAAAATGCACTTGAGCTTGCCCGTTCTTCTCATATTCATGGGGTGATTGCTGCCGGTGGTGGAAAAACCGTAGAAATTGCGCGAGCCGTTGCAGCTTATTTTTACGAAAATGGAAATGTTAATTCATTTTTAGACGGAGCAAATGTTGGAAAAAAGACACTACCGCTGATTGCTCTTTCTACAACCTGCAGAAATCCTTACGTTTTTACAGACAGAATTGCTTTAACTGATTCAAGAACGAACTGTCTTAAACTTGTAAAAGTTCAAAATGCGCTTTGTAAATCTGCCGTTTTTGATCCTTCGCTTGCAGTTACGCTTACAGATAAACAGTCGGCTGCAATGGCAATAGAAAGTGTTTGTTTTGCTGCAGAAGCTTATTTTTCGCAAAAAGCAAGTTTCTTTAGCGACATGATTGCAGAAAAGGCGGCTTCGCTTTTGCTTTTAGCACTCGACGGTTCTCAGACGCTTTCTGTTACAACTCCAAAAGAAGAATTGCTTTTTCAGGGAGGATGCATGGCAAGTCTTGCTGTAAGTGCCAGTTCTTTTGGACCGGCCGGACTTCTTGCGCTTGCAATAAATGCCAGATTTAAGTTGAATCGTTCTCTTGCAGCTCTGATTCTTTTTCCTTATGTAATTGAATTTTGTGCAAAATTTAAAAGCGACCGTGTTGCAAAATTTGCAAAGCTTTTTGGTGTAACTCTTTCTTCGGGTAACGAAGACAACGACGCTTTTTCGCAGGCTTTTGCGGACAATATAAGGGACAGAATTGCAAAAGCAGGTTTGCCGGTGCGCCTAAAGGAATTGTCAGTTTCGATTGAACAGCTTGCGCTTGCGGCCGAAGATGCTTCTAAAACGGATTATATTAATTCTCTACCAAAAGCAATGACGAGTGACGATTTATTTGAACTTTTAAAGTTAGCGTACTAAGGGAAAAACAAAATGATTGATCCAGGAAAACTTTGTCATTTAGAAGGTGGTCAAAAGCGCAGAAAAATAGCATTGACTCTCGGTGCACTAGAACGCGATGTTGACGGAATTCCAGAAAAAGGAAACGAATATTCCTATAAATCAATTAGCCGTGCAGATTACATAAAAGAAATTGTAAAAATTACGCTAAAAGATCCTGATATGCCAGAAGATGCTGCACAACTTTTGAATTCTGTGCTGGAGACTGAACCTTTTGACGAAAAACGAGCGTGCAATCTTGCCCGAAATATAATGCTTAAAATAATCGGAACTTTTCCTGCTGAATGGGATTTGATTATTGCGCCACATCCAGAACAGTTTGACGAAAACGGGGTGGTAAAACAGCGTGATTTTTTTAAGGGCGTAAGCGTTTATGCAGAAGATATTCGCTCTCCGTTTAATATTGGTTCAATTTTTAGAACTGCAGAAGCAATGGGCGCAGAAAATGTTTTTGTAAGTCCGCTTTGTGTTCCTCCGGATCATCCAAAAGCAGTGCGGAGCGGAATGGGCTGTATCGAAACCTTAGGCTGGCAGAAAAAAAGTTTGGACGAACTTGAAGAATATTCTAAAGAAAATAATATTCCGATTTTTGTATTGGAAACCGGTGGCACTCCAATAGAAGAATTTAATTTTCCAAAAGAAGGAATCTGTATTATCGGTTCGGAAGAACTTGGTGTAAGTCCACAGGCATTAAAAAAAGCAGGTTACGGCAGAGTTTCGATTCCAATGAAAGGCTTAAAGGCAAGTTTAAATGTTGGCGTTGCGTTCGGCATTTTAATGCAAAAATGGGTCGAAAACCTGGAAAAACAAGAGTAGGTAAAAAAA
>CAVJSA010000033.1:23009-29003 GCA_963651875.1 Lachnospiraceae bacterium | reverse complement strand
CGCGTTAAGGATAGTAGCGGCGCCGAAGGCGTAAAAAACGGCTTGACGTTTTTTATGGAGCGAACAGCGCAACCGCGGATAGCCTGACGTTGCGCAAAGCGCGCCGGAACGCCCTTAATAGACAAAAAAAGGCCGTCTCAAAAACTGAGACGGATTTTTTATGAGATTCCCTGGTCAAGCCAGGGAATGACAAATAAAGTCAAACTGTAGAATGGCACAGTGTCAAGTGCGGGAATGACAAATGTAGTCAAACTGTAGAATGACACAGTGTCGTGTGCAAATGTTTATTTGTCGTTCTGGAGGGCATCGTAGCCTGTTTCTCCAGTACGGATTTTTACAACGCCGGTTACATCGCTAATGAAGATTTTTCCGTCGCCGATGTGTCCTGTGTAAAGAACTTTGCGTGCAGCATCTACAACTGTATCAACTGGAACTTTGCTGATTACTGTTTCTACCTTGATTTTTGGAAGAAGGTTGATTTCTACTGGAGCACCACGGTAGAACTCGTTTGCACCTTTCTGCATACCACAGCCCATTACGTTGCTTACTGTCATTCCAGTTACGCCAATTTCGTTCATTGCAGCCTTAAGTTTGTCAAACTTATTCTGTCTTGTAATAATAACAACCTTGTGTGCAATTGCTTCTTTAGAAACTGATCCTGTAACAGGAACTGAAAGTGAAGGAATTTCAACTCCAGCCTGTTCTGCTTCTTCAACTTCTTCTGTTGAATAAGTTGTAGCAAATCCTGCGTATCCTGAGTCAAGACCGTGCTCGAGCTTGTCGAGACCAACGATTTCTTCTTCTGCTGTAACGCGAAGACCGAAAATCTTTTTGATTACAAGGAACACGATTGTGATTGTAACTGCTGTCCATGCGATGATTGAGAACATACCAAGGAGCTGAAGTCCGAGGCTTTCAAATCCGCCACCGTAGAAAAGGCCGGAAATCTGTTCGCCAGACTTGTTAACAAGTGAATATCCAGGTACTGCAGGATTTGCAAAAAGTCCTACAGCTATTGTTCCCCAAACACCGTTAAATCCGTGTACTGCAACAGCACCAACCGGGTCATCGATGTGGAGTTTGTGATCCAAGAGCCATACACCAAACACAACCAGAAGACCTGCAACAAGACCGATGATACAAGCGCCAAGACCGTCTGCAACGTCACAAGGAGCTGTAATTGCAACAAGACCTGCCAGAGAAGCGTTCAAACACATAGAAACATCTGGCTTTCCGTATTTTACCCATGTAAAGATCATACATGTTACTGTTGCAACTGCCGGAGCGATTGTTGTAGCAACGAAGATTGAACCGAGCTGAGCCAAAGATGTAGCAGCAGCACCGTTAAATCCGTACCAACCCAACCAAAGAATAAATACACCAAGAGCGCCGATAGGAATGTTGTGGCCTGGGAAAGCGTGAACTTCTGTTACTTTTCCGCTCTTGTCGCGTGAAAATTTTCCGATACGAGGACCAACCATTGCAGCGCCGATCAAAGCACAGATACCGCCGACCATGTGGATACAAGCAGAACCTGCAAAGTCGTGGAAACCGAGCTGAACGAGCCAGCCGCCACCCCATGTCCAGTGAGCTTCGATTGGGTAGATAAGAGCAGAAATTACACCTGAATAAACACAGTAAGAAAGGAACTTTGTGCGTTCTGCCATTGCTCCAGAAACAATAGTTGCAGCTGTAGCGCAGAATACAAGGTTGAATACAAATCCAGACCAGTCAAAGTTTGCATAGTCTGTAAAAATCTGCCAGTTTGGCTTACCGATAAGACCAAAGAAAGTGTTTTCGCCAAGGAAAAGACCAAAACCGATTAAAATAAATACAACAGTTCCGATACAAAAGTCCATCAGGTTTTTCATGATGATGTTTCCCGTGTTCTTTGCGCGGGTAAAACCTGTCTCGACCATTGCAAAACCAGCCTGCATCCAGAAAACGAGAGCTGCGCCTAAAAGGAACCAGACTCCCCACAAGTCGCTGGATACGCTTTTAATTGCTTCCATAAGAGCAGCTGAATCCATAACATACCTCCAAATTTAACTGCATAAAAAAAGGCGCGCGGAATTTCTGACTGTCATTAAAAAATTCCGCACGCCATTGTGCCTAAAAAAATTGATTTATAAAGGGAAAAAGTCTAAAAAGCATTTTTTTTATGTCATTATCTCATCTTGCCCCGATAATCTAAATAAATACATTACAAGCATTTATAGATTCCCGCATCAAGTGCAGGAATGACATTTTGAACTTTTTAGCGCTTCCCCATTCTGCGCCGCCCCCCAGCAACGCCCCGTCGACTACGCGACAGGCTTTCGTTTGCGCCATGGACGGCACTCAAAAGCCCCCTCAAGAAATGCTGTCGCATTTCTTGGAGCGGCAGGATGTCGCCATTAGACTCTAAAAAGAAGGTCTTCGTAGCTTGGGAACGGTTTGTATTCTTCGCCAAGCAAAGGCTCGATTTCGTCTGCTACAGCGCGGGCTGCATCCATTGCAGGTTTTACGCTGTCTGCATAAGCTTTTGCAACTGCAAGAGCGTCGCCTGCGTTTTCTGCCTTTTCGTGAGCGGTTGCAAGTTCTTCTGCCTTTGCTGAAAGTGAATCAACAAGACTGTCGAGCTTAGCCAGAACAGAAGTTTCTGCTGCAGCCTTTGCTCCTGGAACAACTGCCTTAAGCTGTGCAACTGTCTTAGAAACTGCAGAAATGTATTTGTATGCTGCAGGAAGAATATCTTTAGAAATCATTTCGAGCATTGTGTTTACTTCAATGTTCAAAATCTGAGCGTATTTTTCAAGCTTGATTTCGTAGTGGCTTTCCATTTCCTCTTTTGTGTAAACACCGAGGTCTGTAAAGAGCTTAACGTTTTTGTCGTCGAGGTAGTGTTCAACAGCGTCTGGAGTTGTCTTGAGCTCAAGAAGTCCGCGCTTTTTAGCTTCTGCCTTCCAAGAGTCATCGTAGCCGTTTCCGTTGAATACGATTCTCCAGTGTGCTTTTACTTCGCGTACGATCAATGTGTTGAGAGCCTTTTCAAAATCAGCAGCGCCTTCAAGCTCGTCAGCAAACTTTTTAAGAACGTCTGCAACGATTGCGTCCAAAGTTGTGTTTGGACCTGCGATAGAAAGGCTTGAACCAACTGAACGGAACTCGAACTTGTTGCCAGTGAATGCAAAAGGAGAAGTCCTGTTGCGGTCTGTTGAATCCTTTGGAATTGAAGGAAGAACGTCAACGCCGATTGTCATCTTGTCTGTGCGGTCAGAAGTGTAAGCCTTGCCGTCTTTGAGTGCTTCAAGAACAGCGTAGAGCTCGTCGCCAAGGTACACAGAAATGATTGCTGGAGGCGCTTCGTTTGCGCCGAGACGGTGGTCGTTTCCTGCAGAAGCAACAGAAATTCTCAACAAGTCCTGGTTCTCGTCAACAGCCTTGAGGATTGCTGTCAGGAACAGGAGGAACTGAGCGTTGCTTTCTGGTGTTTTTCCTGGTTCAAGAAGGTTTTCGCCTTCGTTTGTAGACATAGACCAGTTGTTGTGCTTTCCAGATCCGTTCAAGCCTGCGAATGGTTTTTCGTGAAGAAGGCATTCAAGACCGTGCTTTTTTGCAACTTTCTTCATTACTTCCATTGTAAGCTGGTTCTGGTCAACAGAAAGGTTTGTTGTAGAGAAGATTGGAGCCATCTCGTGCTGAGCTGGAGCAACTTCGTTGTGTTCTGTCTTAGAAAGAACGCCGTACTTCCAGAGAGTGTCGTTCAAGTCTTCCATGTATTCTACGATTCTCGGGTTGAGGGCTGCAAAATACTGGTCGTCCATTTCCTGACCTTTAGAAGGTTTTGCACCAAAAAGTGTGCGGCCTGTCATGCGGAGGTCTTTGCGTTCTGAATAGAGTTTGTGGTCAACGATAAAGTATTCCTGTTCTGGTCCTACAGTTGTAGCAACGTGGCTTACTTCCTTGCCGAACAGTTTAAGGATTCTCTTTGCCTGTTTGTCCAGAGCTTCCATTGAGCGCAAAAGTGGAGTTTTCTTGTCCAAAGCTTCGCCAGTGTAAGAACAGAATGCAGTTGGAATACAGAGAGTGTGTTCCTTAATAAAAGGATAAGATGTCGGATCCCATACAGTGTATCCGCGGGCTTCGAAAGTTGCGCGGTGTCCGCCGCTTGGGAAAGAAGAAGCATCTGGTTCGCCTTTTACAAGTTCTTTTCCAGAGAAAGACATGATTACAGTTCCGTCGTCCTGAGGATTGATGAAAGAATCGTGCTTTTCTGCTGTAATTCCAGTCAATGGCTGGAACCAGTGAGTGTAATGAGTTGCACCCTTTTCGATTGCCCATTCTTTCATTGCATGAGCAACAACATTTGCAACATCAAGCGGAAGCGGAGCTCCGTCATCCAAAGTCTTTTTAAGAGCCTTGAATGTTTCCTTTGGCAAGCGGTCTTTCATTGTCTTCTGATTAAAAACCAGGCTACCAAAAACTTCTGGTACATTTGCCGTCATATATTCCTCCAAAAAAGAAAAAAAGACGTCGCGTGTTAAATGCCAGGGAAGGAGATCCCCATAAAACCAGCGACGTCTTTGTCTATAAAATAAAAGAGACCGCAGAAATTTCAAGTGTTTCTGCGGCCTCATTGCCTTTTGATACTTGAGTTATACAGCGAGGGGCAAAAAGTGTCAATCAGTTTTAAGCAAAAAACAGATATTTTTTACATCGTGCACAATTTTTTTTATTTTTTTGTGCATTGCGATATTTTCCACTAATTGACAATAAACGCAGATAGTTTTATTGTATTCTGCGAAACATATGAGCAAGGGCGTTCATTACTATTAAAGGCGTAACTACGTTTTTCTTTAATATGTGGTGGTCGCTTTTTTTTTTGCCCTAAAAGGTACAACAAAAAAATGAAAAAAGCATTCTTGATTCTTGCCGATGGAACGGTTTTTGAAGGAACTTCCATTGGTGCCACAGGCTCAGTAATCGGCGAAACAGTTTTTACAACTGGAATGACCGGTTACCTCGAAACTCTTACTGACCCGAGTTACTATGGACAGATCGTAACTCAAACTTTCCCTTTAATCGGAAACTATGGAATGATTCCAGAAGACTACGAAAGCAAAAAATGCCATATTCGTGGTTACATTGTTCGTGAATTGTGCGACAAACCTTCTAACTTCCGTTGCAAACTTACCTTAGACGACTTTTTAAAACAGCAGAACATTATTGGTCTTTGTGGAATTGACACAAGACAGCTTACAAAAATTCTGCGCGAAGCCGGCGTTATGAACGGAATGATTATTACCGCCGAAACCTGTCCAAAAGTTGACGAAGAGCTCCTTTCTAAAATTAAATCCTACCAGATTGTTGATGCCGTAAAAAATGTTCAGAATGCAATGATTGAAGAACCTTTAAAACATGCAGTTGAACCGGTAAAAACTCCTTTTTATACAAAAGACTTTGCAGACGGCAAAGGAAAAACCATCGCTCTTTTTGACTTTGGTGCAAAGGCAAATATTCAGAGGGAACTTGAACGCCGTGGATGTACTGTAAAGGTTGTTCCATATAATACAACTGCACAGGAAATTAAAGCTCTTGGCGTTGACGGAATTATGCTTTCTAACGGGCCTGGAGACCCGGCAGAAAATGTTGGTGTAATAGAAGAAATTAAAAAACTTTGTGAATACGGCAAAATCCCGATTTTTGGAATCTGCCTTGGACACCAGATGCTTGCCCTTGCAAATGGTGCAAAAACAACAAAATTAAAGTACGGACACCGTGGCGGAAACCATCCTGTAAAAGATTTAGAAACTGGCAGAGTTTATATTTCCAGCCAGAACCACGGATATGCTGTAGAAAACGAAACAATCCCGGAAAATGCAGTTTTAAGCTTTGTAAACTGCAACGACGGAACCTGCGAAGGCGTTACATATAAAAATATTCCTGCATTCAGTGTGCAGTTCCACCCGGAAGCTTGTGGTGGTCCGCATGATACAAACTTTCTTTTTGACA
>CAVJSA010000033.1:0-22715 GCA_963651875.1 Lachnospiraceae bacterium | reverse complement strand
CCTAACGCTTCGCGTTAGGGATAGGAGGGGCGCCGGAGGCGATGCGCAGCATTGCAGCAAAAGCGGAACCCCGCATAGCCCGACCGGCGCAAGGCGCCGGGAACGCCCGTATAGAGAAGAATAAAAAGGCAAAGTTGGAGAACATAAAATGCCATTAAATAAAAATATCCACAAAGTAATGATTATTGGTTCGGGTCCAATCGTAATTGGTCAGGCTGCTGAATTTGACTATGCCGGAAACCAGGCCTGCAAAGCGCTTAAAGCTCAGGGGCTCGAAGTTGTTCTGGTAAACTCAAATCCTGCAACTCTTATGACCGACCATGTTATGGCTGATGAAATTTATCTTGAACCGCTGAATGTAGAAACATTGCAGAGAATTATCGAAAAAGAAAAACCGGATTCACTGCTTTCGACGCTCGGTGGACAGACCGGCCTTACTTTGAGTATGGAACTTGCAAAGTCCGGATTTTTGGAAAGCCACGGAGTTCAGCTTTTAGGTGCCCGCCCTCTTACAATTGACAAGGCAGAAGACCGCCAGATGTTTAAGGACACAATGGAAGCAATCGGTGAGCCTTGTATTCCGTCTAAGGTTGTAACTGATTATGACGACGCCCTTGAGTTTGCAAAAAACAAGATCGGGTTCCCGGTAATTATCCGTCCGGCATTTACCCTTGGTGGAACTGGTGGCGGAATTGCCTACAACGAGGCTGAATTTGACGAAATTGCCCACAATGGTTTGCACCGTTCTCCGATTCACCAGATTCTTGTAGAAAAATGTATTTCCGGCTGGAAAGAAGTTGAATTTGAAGTTATGCGCGACCACGCAGGCAACGTTCTTACAGTCTGTTCAATGGAAAACTTTGACCCGGTTGGAGTTCACACTGGAGACTCAATCGTAATTGCTCCGACTGTAACTCTCGCAGACAAAGAATATCAGATGCTCCGTTCGGCAGCGCTCAATATTATTTCTGCCCTCGAAATCGAAGGCGGCTGTAACTGTCAGTTTGCGTTAAACCCGGAAACTTTTGAATATGCTGTAATCGAAGTAAACCCTCGTGTAAGCCGTTCTTCGGCCCTTGCTTCTAAGGCAACTGGTTACCCGATTGCAAAGGTTGCTGCCCTCATTGCTGTCGGCTACAACCTCGACGAAATTCCAAACTTTGTAACAGGTAAAACAAAGGCTTGTTTTGAACCTGTTCTGGACTATGTTGTTGTAAAAGTTCCTAAATTCCCGTTTGAAAAATTCGTTTATGCTTCCCGCAAGCTCGGAACACAGATGAAGGCTACCGGCGAAGTTATGGCAATTGGTCAAAACTTTGAAGAAGCAATCTTAAAGGCTATCCGCGGCGCAGAACTCGGCGTAAAGGATTTAAACCTTCCTGCTTTTGCAAAAGAAAACGAAGAAAAAATCCGCGAAAGAGTTGGAAAATGCACCGACCAGAGAATTTTTGCAATTTACCAGGCATTAAAGCGCGGTATTATGAGCGTTGACGAAATCCACGAAGTTACAAAAGTTGACGAATGGTTCCTCGATAAACTCTTAAAGATTGCCGAAGCAGAAAAAAAGGCTGTAGAAAATTCTGCACCAAGTGTTCACGCACCAATGCTGTATCAGCCTGTATCGTTTAAGATGGTAGACACCTGTGCCGGTGAGTTCAGCGCAGAATCTCCTTACTTTTATTCAACCACAAATGGAGAAAACGAAGCCCGGAAATTCCTTGAAGGTCTCGAAAAAGAAGGCAAGAGAAGCAAAAAAGGTACAATCATTGTATTAGGTTCCGGCCCTATTAGAATTGGTCAGGGTATTGAATTTGACTACGCTTCCGTACAGTGCGTATGGTCTCTTAAAAAGCTCGGCTACGAAGTTGCAATCATCAACAACAACCCGGAAACAGTTTCTACCGACTTTGATACAGCCGACCGTCTTTACTTTGAGCCGTTAACTCCGGTTGACGTAATGAACGTTATTAACGTAGAAAAACCGGTTGGCGTTGTAGTTGCCTTTGGTGGTCAGACAGCAATTAAACTTACAAAATTCCTCGACGGACAGGGAATAAGAATCCTTGGAACAAGTGCCGACGGAATTGACCTTGCAGAAGACCGCGAACGTTTTGAAGAACTTTGCGAACGCTTAAAGGTTAACCGCCCTAAGGGACAGACAGTATTTACAGAAGTTGAAGCCCTCGAAGCTGCGGCTCGTCTTACCTACCCTGTTTTAATGCGCCCGAGTTACGTTCTTGGCGGACAGAATATGATTATTGCCCGCACAAACGCAGACATTAAAGAATACATGAAAATCATTCTTGCGCAGGGAATTACAAACCCTGTTTTGATTGACAAATACATGGAAGGAACAGAACTCGAAGTTGACTGTATCTGCGACGGCGAAGATGTTCTTATTCCTGGAATCATGGAACACGTTGAACGCACAGGCATTCACTCTGGAGACTCGATTGCAGTTTATCCGGCCTGGGATTTTACAGAAGAAATGACAAAGACTGTCGTAGAAAAATCACGCGACATGGCACTTGCCCTTGGAACCCAGGGACTTGTAAACATTCAGTGGCTCTTTTACAACGGTCAGTTGAATATTATCGAAGCAAACCCTCGTTCTTCGCGCACAGTTCCTTATTTGAGCAAGGTAACAGGAATTCCAATGGTCGAACTTGCAACAAGAGCAATGCTCGGCGAAAAAGTACGCGACATGGGATACGGAACAGGTCTTTACAGACATCCTGACTATTATGCAGTAAAAGTTCCTGTTTTCAGTTTTGAAAAACTCATGGATGTAGACACCCACTTAGGTCCGGAAATGAAATCTACCGGCGAAGTTCTCGGAATTGCAAAAACAAGGGAAGAAGCAATCTTTAAGGGAATGGTTGCAGCCGGCTGGAAGATGATTCACCCGGCACTTGCGGGTAAAGATCAGCCGATTGGAATTCTCTTTAGCGTAAGAAAGTCCGACAAACCGGAACTGCCTGCCCTTGCTAAAAAATTCTATGACATGGGCTTTAAGCTCTACGCAACAAAGGGTAATGCCGACACAATCGAACGCTCAGGAATGGAAGTTACAAGAGTCGAAAAGGTTCACGAAAACTATAATTCCAACGTTATGACCCTGCTCGAAAGCGGCAAAATCTGCTACGTAGTTTCTACTTCTGCAAAAGGACGCGATCCTGCTTCAGAAAGTGTACGACTGCGCCGTCTTGCAGTTGAACACGACATTGACTGCTTAACCGCAATCGACACGGCAAACGCACTTGCAGATTCACTTTCCGGCAAATACACGGATTTAAATACAACACTTGTTGATATAAACAAACTACTGCACTAGTTCTTTGTTGCAAACTTCGCCTTAAAGTAATATTATTTGAGGCGAAAAATTGACAAAGAAGTCGCAGGCACCAACCTTGCAGAATTTAACGGGGCGGAGTGTCTGCGGCTTTTTATTTTTATGGGGGTAATACAATGTCCAAATTTATTTTTGTGACTGGTGGCGTTGTCAGCGGATTAGGAAAAGGAATTACAGCAGCCAGCCTTGGACGTCTTTTAAAATGTCGCGGACTTAAAATTGCTTCGCAAAAACTCGATCCTTATATGAACGTAGATCCAGGCACGATGAGCCCTTTTCAGCACGGCGAAGTTTTTGTAACAGACGACGGAGCAGAAACCGACCTTGACTTAGGCCACTACGAACGCTTTATCGACGAAAACCTTACAAAATATTCAAACTTAACGTCGGGACGCGTTTACTGGAATGTTTTGAACAAGGAACGCCAGGGTGAATATCTTGGTCAGACAGTTCAGATTATTCCTCACGTTACAAACGAAATCAAAGACTTTATCATTAAAAATGCTCAGGTAAGCGGGGCCGATGTTTCGATCGTAGAAATCGGAGGAACAATCGGCGACATCGAAAGTCAGCCTTTCCTCGAAGCAATCAGACAGCTTTCTACAGAAGTTGGCAGACGCAACTGTCTTTTTATCCACGTTTGTCTCGTTCCTTACATTTCCGGTAGCGACGAATACAAGTCAAAACCAACCCAGCACTCTGTAAAAGAGCTTATGGCTGTAGGAATCCACCCGGACATTATCGTAACCCGCTCAGACGAAGCTGTGCCGGAAGACATTCGCCGCAAGATCAGTCTTTTCTGCAACGTAAGCGAAGACTGCGTTATCGACAACAAAACCCTGGGTTCACTTTACGAAGTTCCACTCATGCTCCACGACCAGAAAATGGACGAAGTTGTATGCCGTGAACTTGGAATCGAAAACACAAAAATCAACCTCGACGGCTGGACAAAGATGGTAAATTCAATCCATTCACGCGAAGGCGAAGTTCAGGTTGCACTTGTCGGAAAATACGTAAAACTCCACGACTCTTATTTGAGTATCGTCGAAAGCTTAAACCATGCTTCTTTTGTTGCCGGCAAAAAATTAAAAATAAAATGGGTAGATTCAGACAGCGTAACAGACACTACGGCCCCGGAAATTTTTAAGGACTGCGCAGGAATCATTCTTCCAGGCGGATTTGGTAACCGCGGAATCGAAGGCATGATAACTTCAGCAAAATACGCACGCACAAACAAACTTCCATATTTTGGAATCTGTCTTGGCATGCAGATTGCAGTAATTGAATTTGCCCGCAACGTTTTAGGCTATGCAGACGCAAACAGCCGCGAATTTGACGAACAGTGTGAACACGCCGTAATCGACTTAATGAAAGATCAGGAAGGCGTTATCATGGGCGGAACAATGCGTCTTGGAAAGTATCCTTGCAAAATTCAAAAAGGCACAATTCTCGAAAAAGCCTATAAATCTACACAAATCGAAGAACGCCATCGTCACCGCTACGAGTTTAACAACACTTACCGCCAGCAGATGCAGGACTCAGGCCTTGTAATCGGCGGAACCAGCCCGGACGACAAAATCGTAGAAACAGTTGAGCTTCCTGTAAAAGATCATCCGTTCTACGTTGGAGTTCAGTTCCATCCAGAGTTTAAGTCGCGTCCAAACCACGCAGGTCCTCTCTTTGTAGAATTTTTAAAAGCCTGTATTAAATAAGTGCTTTTGGGCGCATGCCGGCAAGGCCGTCACCAGGCTTTCCGCAATTCCGCGCCTTACGCGCTACATTCAAAAACGGCAAAAAAAGGCTGTCCACGAGTAAAACTACTCAACGGGCAGTCTTTTTTTTCGCCTTAGCAATAAAACAACAAAACCGTTTTTGAACGCCTTCGGCGTTGCTACAATCCTTTGCGCTTTTTTTACTTTTCTTTTATTTTCTTTTACTTAACCTATTGACACAGTAGGTAATAAGAATTATAACTAAAACATCAAGTAAACCTAGTATTCAACTAGGTAATAATTTACAAGGAGCACATTATGGCAAAAATTTACACTGCAGCAGATCAACTTATTGGACACACACCACTTCTCGAACTGTCTCACATTGAAAGCGAAAATTCTCTCGATGCTAAAATCATTGCAAAACTCGAATATTTTAATCCAGCCGGCTCCGTAAAAGACCGCATTGCAAAAGCAATGCTCGACGAAGCAGAAGCAAAAGGCATTCTTACAAAGGATTCTACAATCATTGAACCAACTTCCGGCAACACTGGAATTGGTCTTGCTTCCGTTGCAGCAGCACGCGGCTACCGCTTAATAATCGTTATGCCGGAAACAATGTCTGTTGAACGCCGCCAGTTAATGAAGGCTTACGGCGCAGAACTCGTACTTTCTGAAGGCGCAAAAGGAATGAAGGGCGCAATCGCAAAGGCAGAAGAAATTAAGGCTTCTACACCAAACAGCTTTATTGCAGGTCAGTTTGTAAACCCGGCAAACCCAAAAGCCCACATCGAAACAACAGGACCGGAAATCTGGGAAGACACAGACGGCAAGGTAGACATTTTTGTTGCAGGCGTTGGCACCGGCGGAACAATTACAGGCGTTGGCAAATATCTTAAGTCAAAAAATCCAAATGTAAAAATCGTCGCAGTTGAACCAAAATCTTCTGCCGTACTTTCGACAGGAGTTGCAGGCCCGCACAAAATCCAGGGAATCGGCGCCGGCTTTATCCCAGACGTTCTCGATACAAAAATCTACGACGAAATTATTCCTGTAGAAAACGACGATGCATTTAAGACAGGCAAACTGATTGGCAAAAAAGAAGGAATCCTCGTAGGAATTTCTTCCGGAGCTGCAACCTGGGCAGCAATCGAACTTGCAAAACGCCCGGAAAACAAAGGCAAAAACATTGTAGTTCTACTCCCAGACACAGGAGACCGCTACCTTTCTACCCCACTCTTCCAGGACTAAACTACATGTCAGCCCCTCATCTTGACATTCAGTGTCATTCCCCGGCTTGCCCCTGTCATTCCCCGGCTTGACCGGGGAATCTCTTTCCTGCAATAGATTGTCAGGTCAAGATGAGACAATGACAAAATACACTGTCAGTCCCCGACTCGACTGGGGAATCCCTTCCTGCAATAGATTGTCGGGTCAAGATGAGACAATAACAAAACACACTGACATTCCTCGTCTTGACATTCAATGTCATTCCCCGGCTTTCCCCATACGTCATTCCCTGGCTCGACCAGGGAATCCCTTCCTGCAGGAGAGTCCCCTTATTCTTTGCATTTAAGGTAAAAAAAACTAAAATACAAGAATGGGCAAAAACTTTGATCTGTCCGCACTTTTACGCGACAGTTCTTCAATTTCTTTAAAAAAACAGATTCAGATTGTGTTGCGCCTGAGTATTCCGGGAATGCTCTCCCAACTTTCTTCAATCCTAATGCAGTATATCGACGCATCAATGGTTGGTTTTTTAGGCGCAAATCAATCTGCAAGCATCGCTCTTGTTGCTTCTTCCACCTGGGTGTTTGGAAGTCTTCTTCACGCTCTTTCAATAGGTTTTACAGTACAGACAGCACACGTTATTGGTGCCGGCGAAAAACAAAAGGCAAAGAAAATTCTTTTTAACGCCCTTGTCTGCTGTACAATGTTCAGTCTTTTTGTGCTTTTTTCTGGCTTTGCCATAAGTTTTAAGCTTCCGCAATGGCTCGGCGCTTCAAAAGAGATTTACAAAGATGCGTTCTGGTATTTTTTAATCTATTGTTTTTCTTCTCCGTTCTATGCCGCAGTTTATCTTTTAAGCGGAATGCAGCAGTGCTCCGGCAATATGAAGCTTCCGGGGATTTTAAATGCCCTAATGTGCTTTTTAGATATTGCCTTTAACTATTTATTCATCTTTGTCTTTAAAATGGGAGTAAAGGGAGCCGCCCTTGGAACAGCCTGTTCAGCATTAACAGTTGCCCTTATTTTTTTATACAAAACTCTTGTAAAGTCAGAATATTTAGCGCTTAAGGGCTTTAAGGATTTTACCCTCGACAAAAATATAATAAAGCAGGCTGTAAAAATTGCTTTTCCGGTTGCTGTCGAAAGTTCTGCTTTTAGCGGGGCACTTGTAGTCGTTACAAAAATGGTTTCTCCTCTTGGAGCCGTAAGCCTTGCGGCAAACTCCTTTGCAACAACTGCCGAAAGCCTTTGCTACATGCCAGGCTACGGAATCCAGGAAGCCGCAACAACCCTTGTCGGCCAAAGCTATGGCGCAAGACGGAGCGACCTTATGCGATCGTTCAGCTGGATAACCGTAATCTACGGAATAATTTTAATGACACTGACCGGATTTGCAATGTATCTTCTGTGCCCATTTGTTTTTAAATTCATTACAAGAGACACTCAAATACAGGCTCTTGGAGTTCAGGTTTTGCGCATTGAACTTTTTGCCGAACCTTTATTTGCAGCAAGCATTGTTGCAATGGGCGCACTGCGTGGCAAGGGAGACACATTTATTCCAAGTCTGTTAAACCTTTTTAGTCTGTGGGTTGTTCGATTGAGCCTGAGTTTTATTCTCGTTAAAAACTACCAGCTAAAAGGAATCTGGTTTGCAATGGCAGTTGAATTGTGTTTTAGAGGAATTTTAATGCTTTGTCGACTGGGCTTTGCTAAAAAAGAGCCTTTCGACAAAGAACATTTATAAACAGCAATTCAATATAAAGCGCTATTCAAACTTTGCAATTTCTGCCTGGCAAAGCTGGTCGCACAGTTCGTTGTATTCAACTCCGGCGTGGCCCTTTACCCAGTTCCATTCAACGTTTAAGGCAGAATTTAATAAATCAAGCTGTTCCCATAATTCCCTGTTAAGTACAGGCTTTTTTGCAGAAGTTTTCCAGCCGTTTTTCTTCCAGCTAAAAATCCAGCTTGTAATTCCGTTTTTTACGTACTGGCTGTCAATGTTTACAATAATCTGCTGAGAACGCAGGCGCGGTGTATTATAAATTGCCGAAAGCGCATTTATTGCAGCGCTCAATTCCATTCTGTTGTTTGTCGTAAGTTTTTCGCCACCGCTAAGCTGCTTTGTCTGTCCTTCTGCGCTGATTACGCAGGCCCAGCCTCCAGGACCTGGATTTCCGTGGCAACCGCCATCCGTATAAATAATAATTTTTTCCATAATAAATAATCCTACCAGTCTTCGCTTTCTCTTTCTTCTTCTGGAATTTCTTCATCAATTCCGGAAAGATTGCGCATATATTGCAAATAAGAAATTCCTTCATCATTGCATTTCTGCATTAAATCAAGTTCTTTAGTTCCAAGATTAAGTGAATACGCAAGTTCAAGATATTTTTTACATTCTTCTTTTTCTTTCATTTCGTACAAAAACTGCGAATAATAAGTGTAAACCATATATTTTTCGCCAGGAGTACGAGCGCCCTGCAAACCGTTTTTATAATAATTGCGTGCTTTGCGCTTTGAGCCGATTGGCGGCGGTGCATAAAAGTTCCAGTTGCCAAGGCAGGCATTTGCCGATGCCATATATTCGTCCTTTTCGAGGGCTTTTTTATGCCAGTCTTTTACCTTAAATCCCCAGTAAAACGAAGCAAGAATTGAACGTGTCATGTAATAACTTGTAACATCTGCAGTTGTAACAAAAAACCATTTGTTCAGGTCAGAAGCCTGGCGCTCTTCCATCAGCTTTAAGCAGTCGTTCATCTGGCTCTTCATTTTCTTGCGCATCAATGCACGATTTTCTTTTGTTACAAGATGAACATAACTTTCCATAAAGTAAAGATTTGAAAGAATCTGTTTTTCCTGCTCATAATCAATAGCAAAAGATTTTAGATTCTGTTCAACTTCGTTTTCTAAGCCTTCGATAACTAAAAGTGCTTTTTTGTCATCTTCCTGAGACTTAAGTTCAACCCGGAGAGTTACAAATTCGTCAATTTTGTTCTGACAATAATCAGAAATCGCGTCCTCAGCAAAGACAGAACTAAAAACACAAAATGCAGCAACAACAGATAACAGTAATTTTTTCATAAATACTCTCAATTTGAGGTAAATAAATTCAATTTGTAAAATAAAGTATTAAGTAACAGTAAATAAAATTTACAGGATTTTTTAAAGTTACACAAATGCTGTTATTCCGGCAATTCAACCGTTTTTAATAAAACAACGCTGACTGTTTCGCCCTGGTTTATTTTGTCTTCAAAAACTGTATTTCTGTCGGCTGTTATAATTGTTCCGTCTTTAAGTTCAACTGTGTATCTTGTTACACTTCCCAAAAACTCACGGCCGGTAACAACTCCTTTTAACGGCGAACTTTCTGTATTTTTTTCAAGTTTTATCCATTCCGGGCGCACCATCTTGTTTTCGATAAAATTCGCCCTTCCAATAAAACTGGCTGTAAAACGGTCTTTTGGTTCAAAATAAATCTCAAAAGGACTTCCATACTGAACGAGTTTTCCGTTATTCATAACTGCAATTTTATCAGAAAGACTCAATGCTTCTTCCTGATCGTGAGTTACATAGACAGTCGTTATTTTTAATTTCTGTTGAATTTCCTTTAATTCTCCGCGAACCTTTTGCCTTAAATTTGTGTCCAGCGACGAAAGAGGCTCGTCCATTAACAAAACGCGGGGCTTTAAAACAAGTGCGCGGCCAAGGGCAACACGCTGCTGCTGTCCGCCAGAAAGTTCACCAGGAAACCGCTTTAAAAGTGAATCAATTCCAAGATTGCCTGCAGTTTTTAGAACAAGTTCCTGATTTTCCTGTTTGTTTCCGTTGCGTTTAAGTCCGTAAAGAAGGTTTTGTTCAACCGTTAAATGCGGAAAAAGTGCATAATCCTGAAAAACAAATCCCATTCCCCTTTTATTTGGCAGAACGCCTGTAATTGACCTGTCTTCGATTAAAATATTTCCACCAGAAGGCTCTAAAAATCCCATCAACAGACGCAAAAGAGTTGTCTTTCCTGAGCCACTTGAACCAAGCAGGGTTGTAAAACTTCCTTCTTCAACTTCCAGCGAAAAATTTTTTATTACTTCGTTTTTTCCATAAGAAAAATTTATATTTTGAATTGAAAGAAAAGCCATTTTTACCTCGAAGATTTTTTGTGTTTATAAAAGCAGAATGCAAGTGCAAGGACAGCAAAAGTTATTACAGTTAAAACAAGCGCAAAGGCAGCAGCTTTTCCCCAGTCGCCCTGTTCTGCAAGATTGATTATTTTAATCGAAGAAAGCGGAGTTGAAAAAGAAACAAGAAAAATTACTGCGCTTAAAGTTCCAACACCACGGATAAAATCATAGACAAAGCCGTTAAAAACTCCACCACCAGACAAAGGCAGTAAAACAGTTGCAAAGGCTGTCAGTTCGTTTGCTCCAAGAGAAAGCGCGCTGTCGTCGAGAGTTTTGCTGATTTGAATTAAAGAATTTGAAACAGACCTGTACGCAAAAGGCATAAAAGAAATTGTCATTGCAACAATAATCAAAAATGGAGCAGCGTGCAGATTCAGTGTATTTGCAGCAACAGAAATCGAAAGTCCCAAAAGTGTTCCTGGAATTGCAGACGGCAACTGCGAAAAAATGTCTATTGTCTTTTTAAAACGAACATTTGTCCTCTGTACAAGAAAGGCACAGACACAGGCAAAAGCAGTTCCGCAAAGGGCAGAAATAAAAGCAAAGACAAGAGAATTCCTTAATTCAATTCCGTATTTAAAAACAGCTTTAATGTGTTCGATTGTAAAATCGGTTTTTACGCCCCATAGTGTCTGAAAACTTCCGGCAATAATTGCAAATAATTGAGCTAAAACTAAAACAGAAATAAAAAGCACAAAAATAAAAAGCAGGATTTTTACAACGGGATTCATTTTTTCTGCACCACAGGAAGTTTCCTGCTCAAAAGAAAAATCGCCTAGAAATGAACTTTTTCCGCCGACAGTTGCAGTTTTGCCTGCTAATTTTGAATTCAACTTATTCTGTAAAAAGAAAAGAATTACGCTCGGCACAACAAGAACAAGGCCAAGCACAACACTCATTCCGCTGTTGAGCCAGCCGGTCAACTGCGTATAAATTTCAACAGCAAGAACACGATAACGGCCGGCTACAATCAAAGGATTTCCAAAATCGCTTAAAACACTGACCGCAATAAACAAAAAAGAAGAAACAATGCCTGGAAAACTCAACGGAAGAGTAACTGTAAAAAAGACTTTTACATTTCCAGCTCCCATTCCGCGCGCTGCGCGTTCAAGATTTGGATTGATTCCTTTTAATGTCTGAAGACATATTAAATACGCCATTGGAAAAAAGCAGAGGGTTTGTGCAATCAAAAGTCCCCAGAATCCATAAAGCGAAATATTCAATCCTAAAAGCCGGTGCGTAATAAAGCCCTGTCGCCCGAACAAAAGAATAAAGGCAAGTCCGCCGACAAAAGGCGGCGTAATTAAATGCAAAACCGGCAGAACACTAAAAAACCGCTTAAATGGCAGATTTGTGCGGACAACGGCATAAGCAAAAATATAGCCCGTCAGCACAGAAAGCGTTGTAGAAGACAGACACTCGGCAAGTGTGTTTTTCATTGCAATGTGCCAGATGTCCTGCGTAAAAAGTGCTTTAAAATCACTAAGGTGCACTGAACAAAGTGCACACAAAAGAGGAAAAATTATAAAAAAAGCAAAAAACACAGCCACGACCGCTTCAACTAAAATGAGCGATCGGCTGTGTCTACTAGAATCAAATTTCACGTTTAAACCGTTTATTTTACATTTTTAGACCAGAGCGCGAGGACTTCTTCTTTTTGAGAAGCGGCTTTGGCAGAGTCGTATTCTATTAAGTCGAGTTCACTTACAGGAACACAACCTTCTGCGCCCTTTGCTTCTGGGTTTACTGGAACTGTAAAATCAATTGAACTCATAAGCTCCTGAGCTTCTTTAGAAAGCATAAAATCAACAAATTTTTTAGCCGCATCAGGATTTTTTGAATTTTTCATAATCGAAACACAGTCAACATCTCCAACAGTTTTTGGAGGAGCAATGGCAATTAAATCAAAGCCCTGTGCTTTGTATTTTGTAATCGCATGCAGATAAGAAACGCCGATTGCATATTCGCCTGTGCCCAGAAGTTTGGCAGGAGCACTTCCACTGTCCGGAAACTGTCCTACAAGAGGAGCCAGGCTTAAAAGATAGTTCCAGCCGTTATCCCAGCCGAGACGCTGCAACTGATTCTGCACAAAAAGATAGGCAGTCGAAGAAGCAACCGGATTTGTAAGTACAATTTCGCCCTTAAATTCTGGGTTTACAAGGTCGTCCCAGGTTGCAGGATAAGGAGTTCCTGGAAATTTCTGTTCAAAGCGCTCGCGGTTAATTCCGATTCCGAGAGAAAGAACACAAAAACCAGTCCATGCATTGTCCTTTGCAAGAGCATAAGACGGAACGTTTTTTGCATTTGGCGAAAGATAAGGTTCAAGAGCGCCAGCCTTGTCTGCCTGAATATGATAATTTGTTGCTCCGCCTAAAAGAACATCGGCCTGAGGATCATTTTTTTCTGCAATTACCCGGTTTACAAGTTCGCCGGTAGAAGCGCGCAAAAACTGAACTTTAATTCCAGTCTTTTGTGTAAAAAGATTTGTAAGAGCCAAAGTTTCTTCTTCGTGTATGATTGAATAGATTTTTAATGTCTGCTGTTTTTTTGAACAGCCTGTAAAAGTCAGTGCAAAACCACAAGCAAATAAAGCAAGGCTAAAAGCCTTTAATGTCAGTCTTTTCAAAATAGCCTCCCGACTAAAGTTTTTTTTGATATTATCAATCTAGTGATTTACTCAAAGTATTTATATAACCAGATTTAAAATAATTTTATCCCCTCAGAAGATTTTAAACAAACACAGCGCAAAAAATGCGCAGCATTTGTTGTCTGCAAGGAGGTCAGCAAACTGTAGCCTAAAGGAGGAACCCTTGAACACCGGCAGAGACGGTTTAGACAACGCAGCTTAAAATGGCTCCTGCAAGGAAAAAACTCAAATCTATATTTTTTTTACCGATAATTTTTTTAATGAAGCGTTTTATTTTTATTCTTTCGATTTTTTTTGTATTTATGGCATTTTCCGGCTGCACAAAAAAGGCAGACGAGGCAGTTTCTCAAATTAAAGAATCGTCAAAAGACCACGAATGGTATTTTTTTACACAGGACGGAATCGAAAAAACTTCCCTGCCACAAAAATCAGGAATTTCAAGCTTAAACCCGTGGACCGAAACCCTGCGCATAAGCGACGCAAACAATTCACAAGACGGAAGCGGTTATATGATTGTAAACCGTTCCGGCGTTCTCTTTTTTGACGCAAATACACAGGAGACCGAGCCTGTTTTAATCCAGGATTATGAACTTTTTTGCAATTCAACAGCTTCAACCTTGATTTTTGACAGCGACAATCCTTACATAACATTCAGCCGTTCTTCTTTTTTTAACAAAGAAGCCTCTCTTTCTAAAGACAGCGCAAACATAAATCCGCATCGGCCTTTTTTAGTAAGAATTTCTGCACAGACCAAAAGTTTTTATCCGGTTTTAACCTATGGAGACTTACAACTTTCCGACGGTGGAGAAATTACCGGCACTTTTTTTGACGGAAAAGAATTTTTGTCTTCGATAAAAAAAATGGAAAACTCAAAAACAAACTTTTCGTACATAAAATTTACGGCAAACCAGTCTTTGCACTCATTTTCGCCAGTTACAGATTCTTCAAAAATTGCGGTTTCTGCCACAACCGAAGCAAATTACAGACTTTGTAATTCGCCTCAGGATTTTTCAAAAGCTCCACTGCGCCTAAAAGACCTTTTAGGCGCAATTCCAAGGCATTTTACATTTTCGATCGTATGCAAAAACTCAGGCGGAACTTCTCCGCGCCTTTATACAAATTCTTTTGACAGCGAAAGTCTTTCGACGGCAAACGCAATTTTAAGCGACGGCTGGGTTTGTGCAGTTTTTAGCGACGGCACAACTTACTTTAACGGAGCACTCGACGGACGCAATATTTTAAACTCAGGCAAAAATATAGCATTCCGCCTGCCAAAACTACCAGAAAACTACATTTACGGCCCTTTTTGCATCGTAAAAAACACTCTCGCAGTTGCCTGGGAAGAAACAGACTTTTATAAAACAGGACGTTCAGGATTTTTACTCGTAAACCTGGGGAAGGTTCTCTATGGCGATTTATAAAAAACTTTTAATTTTACCGGCTCTCTTTTTAATCTGCGGACTGTCTCAATTACAGTCGCAGGCACACTCACAGGTTCAGGCGCAACAACTTCCCCAATCCGCAAAAACAGACGATTCCGCGCCTTCTGCCTCTTCTGCGACAAACGAAGCAGACACAGAAGTTAGCACATCGACAGAAAATTCAGCCGACAACCAGCAGATCTACATTCACGGAACTCAGGAAGTAGCCCTTGAATATCCGTTCTGGGACTTTTTCTTTACCCTCGGTCCAGTGCTCTACGTAAACACAGACAGTTCAAGCGCACCAAGCCCCGTAAAATTTTCCGCCGGATTAGGATTTGATTTTTTTACCGACAAAGTAATAGCATTTCAGCCAAAAGTCAGCGTTTTTACAAATTATTATCTTTGGGACGGACAATACGCGCGCCCTGCCGAAGTCGAAAACCGGACAGCTCTTGCCCTTTCTTTTTTATTTGATTTAAACGCCACCCACACCTGGAACACAAAGACAGATTTTTTTGAACTTGGCGGAGGAATAAGCTTTCTTGCCCGATACGCCTTTCTTGCAAACGGAGTCGAAAAGACCGACAGCGGAAGTTCTTCCAACACAACAGCCGGAGACGACGTAAAGTCAATCAACAGCTGGTTCTACAAAGACTTAAATTTTCTTTATCCAAATCTTTCTTTTTGCTACATGCATCGCTTTACCGAAAACTATTTTGCAGGCCTGGAAACAAAAATCTACATTCCAATCGGAGCATTAAAAGACGGCAGAGCCTTAGACACAACACTTGTCTTTTTTGGCATAAAAGTTTGCATAAAATAATTTTTTTTATAAGGGCGGTCCGGCAACCTGCGGTTGCCGTCGCTACTTCCAGGGTTCCGCTATCGCTCCAATGTGCTGCCCTGCAGTCAGCACATCGCGCTACGCGCGCCCTTCCAATCGCTACCGCGAAACTCGCAGCGTAGCAGACGTCAGACTGATACGCACAAATCCCTACCGCAATATCGTAATGGAATGATAAAAAAAAGAGCCACACAACTGTGACTCTTTTGTACAACTTTTTACTAAATTCCTACAACGTGGTTATTTACTTTGTCCTGAACGTAGGCAATAAATTCTTCAATCTTCATTGTTTTCTGTTCAAGTCCACTGTTCTGGCGGAATCTTACGCTTACTGTTTTTTCGTTCTTTTCGTTTTCGCCAACTACGAGAATGTAAGGAGTCTTGTGTTCCTTTGTTATCATCTTAATCTTCTGTCTCATGTTTTCGTCAGAAGTATAGGCATTTGAGCGGATATCTGCATTCAGCAAAGCTTCGTTTACTTCTTTTGCATAATCGTCAAATTCGTTTTTAACCGGAACAACTGCAGCCTGTTCAAAAGCAAGCCATGTCGGGAAGTTTCCGGCAAAGTTTTCAATCAAAATTCCAAGGAAGCGTTCAAGCGAACCCAAGATTGCACGGTGCAACATTACCGGATGATGTTTCTGATTGTCGCTTCCTATGTATGTTGCGTCCAGGCGTTCTGCCGAAGGCAACTGGAAGTCTGCCTGGATCGTTCCGCACTGCCATTCACGTCCGAGACAGTCGTAAAGTTTAAATTCAAGTTTTGGACCATAGAATGCGCCTTCGCCCGGCTGGATTTCGTAATTCAGGCCAGCTTCGTGGCATGCGTCCGAAAGTGCTTTTTCTGCGCGTTCCCAGGTTGCAAGGTCGCCAACGTGGTCTTCTGGCATTGTAGAAAATTTTACAACCAGGTCGTCAAATCCAAAGTCATGGTAAACACGTTTTAAAAGTTTACAGAATTTTGCAACTTCTGCAGCAACCTGCTCTTCTGTACAGATAATGTGGGCATCATCCTGAACAAACCCACGTACGCGCATAATTCCATGCAAGGTTCCAGATGGTTCATTTCTTACATCGTGGCCAAACTCTGCAAGGCGCATTGGAAGATCTTTGTAAGTTCTAAGACGGCTCTTGAAAATTTCGAGGGCGCCAGGGCAGTTCATTGGTTTAATTGCGAAAAGTCTTTTTTCTGATTCAGTAATAAACATGTTGCGCTGGTAATGTCCCCAGTGTCCTGAACGTTCCCAGAGTGTGCGTGGCATGATTGCAGGAGTATTTACTTCCAGATAGCCGTCGCGCTTTACCATTTTGCGCATATAATCCTGAATAACTGTGTAAATTGTCCAGCCGTTCGGGTGCCAGAAAATCTGACCAGGGTCTTCTGCTTCGAGATGGAATAAATCCATTTCTACACCAAGTTTGCGGTGATCGCGTTTTTCTGCTTCTGCAAGCATTTCAAGATATTCTTTTAAATCGTTTGGTTTTTCAAAACAAAGTGCATAAACGCGGGTAAGCATCGGGCGCTCAGAGTCTCCGCGCCAGTAAGCTCCTGCAAGCTTCTGCAGTTTAAAAGCCTGGGCGTTGATTTCTTTTGTAGATTCAACATGAGGGCCACGACAAAGGTCAATGTAGCCGTCCTGCTCGTAAGTAGAAATTACTGCATCTGCCGGTAAATCGTTAATAAGTTCAACTTTGTAAGGTTCGTCAGCAAAAATCTTTAACGCTTCTTCTTTTGAAACTTCCTTTCTTACAAACTGAGCTCCAGTTGCAATAATCTTGCGCATTTCTTTTTCTACTGCTGCAAAATCATCTTCGGTGATTTTATGGTCAGCCGGAAAGTCAAAATCGTAGTAAAAACCGTTTTCGATTGCAGGTCCAATAGCGATTTTAGTTCCCGGAAAAATATGTTTAATTGCTTCTGCCATAACATGTGCACATGAATGGCGGATAATCTGTAATTTTTCATTTTCAGCCATAAAAATACCTCTTTGCGCAACAATGCGCTTTTTTATAATACTGTTTAGAATAGCGATTTACAGTATATTTTTCAATCTATTGTAGATTTTAGAAAAAATGCCGATAATAAACCGTATATGGCTGAGAATAATTTTTTACAGAAAGTAATTACGGCAGTTGAAGAAAAAGCTCTCTGGTTCGACACAAAGGAACTTCCAGGCGTACTTGAACAGTATCGTCTTATGCATTCCTGCGAAAAAACGCTTTACGATTTTCTTTTAAAAAAATCACTTATTACTCAAGATCCGTACAAAAACGACAAGAAAATCTCCGACATTGTTCCGCCGGAAAACACACCATTTACGGACAACGAACGCTCAATGATTATGGGCATGCGTCTTTCTGATTACGACAACACATTGGATTTTCTCTGCAATTACTACAAATTTTCTGTTTCTAACCTTCAGATTCCAAATATCCGCAAACTTCTCGATTTAAATAATGCAATTCTGTGGAATTCGTTTTCAGTCAATTCTACAAACGGAAACACAAGAGCATTTGCAGGCCTTATTTTAAATGCAAAACAAGGTGGCGACGCCCTTACAAACAGCATGATTAGTGACAGCATTTCTAAAGCAGGAAAAGCAGTTACGGCAATCAACAAAAGCTTAAAAACACTTACAGAATTCCAGCGTGAATTTTACAAAGTAAATGTTCGCAAAAATGTAATGCTTCACCCGACATTCGCTTATGACAAGGCAATGCTCAATTCGGAAGAAGAAAAATCTCAGATTAAAAAACTTTTTTCTCAGGCAATGGGCAAAGTTCCTTTTTATAATGAATTAATTGAAGAAATTATCGCAGAAGATCAGGGACCGAAAAAAGAACAGCTTCAGTCTGCACTTTTAAAAAAGCTGGAAGTAGAAAACAAGGTTCAGGCAGAAAAAGAAGTAAAGGTTGATACAAAAGAAATCCTTTTAATTGCACTCAGAGTGTTTGGGGCAATGCCGGGACAGATTCTGCAGGCAAAAGAAAAGATAGAAGAAAATCACGACATTTTAGAAAGTGAACACAATTCATTCTGGGAAAAATTCAAAAAAGCACTTCGCAAAGCTTTTAATATGGAAGAAAAACCAGTTTACTATCAGATTACAGTAAACGACCCGACGACTGACACAAACGTTCACGAAAAACTAAATTATCTTCAGTTTTTAAATGAACTTGACTTACGAGCAAAACGCTATGCTTCTGCAGGAATCCGCAAAGCTCCTATTTACGAAAAACTAAGCAAAATGAGCGAAGACAAAATCCTAGAATACGTAAACCAGCAGATTTCTGAATGTAACCACATGTTAAAAACAATGAACGGTCTGGACGAATTCTTTAAAAGCGCGCCAAATCCTTCTAACAGAACAAAAATCAAGGGCTTAAAAATGGAAATTACAGCCTTAAAAAATTCTGTAGTAAAGGCAAACCAGCACCGCTCAGAATATACCGCTTATGTAGAAGAAGAAGCGCAGTTAAGAAAACTAGGAATTAAAAATGATTAAAAAAAATGCATTTTTTGTAACGGCTGCCATTGCCCTCTTTGCTTTTGCAGCTTTTACAAAACCTGTCTTTGCAGATGACTACGACGATTTAGACAAAATTCTAAACGAACAAGACGATGAGACTTTAGATTTAGAAAATCAGGAAAATAAAAACACAAGCCAGCCATTTTTTGACCCACAATTACAGCGGACACTCGTAATTTCTGCGGTTGACAGCCCGCTCGACTTAAATCCGTATACTTCAAGTTATACAAACGAAGCACAGTTTATAAATTCTTTGCAGGAAGGACTTTTCTGCTACGATCCCAAAACCCTTGATCCAGTTCCGGCAATTGCTTCTTCTTATAGAATTTCGCGAGACAAAAAACGCTGGACTTTTACACTCCGCCCAGACGCAAAATTCAGTGATGGAACCTTAATTACCGCAGACTACGTAATTGACAGCTGGCTGCGCCTTCAAAAAACACCTTTTGCCCCTTATGCTTCTTTGCTCGACTGCATAAAAGGCATAAAAGAATACCGTTCGGGGCTCGTTGACGAAGCTCAGGTCGGCTTAAAAGCAAAAGGGCAGACCCTGATAGTTACACTCAACACTCCGGCCGCTCACCTGCCACGACTTTTGTGTCACCACGCTTTTTGTGTAGTAAACAAAGACGAAAATGTTTTTTCCGGCGCATATACGATTGAATCTAAAGACGACAAAAAGTTAGTTCTACTGAAAAATAAGGAATACTGGGACGCCGGCAATGTTGCCCTTGAACACATTGAAATAAATTTTTCTAATGATTCAAAAGAAAATTCATGGCTTTTTAATACAGGACGCACCGACTGGGTTATATCGGCAGTTGATACAAACCTTTTATTAAATAGAAATTCAATCAGAATCAGCGCAATTTTTGGAACGACCTATCTTTTCTTTACATGCAGAAATCCGATTTGGGACAATGCAGAATTCCGCAATGCACTTTTAATGGCTGTTCCATGGGACGCCCTGCGCAAAGGAAACTTAATAAACGCGACAACTCTTGTTTATCCGCTTTCCGGCTATCCGGAAGTTGAAGGGCTTGAATACTACAACGAAGACGAAGCCCTGGAAATGATGGAACAGGCCCGCAAAAACGCAGGAATTGAACAGGACAAAAAACTTGAACTGACTTTTGGAATTACAGACACCGACTACATGAAAGATCTTGCCCAGATTCTGCACGATGCCTGGGAACCACTTGGAGTTGAACTTGTTCCATTTAAAATTTCTGATGAACGCTATCATTCGAGCATTCCGCATTTAAAATACGATATGTTCAGTTATTCGTGGATTGGAGACTTTGCAGACCCACTCGCCTTTTTAGAACTGTTCCGCGAAGGCTCAACTTTAAATCAGACTAACTGGAAAAATAAAGAATTTAACCAGACTCTAAACCTTGCAGATAACGAAACAGATGCAAAAGAACGCTACGAACTTTTAGGCAAGGCAGAGCAGATTCTACTTGATGACGCACTTATTCTGCCGATAAGCCATTCAATCAGTCTGCATGCAATAAATCTTGAGCAACTTGGAGGCTGGTACACAAACGCCTTAGACATTCATCCGTTTAAGAGCATTTATTTTAAGCAGACACAAACAGAAATGCCTGTGAATGTGGCAATAAAAAAATGACATCCTGTCATTTTTGGAGTTAAATGTCATTCCCGCGCTTGACGCGGGAATCTGTTGGAAAAATTCAATAGATTGTCGGGTCAAGCCCGACAATGACAGTCTACTGAGATTGTCGGAGCAAGATGAGACAATGACATCCTATTGAAAATTCTCGCTTGTCTTTATGCCACCGTCCCTGGTGGCAATTTTGTTGACTTAAATGTCATTCCCGCGCTTTATTCAATGTCATTCCCTTGCTTGATTCAATGTCATTCCCACGCTTGACGCGGGAATCTCCTTTTTACAATAGATTGTCGGGTCGAGCCCGACAATGACAGTCTACTGAAAATTCTCGCTTGTCGTTATGCCACCGTCCCTGGTAGCAATTTTTTTGACTCAAATGTCATTCCCGCACTTGATGCGGGAATCTCCTTTTTACAATAGATTGTAGGGTCAAGCCCGACAATGACAGTCTGAGATTGCAACAATAACAGTCGGTAAAAATTTACACAGAGCTAGCCCGGATTGGAGGAGCGGCGCGTAGCGCCGGTGCGCAGCACTGCAGGCGCGTAAGACGCCGGAACTCCGCAAAGCCGGCAGAGACTGCCCGCACAACGCAACTTATATGGCTCCATCCAAAAATCAAAATTTTGTTTTTAAAATCACAGTAATTGAATAAAATTTTTCACGTCATTATAATCTGTGATATTTTATTTTTTATATTTTTACGAGGAAATACGATGGTAATTTTGACTTTGAACTGCGGTTCATCATCAGCAAAGTATCAGGTTTATGACTGGGACAACAAAGATGTTTTAGCTACAGGCGTTGTTGAACGCGTTACTGCTCCTGGCTCAGTTATTACTCACAAGCCAAAGGGAAAGGACAAATTTGTAAAGGAAAGCCCTTGTCCAACACACAAAGAAGCTATCGAACTTATTCTTGAAGCTATCACAGACAAAGATCACGGCGTTATTGCTGACATGAGCGTTATTGGCGCTGTTGGCCACCGCGTACTCCATGGCGGAGACAAATTTACAAAGTCTGTAAAAGTTACTCCAGAAGTTCTGGACACATTCCGCTCAGTAATCGGTCTTGGACCTCTCCACATGCCTGCAAACATTATGGGTATCGAAGCTGCTCAGAAAGTTCTTCCAAACGTTCCACACGTTGCAGTTATGGACACAGCCTGGCACCAGACAATGCCACCGGCAAGCTACCGCTACGCTGTTCCAAAAGAATGGTACGAAAAATACGCTGCACGCCGCTACGGTTTCCACGGAACTTCTTTCCTTTATACAGCAAAACGCGCTTCAGTTCTTCTCCACAAAGAACCAAAAGACACAAATGTAATTATTGCTCACGTTGGTAACGGTGCTTCTATGTGCGCTGTTAAAAACGGATGCTGTTTTGATACATCAATGGGTATTACTCCTCTCGAAGGTCTCGTAATGGGAACCCGCACAGGCGACATGGACCCGGCTCTTCCATTCTATATTATGAGACAGACAGGAATGAGCGCAGACGAAATGGACACAGCAATGAACAAAAAGTCTGGTCTTCTCGGTCTTACAGGTCTTTCTTCTGACCGCCGCGACATTGCAGACGCTGCAGAACAGGGCAATGCAGATGCACAGCTCGCAGTTGACATGGAAGTTTACCGCCTTAAGAAATACTTTGGCGCTTACATGGCAGCAATCGGCCCGGTTGACGCAATCGTTTACACAGCAGGCGTTGGCGAACACTCAGCAATGATCCGTGGCCGCGCACTCGAAGGTCTTGAATGGATGGGCGTAAAAATCGATCCTAAAAAGAACGAACTTGCAAACACAGGCAACGCAGAAACATGCATTTCTGCAGACGACTCAAAAGTAAAAGTTTTCGTTATTCCAACAGACGAAGAACTTGTAATGACAGAAGACGCTTTTGCAATCATGAACGGAACATACGATGTTCACACAAACTTCAAGTATTCTTTCCAGGATCCTTCATACAAGAACAAGGCTCGCGAAGCTGCTCTCGTAAAGGAACTCGAAAAACATCCTGAACTTGCAGACATTATCGTTCGTCCATAGTTTTTCTTATAATATTTTTTTGTTGGGGCGGAGCACCGCCCCTCGCTACAAACAAAAAGGAGTTGCCCGAACCGGACAACTCCTTTTTGTTTTACGCTACCCCACCCTGCGGGGACA
>CAVJSA010000032.1:13312-29289 GCA_963651875.1 Lachnospiraceae bacterium | reverse complement strand
CTGACAGGATGTCAGCTGAATGAAGGCGAAAGCCGGAACTCCGAAAAGCCCGGTTTTGCAGGCGTACGCCTGCAAAATGCGCCCAAAAACTATAAAAAATTTACATTTGTATTTGTGGATTTCTGTTTTTTTTGTTTGGTTTTGAATGTAGAAATCCATTTTTGGAATTAATGTTTTGAAAAAATACATCCTTAAACGAATTTTAATTTCTTTATTTACACTTCTGGCAATTACGCTTGTTCTGTTTATTCTTTTGCAGCTTATGCCAGGTTCTCCTTTTAATGACGAAAAACTTACGGCTGAACAAAAAGCCGCTTTGTATGCAAAATACGGACTGGATAAACCTGTTTTTGTTCAGTTCTTTAAATATGTTGGAAATATGTTCCGTGGCGATTTTGGAGTTAGTTATAATATTTCAAAAAATACTCCGATTTCGACGCTTATCCTTCAGCGTCTGCCTGTTTCTGGAAGAATTGGTTTTCAGGCGGTTTTTTTAGGTGCGCTCGTTGGAATGATTCTTGGAATTGTTGCTGCCTTAAAGCACAGAACGTGGCTTGATACTTTGGCTACGGTGATTTCTGTAATTGGTGTTTCTGTTCCAAGCTATGTTTTTGCGCTTGCCTTGAGCTATCAGTTTGGCTTTAAGTGGAAGATTTTTCCAATGCTTTTTACGACACAGTCGCCGTTCTTTTCGAGCGTGCTGCCGAGTATTTCGCTGAGTATGTTTACAATGGCGTCGATTGCCCGGTTTACGCGTACAGAAATGCTCGAAGCCTTGGGTTCTGAATATATTCAACTTGCAGAAAGTAAAGGAATTTGTGGGTGGAGATTGATTGTCCGCCATGCTTTACGTAATACGCTTATTCCGATTATTACAGTTCTTGCTCCGTTAATTGTCGATTTAATGACAGGTTCGCTTGTTGTTGAAAAGATTTTTGCGATTCCGGGAGTTGGTTCACTTTTAGTTACGGCAATTCAATCTAACGATTATAACGTTGTAATTTCTTTGGCCTTTATTTACAGTGCGCTTTATATTGCGATTATGCTTGTTGTTGATATTCTCTATGGAATAATTGATCCTCGAATCCGTCTTTCTGGAGCTGTAAATGAGTAACGAAAACAAAACATCAGAATTGAATGAAAATAAAAAGGCTATGAATTGCGAAGATTTAAGTTCAATTGAATTTCTTCCAGGCGATTTTGAATTAAAACAGAATAACGATTCTGTAAATATTGACCAGAACTTTGCGAGTGTAAGTTACTGGAAAGAAGTTAGAATCCGCTTTTTTTCTAACAAGGGCGCGGTTTTTGCTTCGATTGCAATTATTTTGATTATGTTTTTTGCTTTTGTTGGTCCGCATATCAACAGATATACGTATTCTGAACAGAATCTTGAACAAAAAAACTATGCTCCGCGTGTTCCTGGATTAGAAAAACTTGGAATTTTGGACGGAACAGAAAAAATGAGAACAACTTCTGGTTCACGCCAGGTTAATCTTTACGAAAAGAACAACGATAAAGACGTTTATTATTATTTTGGTTCAGACATTCTTGGTCGCGACATTTGGACACGCACCTGGATGGGAACTAGAGTTTCGCTTTATATTTCGATTGTTGCCGTTTTGATTGATATGATTATTGGTCTTAGCTTTGGACTTATTTCCGGATATTTTGGGGGAATTGTTGATTCTGTAATGCAACGGTTTTCTGAAATTGTAAACGGAATTCCTCGTCTTGTAATTGTTACCTTGTTAATGCTGATTTTAAAACCTGGAATTGCAACAATTATTTTTGCACTCATGATAACTGAGTGGATTGGAATGGCGAGAATTGCCCGTGCCGAAATGTTGAATTTAAAAGAGCGTGAATTTGTTCTTGCATCAAAAACTCTTGGTGCAAAAGATTTTTCGATTATTCTGCACGAAATTCTGCCTAATATTAATGGACAGGTTATTACACAGACAATGTTTTCGATTCCGACTGCGATTTTTACGGAAGCATTTTTGAGTTTTGTTGGACTTGGAATTCCAGTTCCGCAGTGTTCGCTTGGTTCTCTTATCAGCGACGCATTCAATAGTTTTACAACTCATCCGTATCAGATTATTCCACCGATTGTAGTTCTTGCGCTTCTTATGCTGAGTTTTAACATTCTTGCGGACGGCCTGCGCGAAGCACTCGACCCGAAATTTAAGGAGCAGTGATATGAGCGATATTCAAAACAAAGATACAATTCTTTCTGTAAAAGATCTGTCAATTTCTTTTAAGACAACCGCAGGAATTGTAAATGCGATTCGTGGCGTTAATTTTGAATTAAAACGTGGCGAAACTCTTGCCATTGTTGGTGAATCTGGTTCCGGAAAGTCTGTAACTACAAAAACAGTTATGGGAATTCTTGCAAAAAACGCAATTGTTAATTCTGGTTCGATTATTTATGACTGTCTTGAGCCGGACAACGTAACTCATAAGGTTTATGACATTCTTAATATGAAAACCAGTGATATTCGTCGTAACATTAACGGAAAGAATATTGCAATGGTTTTTCAGGATCCAATGACTTCTCTTGACCCGACAATGAACATTGGAAAGCAGATTGCCGAAGGAATGATTTATCATTATCACACTCCAAAAGAGCAGGCTTATCAGAAAGTTCTTAAGCTTTTGCATGAAGTTGGAATTACAGACGCAAAGGCAAGAATGCAGAACTATCCGCACCAGCTTTCTGGCGGAATGAGACAGAGAATTGTTATTGCGATTGCGCTTGCCTGCGACCCTGAACTTTTAATCTGCGACGAACCGACAACGGCTCTCGACGTTACGATTCAGGCAAAAATTCTCGATTTAATAAAAGGTATTCAGAAAAAACGCAATCTTTCTGTAATTTTTATTACTCATAACATGGGCGTTGTTGCAAAGGTTGCTGACAGAATCAACGTAATGTATGCAGGAAAAATCGTAGAAACTGGAACTGCACACGAAATTTTCTATGATCCGCGCCATCCTTACACCTGGGGACTTTTGTCTGCTATGCCGGATCTAAAAACAACAGGAAAACGTCTTTACACGATTCCTGGTTCACCGCCAAATCTTTTGCATAAACTTCCTGGCGACCCTTTTGCTCCAAGAAACGCTTATGCACTTAATATTGACGATCGACTTGAACCACCGATGTTTAAAGTTTCAGAAACTCACAGTGCGGCAACATGGCTTTTGCATCCAGATGCACCAAAAGTTGAATTACCTGATGAATTAAAAGAAAGAATTGAACGTATGAAAGAAGAGGCTGAGGCAAATGGAAGATAAAGAAAACCTTACACAAACACAAAATCTAAAACCTCTTTTAAAAGTTGAAAACTTAAAGCAGTATTTTAGGATTTCTTCAGACTATACAGTAAAAGCAGTTGATAATGTTTCTTTTGAAATTTTTCCGGGAGAGACTTATGGCCTTGTTGGCGAAAGTGGCAGTGGAAAATCTACAATTGGCCGCAGCATAATCCGTCTTTATAATCCAACAGCTGGCAAAATTGAATTTGACGGACATGATATTTCAGGCAAGTTGAATTCTGAAAATCGTGAATACTTGCGCACAAATATGCAGATGATTTTTCAGGATCCGATGGCTTGTTTAAATCCACGCAAAAAGGTTGGCGAAATAATTGGAGAAGGGCTGGATATTCATCATCTTTATTCAACCAAAAAAGAACGCGAAGAAAAAATTCAGCGCATTTTAAAAAAAGTTGGTCTTGCGCCTGAGCATATTGAACGTTATCCGCATCAGTTTTCGGGTGGACAGCGACAGCGTGTTGGAATTGCCCGTGCCCTTATAATGAATCCAAAACTCGTTATTGCCGACGAATGTATTTCGGCTCTCGATGTTTCGATTCAGGCGCAGGTTGTTAACATGATGAAGGATATTCAGGAAGAAACAGGCTGTGCCTATCTTTTTATTGCCCACGATTTGAGCATGGTAAAGTATATTTCCGACAGAATTGGAATCCTTCATCTTGGTCATTTGCTTGAAACTGGTTCAACCGACGAAATTTTTACTAATCCGATTCATCCTTATACAAAGAGTCTGTTTTCTGCAATTCCTCGGCCAAACCCTGCAATCGAAAAAGATCGCGTTGTAGAAGCCTATAACTATAAGCGCAGTGGAATTGATTACAATAAGGGAACTGTTCATGTTGTTGAAGGAAGCCACAAAGTTCTTGCAACTGACGAAGAATTTGCTGAGTGGACGAGCTCAAAGTAAAATCGTACGCAATAGCAAAATATAAATTTTTTTGATAAAATTTGTAAATGGACTTCGAGGCGGATTACCTTACAAAACAGATTATTGCTTACATTGGCAACAAGCGAAAACTTCTTTTTTTGATTTTTAAGGCAATTGAACAGACTGGAATTGAATTAAAAGATGGGTTAAAGTTTGCAGATCTCTTTTGTGGCAGTGGCGTTGTGAGCCGTTTTGCAAAAAGTTTGGGCTTTGAAGTTTTTTGCAACGATTGGGAATCCTACGCCACAGTTATTGCCGAAGGTTTTGTAAAGACCGACCGCAGCGATATAGAAAAAATTTTTGGTTCAAGAAAAGAATTTTTATCTTTGTTAGAAAAAATAAATTCACTCAAAGAACCAGAAGAAAGTGAACAGTACATTGCAAAGTTCTACGCTCCACATTCAGACGATATTTTAAAGGCTGATTACACAAAGGAACGCCTTTTTTATACAAGGCAGAATGCTCTTTCAATCGATAAAATCCGCAATTATATCGAAAAAGAATTTCCTGCAAATTCAGCTTCGCAATTAAAAAGACAGGCATTTTATATTTTAACGGCAAATCTTTTGTACGAAGCGGCAACTCACACAAATACAAATGGTGTTTTTAAGGCATTTCATAAGGAATTTGGTGGACACGGAAAAGACGCACTCAAAAGAATTCTCTCGCCGATTCAACTTAACGAACCAGTTTTGATAGATTCAAAGGCGCCTGTTCATGTTTTTAATGAAGATGCAAATAAACTTGTAAAAACTTTGCCTGAAATGGATTTTGTTTATCTTGATCCGCCGTACAATCAGCATCAATACGGAAGTAATTATCATATTTTAAATACGATTGTTCGCTGGGACAAAATTCCTGAACCTCTTGAATTAAACGAAAGCGGAGTTTTAAAAAATAAGGCAGGAATCAGAAGCGACTGGATAAATACTCGTTCGGCATATTGTTATAAACAGTCAGCGATTGTTGCTTTTGAAGAATTAATAAAAAACGTAAAAGCTCATTTTATTTTTATAAGTTACAGTTCTGACGGAATTATTCCTTTTGAACAGATGAAGCGGATTTGTCTTTCTAAAGGTTATGTTTCGATTGTTACAAGCACTTATACAACTTATCGTGGCGGAAAACAGAGTAATTGCCGCGTAAATTCTGATATTGAATTTATTCTCGTAATTGATACAAAAAAAAGAGCGCAGGCAGATTGCGAAGAAAAAATTGACAGAATTGTTCTTGAAAAAAAGATTTTAATGACATTAAAGCGCCGTTTTTGTTCATGCAGAATAGAAGAAAATTTTAAAATTGAAGATGAATTTGCCGTCTTAACATTTGCGAGGGAAAATTCTAAAAAAATACGCTTTTTAAATACGGATAAGTTTTTATTGAATTTGAACGAAAGTCTCGAAAATTATTCAAATGACGAACTTGAAAAAACTTTGGCCGTTCTCGAAAAATGTTTGTGTCAGACAAAGCAGGAAGAACTTTTTGAATTATTCAATCTTTGCAAAAATCATGCTGCGGACGAAAAAAAATATGCTCGGGCAATTCCTGCAACGTTAAAAAAACTTGCACAAAAAAAATACAAAGAAACTTTTTACGAAATGTTTAATTATATTCAATCGTTAAAAAATGTCCGCCCGGATTTATTTATATTGATTGAGACTAAATTGGACGAAATAAAAACACTGGCCGAAATTCGATTTAATACATAAATTGTGGTAAAATGGTTTTAAAATGTATACTAATCCGATTATTTTGTGCGACTATTCTGATCCGGACGTAATTCGTGTTGGAGAAGAATATTTTATGGTTGCCTCGAGTTTTAATTTTACTCCGGGGTTGCCGATTCTTGCTTCTAAAAATCTTGTAAACTGGAAACTTGTAAACTACGCTGCAGAAAATATTCCTGTTGCTCGTTATAACTTTCCGCAGAATGCGCAGGGAATCTGGGCACCATCTTTTTCGTACCATAACGGTGTGTATTACATTGTTGTTGCTTTTCCTGACGAAGGAATTTTTATTTCTGAAACAGACAATATTCTTGGCGACTGGTCTCCGCTCAGACTGATTTACGAAGCAAGAGGCTTTATAGATCCTTTTCTTTTTTGGGATGATGACGGACAGGCGTATATAATTCATGCTTATGCAAAAAGTCGTTGTGGATTTAACAGCAGACTTGGTTTATTAAAATACGATTATGAGCGAAGTTTTTGCGAAGACAACGACCAGATAATTTTTGACGGAACAGAAACTCAGCCTGTAATCGAAGGCCCAAAAGTTTATAAACGCCATGGTTTTTATTATATTTTTGCACCTGCCGGTGGAGTAACAGACGGATGGCAGACAGTTTTGCGTTCACAGTCAATTTTTGGTCCGTGGGAAGAAAAAAAAGTTTTAGAAGAAGGAAAATCAGAAATTAACGGACCTCATCAGGGGGCGCTTGTAGAAACTTCTGGTGGAAAAAGCTGGTTTATTCATTTTCAGGAACGAGGAATTTACGGACGAATTGTTCATCTTGAACCTGTAAGATGGAGTTGCGACTGGCCGCTTATGGGAACTTCTGTTAAAACCGGAGTTTTTCCTGGAAATCCTGTAAAAAGATTTCGTTCGCCTAAATTATTATTTGGAAAAAAATATTATAAAATTCCTGTAAGGCAGATAAAGGCTTTTGAAGGCGCAAACCTTGACTGGCAATGGAGCGGAAATCATAACGAAAAATTTGCTGATTTTGTAGAAAAAAAAGGCAAAGACTGTGAAAGTTTTAAATTGAATGCAATGTGTGTTTCCGATCATTTTTATAATGGATTTCCGCTTTTGTGGAATTCCAGCAATGTTTTAACACAGAAAATTCAATATGAAAATTTTTATTTTAAGGCAACTCTAAATCTAAAGGATATGCCAGTTGGCGGACGCACAGGAATGATTTTTCTTGGCGACGAATATGCGTCTATTGCTGTAGAAAAAACAGAATTTGGATTTGATTTTGTTTATTTAAAATCAAAAAATAATAATTTGTCAGACGAAACCCGCGAAGAAATCGAAATTTACAGAACTCCGATGCAGTTAGAGTTTGAAAGTCAGCCAGTAAAAATGAAAATGGATTTTATTTCGTTTAGTGAATATTCTGCTGCTGTTCAGTTTAGTGTAAAGGTCACAGGGTTCTGTAAAAAAGTTTTTTCGTGGAAAAGTGAATATTTTAGCGCAGAAAATGCACACTGGGTTGGTGGCCGTTTTGGACTTTATGCAGTTACTAAAAAAAATATCGAAGCTAAAGGAAGTGTTTTATTTACAAATGTAAAAATCCGGCATTAAAGTTGAATAGTGATGGCAGACTAACTATCGGAAGGTAGTTTGTAATCCCAGTTGTGTTTTGGGTAGCGGCCTTTCATTTCTTTGCAAATTTCAATCCAGGCACCAGTCCAAAATGTAGAAAGATTGTCGGTTATTTGTAATGGACGGCGCGCCGGTGAAAGCAGCTTTAATAAAACTGGAATTCCAAGAATCTTTGGCGTAGAAAAGCAACCAAAAATTTGCTGAATTATAATTTCCAAGACGGGCTCGATATTTAACGAACGAACGTTAGTTATAAAATCGTCAAACGTAAGATTTGCAGAATAAACTCTGCTTTCATAAGAAATTTTTGCTTTTTTGCCATTTTCTAAAACTAAAATCGTCGGAACTTCTGCGTCAATTTTGTTTCCATCAAGAAAATAATAAAGAGAATTAAAAATAATTTCTTCGTCAATTTTGTCTGACGTAATAAAAGGCAAAAGCCATTCTTCGGGCTGTAGGTTTAAATTTTCGATTTTGTTAAAAAGGGCTGCTTCTTTGTGGTTTGCGTAAAATTGAGCTCGGTACAGAAAATTCATAATTTTGTGGTTTGCAGGAATTTTTTTTAAGCCGTTTTGTTTTATTTCGTTGCAGAGTGCTTTGCCAAAATCTTTTTGGGGCGAAGGCAGTTTTATGCTTTTTAGAACGATTTCACCAAATTTTGTAATTTTAAGTTTTTTCAGTTTTGTGGAATTTTCTTCAAATTCTACGATTTCCATCGTTTGTGAATGAGCTTCCAGCCATTGTTCAATTTCTGAAAATTCAACTTTTTCGTATTCGTAAATTTTTGCAAGATTGTTTCCTGCATTTACTTCGGTAGCGATGCACCAATCCGGGCTAGACTGAAAGCTTGATTCAATAAAAGCTTTATGCCTCGACGGAAGTTGATAAATTGTGCGGTTTACAGAAAGTTCGTTTTGTTCATTTTGAGGAAGCTTTTTTGCCAGCCTGTCGGGGAATCCAGAAAGCAAAAGTTCTGCTGCTGAATATTGTATTTTTTGAGAAAAATTGCATTGTTCCAGACGTTTTAGAAGATTTTGCGTTAATAATTTTTTTTGATTTTCGTTTAAGTTTTTGTATTGTCCGAATCTTAAAACAAAATTAATTCCATTTTGAATATGTTCACTTTGTTTTGAATATAAAAGTGCACAGGCAAGACGAACATCGAGCCCAAGATTTAGAGCGTATGTTCCAAGTTGGGTGATTTTTTCTGCTTTTAAAAAGCCAAAATCGGTTAAAAGTTTTATGTTTGAATTCCAGGCGGAAAGTGGCGGAGTGTCGAGCCATTCAAAAGAATCTATTTTTACGGAGCCCCATTGTGCACATTCAAGAACAAGATTTGCCAGGTTACAGCGTAAAATTTCGGGTGAAAGTTCTTTTTTTAATGGTTCAAATTGATTCCAGAGCCGTATGCATTTGCCACTCATTAAACGTCCGGCGCGGCCTGCTCTCTGGTCTGCGCTGAATTGATTTATTTTTTCGGTTATTAAAGTTTCCATTCCTAGAGCAACGTTCATTTTATTAACGCGTACAAGTCCGCTGTCTATAACCGTCGTAACTCCTGGTACTGTGAGCGAAGTTTCGGCAATTGCCGACGATAAAATTATTCTGCGTGGTGAAGAAATTGAAACAGGAGAAAGAATTTTTTTCTGTTCGGTTAGTGGAATTGAAGAATGTAAAACACAGATTTCTGCTTCTTGTGGAGAAAAAGAGTTTTCTAGTTCTGTTTTTGTTTTTGAAATTTCGTATATTCCCGGGAGAAAAACTAAAATTGAATCTGTCCTGTAATCTGATTGTACTAACGACTGTTCGTTTTGTTTTGGCAAGTTTTCTTTATTCAAAAATTCTTCCAGAATTGCATTTTTTACAGAAAATTTGTCTTTATATACGATATTAACAGGAAACTGTCTGCCAGGAATCGTTAAAACTGGCGCAGATGGATTAGATAAATAATCTGCAATTTTTTTTGAATCCATTGTTGCAGACATTACAATTACAAAAAGGTCGTCTCGTAGAGACATAGTTTCTTTTAAAAATGCAAGTGCTAAGTCTGAATGCACCGACCGTTCATGAAATTCGTCTAAAATTATGACATTTACATCTTCGAGCAAAGGATCGTTTTGAAGCCGTCGTGTTAAAATTGCTTCTGTAATAACTTCTAATCGTGTGTTTGCAGAAGTTTTGCTTTCGAGACTGAGAGTATAACCGACGGTTTTTCCGGTTTGTTCACAAAGTAAATCAGAAATTCTATTTGCAAGGGCAACTGTTGCAAGCCTGCGCGGTTCGAGCATTAAAAGTTTTCCGCTGAAATTTTTTAAAAGTGCAATCGGAACTGCCGTAGATTTTCCGGCGGCGGTTTCTGCCGTTAAAACAAGAAATCTCGAAGGAGAATTTTTTAATGTTTCGCAGATTGTAGTTAAAAAAGGAGCAATCGGGAGATTTTGTAAATTTTCAAACATTTTTAAGTTTTCCGCGCGGTTTACTGTGCATTTTGAATTATTTTAACAAAAATGCAAATTTTCATCTAAATAATTCCTGCATCTTTTAAAAGTTCAATCGTATAAGGATGTTCAGGGTGGGCGATAAGTTCGTCTGTTGGTTTTTCTTCAACAATTTGACCTTTGTACATTACTCCAATTCTGTCCGCCATGTATGCAACAACGTGCAGATTATGACTTATAAACATATATGTTAAGTTCAGCGACTTTTGCATTTTTTTTAGCAGATTTAAAATTTGTGCCTGAATTAAAACATCAAGTGCGCTTACGCTTTCGTCGCAGATAACAAATTCCGGATTTAAAATCATTGCGCTGGCAATGGTAACACGTTGCCTCTGTCCTCCAGAAAGTTCATCAGGATATTTTTCCATGGAATCTGGTGGCAAGCCGATATAATTTATCATTTGTTTTACAAGATTGAGCCGGGCAGTTTTGTCTTTTTCAAGTTTGTGGATTTTTAAGGGTTCTTCAATAATTGTTTTTATTTTCATTTTTGGATTGAGCGAAGAATACGGATCCTGAAAAATTATCTGACAGTTGCGGTGGAATTCTTTTAATTCTTTTGAAGATAAGGCGATTTTTTTTGAAGATTTATGATTTTCTGTAAAAAGAGATTTCCCGTTAAAAATAACTTCTCCAGAATCCGGAGAAAGCAGAGTGCAGATTATGTTGCTTAAGGTTGATTTTCCACAACCGGATTCGCCGACAAGACCGTAACATTCTCCGCGGTTTATCGAAAGATTTACTCCGTTTACAGCACCAAAAGTTCCGTTTTTTACTGTAAAAGTTTTGTGAAGGTTTTTTATTTGAAGAATTTTTGAATTTTCGTTTTCCATTTTAAAATTCTCCATTAAAAACAGGAATTTCCTGATTGCGATTTTTTGCATCTGGAATTGAATTTATAAGGGCCTTTGTATATGGATGTTGTGGCGAAAGTAAAATCTGTTTGGTCGGGCCTTCTTCAACGATTACTCCATCGTACATTATATAAATGCGCGAGCAGAGTTTTTTTACTACAGAAAAATCGTGGGTAATCATCAATAGCGAAGTATTAAAATTTTCTTTTAGACTTTTTATTAATTCAAGAATTTTATTTTGAGTAGAAACGTCGAGCGCCGTTGTCGGTTCGTCGGCAATTAAAAGTTCCGGGTCGGTCATTAAGGCGCCTGCAATCATTATTCTTTGTCTCATTCCGCCAGAAAGTTCGTGCGGATACGAATTAAAAATGCGGTCTGTATTTTCGAGCCCTACAAGTTTTGCAATTTTTAATGCTTTTTCGTGGGCATCAGGTTTTGACATTCCTTTTATTCTTGCAGATTCTTCAATTTGTTTGCCTGCTTTTATGAGCGGATTAAGGCTTGTCATTGGTTCCTGAAAAATAATTGATTTATTTTTGCCAGAAAATTCAATTTTGCCACTTTCTACTTTTGCATTTTCCGGAAGAAGGTTCATTATACTGAGCGACGTCATTGATTTTCCTGAACCGGATTCGCCGACCAAGGCTACAAATTCTCCTGGAAAAATCTGTAAATTTAAGTTTTTTACTGCAAAAAACGGTGAACTTGTGTTGTTTTTTTTGAATGAAATTGAAAGATTTTCTATATTTAAAAGAGGTTCCATTTTTTAAGCCTTTACTTTTGAAATTCCGTCTCCCATTAAATTTAAACCAAAAACGAGGAGAATTAAAAAAAACAGTGGAAAGATTATTCCAAGCGGATTTAAAAAAATTGAACTTTGAGCGTCATTTAACATTCGCCCAAAACTCGGCAGTGGCGGACGAACTCCAAGCCCAAGGTAACTTAAACCAGATTCATTTAAAATTGCCATAGAAAAATTTAAGGTTGCTGTAATGCAAAGGTCGCTTATAAGATTTGGCAGAATATGCAGATACATAATTCTAAAATGTCCGGCTCCACGAACTTTGGCTGCCTGCACAAAAAGTGAATTTTTATATTTGATAAATCCAGAGCGGGTAATTCGCGTAAACTGTGGAATGCTCATAATTATAAGTGCAAGAATTGTAATTTTTAATTCCGGCTTAAAAACGGCAATAAGCATGAGTGCAAGGAGAATTCCCGGAAATGCCATTTGTGTGCTTACGAGCTTCATTATAATTACGTCAAAAATTCCGCCAAAGTATCCGGAAAGTGAACCAAGAATAATTCCGATAAACAGTCCGCAAAACATTACGATTAAGCCGATAAAAACAGAAATCTTTGTTCCAACCATGATTCGGCTTAAAATGTCGCGTCCAAGATTGTCGGTTCCCAAAAGATGTTTTAAACTCGGCGCAGAAAGTTTTGAAGCTGCTTCAGTTAAATTTGGATCGTACGGCAGGTGAATTATTCCTGCAATCATGACAAGAATAACAAAGGAGAACATGCAAAAACCGGTTAAAAATGTTTTATTGGAGAATAATTTTTTTATCATTTTTTTACTAAAAACCTTTTTGTAGAATTTGGTTTTATGCGGATCCGCGGATCAATTACTGAATATAAAATATCGACGATAAAATTAACAAAGAGTGTCATTGTTGCCAGATAAACGGAAAGTCCCTGTAAAAGAGGAAAATCTCTTGAATAAATTGAATTTGTAATCAGTTTTCCGATTCCAGGCAAAGAAAAAACATTTTCGATAATCAGGCTGCCTCCAAAAATTCCTGCGGTAAGCATGCCAAGCATTGTTAATGACGGAAGCAGTGCATTTCTTAAAACATGGCGGGCAATAATCTGGCGTTCGTTTAATCCTTTGCTTTTGGCTGTGCGGACGTAATCCTGCAAAAGTTCATTTTGAATGCTGTTTTTTACGTAGCGTGCAAGGATTGAAGAAGAGCCCAGTGCAATCGAAAGCGACGGAAGAATTAAACTTGAAATTCCCGCAAAACCCACAGACGGAAGAATTTTTAATCCTACGGCAAAGACTAAAATTAAAATTAAGGCAGTGCAGAACGAAGGCACGGAACTCCAGATTTGGTTCAATGTAGAAAAAAACTGCCAGAACTTTTTTTTTCGATTTACCGCAAAAAGAATTCCCAAAAAAACACCAAGGATAATCGTAAAAATTAAGGAAAAGGCGGAAAGGCTGGCTGTAGTTTTTAAGGCATTAGAAATTAAAGATTTTACCGGCCGGTTATATTTGTAAGAAACACCAAAATCGCCGTGAGCTGCATTTTTAAGCCAGGAAAAATAATGTTGTACGGGATTTTGGTTTAAGCCTAACTGTTTTTCTAATGATTCAATCTGCGCCGGGTCAGCGTCTGCGCCTAAAATTGCAACAGCCGGATTGCCAGGCAGAAGATTGAATGTAAAAAAGGTAACTAGCGTTACTAAAAAAAGAGTCGTAAAAAAATCTAAAACCTTTTTTATGTAATAATTCATTCTTTATTTATTCTGTAAAATAAAGTTTTGAAACATCGTAAAAGAAAATCGGATACGGAGTGTAGCCTGAAATGTTTTTCGATGCTACAACGTTCTGGTATGTGTCAAAAAGATAAACGGCAGGACAATTTTTTGTAAGAATTTCCTGACATTTTTTAAACAGGTCAGCGCGTTGTTTTGTGTCAACAGTTGAATTTCCTTTTTCGTAAGCTGAATCAAATTCAGGATTAAAGAACTTGAAAAAATTACTTCTGTCGGAAGAATAATAATGCTTAAAGAATTCTCCTGGTTCGAGTTTTCCGGCAAAGTCGATAATTGTTGACTCATGGTCGTGTTTTAAATAAACCTTGTCGAGCCAGGTTGTCCATTCAATTGGAATAATTTCGCAGTTAATGTTTAAGGGTTTTAGCATATTGGAAATCAATTCTGCAATTTCAATTCTCGAGGAAATATTAGAAGGAACTGTAATTGCAAGTTTAAATCCGTCCTTGTAATTTGACTGCGCCATGTATTCTTTTGCTTTTTCGAGATTGTAAGGATAAACATTAGAAAGCTGATCGTTGTAAAATTCTTTTAAAACCGGGCTAAAGTGTGAATAAACTTCTATTGCGTCTCCGTCAAAAACAGCATTCATTATTTCTTTTTTGTCGATTGCACAGGTTATTGCTCTGCGTACATTAATGTCGGAAAGTGGCGGATACGAAGTGTTCATGCCAAATTCGTAAACTGTGTTTTGTGGAAAAGAAATTACATTGAATTTGTTTTTGAGCATTTTTGCTTTATCGCCAACGATTCTTTGTGCAATATCAATTTGTCCGGATTGAAGTGCCGAAATAAGCGCATTTTCGTCTGACATAATAATAAATTCAACATTTTTAATTTTGCCAGCGCGTTCTTTGTCGTAATAATCTTCGTTTAATTCCAGTACAACTTTTTCGCCCAAGGAATAAGAAACAAATTTATATGGACCGGTTCCGTTTGGTTTTGTTTCGTTTTCTTCATAGTCTTTTTGTAAAATCGGGTTTGTTGCAAGTAAAGTTAAAAAACTGCCCGAAGTTTCATTTAATTCAATTACAAAAGTATCTGGCGAAGGAGAATAAACGTTTTTTACAATAGAAAATCTGCTTGAACGTGGCTGTAAACCGTCTAAACCAGCAAGATTTTTTAATGTGTAAATACAATCGTCTGCAGTAAATTCTTTTCCGTTGTGGAATTTTACGCCCTGGCGAAGTTTAAAAGTGTAGGTAAGGTTGTCGTCCGAAACTTTATAGCTTTCTGCAAGAGCCGGATAAAGAGATCCGTCTCCATTGAATTTTAAAAGACCTTCGTAAATGTTGAGCCACACAGCTTTTGTGTCTGCTGCAGCGGACTTCCACGGAAAAAGACTGTTTGGTTCTGTAAAAATGTTTATGCGTACAGTGTCAGTACTTTTTTTTGCTCCACAAGAAGAAAAAGTAAAGGTGAATGCAAGTGCGCAAAGTGAGAGCGCAAAAAATTTTATCGATTTTTTCATTTGATTAGTTCCTGTAAAAAAAATTATTTTGTCTGTAAAATTTTTAAAAAAGATAATTTTAGTTTTTGTTTAATTCCAATGCTTTTTTTACGCCCAAGAGAGTAAGTTCTGGAATAACTTTGTCAAAAAGGTTGTATTCTTCAAAAATTTTAGAAAAACCGCCTGTGCCGATAATGTAAGTTTTTTCTGTTCCAAAAACTTCTTCGCTCATGCGCTGGCAAATTTCTTTGATTGCGCCGGCTGTGCCAAAATAGCTGCCAGCCTGGATTGCAGAAATTGTGTCTGTTCCGCAGGCTTTTTGTGTTTTTACTATTTCGACATGAGGAAGTTTTGAAGTTTTCATTGCAAGAGCTTCGGCAGAAATTTTTAAGCCAGGGAGAATTGCACCGCCAAAATATTCGCTGTTTTTAGAAACTGCGTGAATCGTTGTTGCTGTGCCTAAATCTACGATAATCAGGTTTTTTCCTGGTTCAAGGGCGAGCGCTCCGATTGAATCGGCGATTAAATCGGCACCAACTGATTTTTGGTTTGGAATTTTGATTTTAAGGCCGGTTTTAATTCCGCTTTGAATGACAAGTGGTTCAATTCTAAAATATTTTAGAATTCCATTGGTAAGTGAATAATTGATTTGAGGAACAACAGAACAAATTCCAATTTCTGTGATTTTTGCAGGATCAATGTTGTTTTCCCGCAGAACTGTGCGAAGGAAAATTCCAAGTTCGTCCGAAGAAGAATTTTGATGTGTTATTTGCCGGAATTGAAGAATAAGGTCTTCGCCGTCAAATACTCCGCCAGCAATGTTAGAATTTCCTACATCGATTGTTAGAGTCATAGTACCTGTCCTTTAGATCAAGTCTACTAGGCTTGCGCCAATAAAGATGAAAATAAAAAAGTTATTGCTGCCAACGGCAGTCAATACGATTAAGAAAAATACAACTTTGATAAAAAAAAGAAAAGGGGCTTGCGACTGACTGATAAGTATCTTTTCTGTT
>CAVJSA010000032.1:10184-13074 GCA_963651875.1 Lachnospiraceae bacterium | reverse complement strand
CTAATTACTATATAATTGAATTATGAAAATCGTAATTGTTGGGGCTGGGTTTACAGGAATTCAGCTTGCCAAAAGACTTATAAATGGAAAAAACGATGTTGTTTTAATTGATAACAGTGATGAAGTTGTCCGTCATGCTTCAAATATGCTTGACTGTGATGTTATTAAGGCAGAAGGTAACAATCTTGAAGTTCTTGAGCAGGCTGGAATAAAAAATGCAGATGCCCTTGTTTGTGTTACTTCTAATGACGAAATAAATATGATTACCTGTTCGCTGGTTGATGTCGTTTATCCGAAAGTTTTAAAGATTGCCAGAGTTCGAAATTATGCGTATTACGTTGATACAACTTGCGTAGAAAAAAGAACAAACTCTCGTCCTTTATATGGAATCGATTATATGATTCACCCGGATGTAGAAGCGGCAGAAGCAATTACAAATGCAGCAAATCACGGCGCAATTACGGATATTATGCCTTTTGGCGAAAATTACGCGTTAATCCGCGTTTGTGTTGAAGAGAAGTGCAAACTCGAAAATCAAAAACTTATAAATGTGCGCAAATTGACAGAAATTCCTGTTTTGGTGGCTTATGTCGAAAATAACGGACAGACTTCTTTGCCAAGCGGCGAAACTGAAATTTGCGCGGGAGACTGTCTTGGAGTTCTGCTTTTAAAAAAAGATATTCCTGAATTTTTAAAATTGTGTGGTTCAAAAGTAAAGGAAATTAAAAAAATCGCAATTATTGGCGCTGGAAGAATCGGAACAATCGTTGCAGAAAAATTAATTGAACAAAAATCCAGTTTTTTAATGCGGCTTTTAAAACGCAAAGAAAATTCTTTGCAGGAATTCTGCATAATTGACAGTGACGAAAAAAATGCAAAAGAGGCGAGTGAAAAATTCTCCAAAGTAAAAGTTTTTTGTGCCGACGCAACTGACGAAAATTTTATAAACGAAGAAGGAATTAACACTTACGATCTTGTAATCTGTACGACTCCAAACCATGAATTAAACATTGTTATGGCGGCTTATTTTGAATCTTTGGGTATAAAAAACAGTATTGCTCTTGTTCAAAATAATGCTTTTGGTGAAATTGCCCGCAAAATTGGAATTGAAGTTGCTGTTCCAATCAGAGATACAGTCGTAGATTCAATAATGAGCCATTTAAAAGGCAAGGCTGTAACGGGTTTGCATACGGTGAATGACGGTTCGCTTGAAATTATGGAAATTCAAATTGACGAAAAAAGTTCTGTAAATGGAAAAACTTTGCGCGAAATTGCAGAAAACGGAAAATTCCTTGTAATGATGATGCAAAAGAAAGGTTCAGACGAATATTTTATTCCTGTTGGAAATACAAAAATTGAATCTGGCGATGAAGTTGTCTTAATAAATGTTGTTGACGAAAATCAACATGTTTTACAAAAATTCGGTACGGAACAGTAAATGATAAACAGTCAGAAAATCTGGAGCTTTGTCCGTATATTTTTTATTATTCTTGGAATTATCGGTCTTAGTTTTTTGTTGCCGGTTTTGACAGCAATGGCTCTCGGCGAATACGAAGCAATTCTTCCGTTTTTAATTCCAATGATCTGTTCGCTTTTTTTGGGAATTTTTTTCTATTTTGCTGGAAGAAAAACTTCTTTAAATCTTGGGATTCGTGGCGTTTTTGTTTTTGTAAGTTTTGCCTGGATTGCAATCAGTTTTTTTGGAGCGATTCCTTTGTATGCTGGTGGCTGGATAAAAAGTTTTACAGACGCTTTTTTTGAATCTGTAAGCGGATTTAGTACAACAGGAGCGACAATTTTAAAAGATGTTGAAAGTCTTCCGCAAAGTGTAAATTTGTGGCGCTTAGAAATGCACTGGCTTGGTGGAATGGGAATAATAGCCCTTACAACTGCTGTTCTTCCGTTGCTTGGTGTCGGCGGATTCCAGCTTGTAAAGGCTGAATCTACTGGCCCTGAAAAAGGCAAGATTACTCCAAAAATGGCAAACACAGCAAAAGCTTTGTGGTCAATTTATCTGGCGCTTACGGTTTTGCAGACAATTCTGCTTAAAATTTGTGGAATGTCTTTTGTGGATGCTTTAGGGCATGCTTTTTCGACGCTCGGCACTGGCGGATTTAGTACAAAGAATGCAAGTATCGCGGCTTTTAATTCAACTGCAATCGAAGTTATTTGTACAGTTTTTATGTTTTTAAGTTCTGTGAATTTTAGCCTTTATTTTTATTTAATTACAAAAAAAATCAACGAAATAAAAAACAATAGTGAATTTAAGGCTTTTGCAGGAATTTTTGTTTTTGTCGTAATTGCCCTTTCTTTGACTCTTGTAAAATACTATGGCGGATTTTTTAAGGCTCTCAGGTTTGCGAGTTTTCAGGTTGCTTCGATTATGAGCACGACTGGTTTTGCCAGCGCAGATTTTTTAAAGTGGCCGTCGGTTTCGCAGTTTTTTATTTTTTTATTGTTCTTTGTTGGCGGCTGTTCTGGTTCAACTGCCGGCGGATTTAAAGTTGTCCGCTGGATGATTCTTGCAAAAAGGGCGCGCACCCAAATGCTGGAAATGTTGCATCCGCACGGAGTTTTTTCTGTAAGGGTGAACGGTTCAGCAGGAAGAGAAGACCTTGTTTTGAATATTGCGTCTTTTGTCTTTGTTTATTTTGCCCTTGTTTTTGTTTCGACCTTTGCAGGAACTCTTGCCGGGCTTGGGCTTTTTGAATCTTTTACAGCTGGTTTGAGTTTATTAGGAAATATTGGTCCTGCTTTTGGACCTTTTAATGATTATGGCTGGATAAATGGCGGCTTAAAATGGTTTTATTGTTTTTTAATGATTGCCGGTCGTCTTGAAGTTTATAATCTGATAATTTTATTTACAAAGGAATTCTGGAAAAAGTAGTGG
>CAVJSA010000032.1:8722-9852 GCA_963651875.1 Lachnospiraceae bacterium | reverse complement strand
ATTTTGACTATTTAAAAATTTATGGAAGTACAAAAATTGAATTCAACATTTTTACACAGTAAGACTGTAAATTATTTTTTAACTCTTGTTGTTATTTTTATCTGGGGAATTACATTCGTAAGTACAAAATATCTTTTGCGTTCGTTCAGCGCATTTGAAATTCTCGTAATCCGCTTTGTAATGGCGTATTTTATGCTTTTTTTTATGAAGCCTGGAACAATTCACCTTATTAAAAAAACAGATGAACTTTGGTTTTTACTTGCCGGTGCGAGTGGCGTAAGCGTTTATCAATTTATCGAAAACATTGCCATTAGTTATACTTTGCCGGCGAACGTAAGCATTATTGTTTCTGTCTGTCCTATGTTTACGGCAATTGTTGCTCAGATTTTCTTAAAAGAGCGGAATTTGAATTTTCTTTTTATTACCGGATTTTTTATTTCGATTTTTGGCGTTGCCCTGGTAACGTTTAACGGGACAGTTGTTTTTCACTTAAGTCCAAAGGGTGATTTTTTAGCACTTGGAGCGGCAATCTGCTGGGCTTTTTATTCGTTGAGTGTTACAAAAATTGCTTCGTTTAATTTAAATCCGATTCATTCGACAAGAAGGCAGTTTTTTTGGGCCTTGGTTTGTATGGTTCCGATTGCGCTTTTTGGACTCTTAAATGGAAACACCTTAGATTTTGCAAAAATTGAATTGTCGCCTTCGTTAAATGCTGCACGTTGGAGCGACATTTATAACTGGTTTAACCTTGGATTTTTGGGAATTGGCGCGAGTGCCATAGCCTTTGTTCTGTGGAATTTTGTCTGCAAAAATCTTGGAACAGTAAAAGTGACGGTTTTTATTTATTTGAGTCCACTTGTTACAATTGTTTTTAGTTTTATTTTTCTCGGAGATAGAATTACATTGATGGGAACAGCCGGCGCTGTTTTAACTCTTGTCGGACTGATTTTTTCTGAAAAAAGCAAAGTGTGGAAAGGAAAATGCTGATTATCGCGAAAATCCGTAGTAGAATTTACGAACATCGTCCATAATAGATTCAAAAGTCGGGAGATTGAATTCTTCAAGTTCCTTGCGAATCGGCTGTCCTTTTGCTAGAAAATAGGAATCTTCAAACAGAGCCATCATTCCTG
>CAVJSA010000032.1:0-8483 GCA_963651875.1 Lachnospiraceae bacterium | reverse complement strand
AGAATCTGAAATTTTACAGGAAGCAGGCGGAGCTTACAAAGGAAAAGCTGGTCGAATAAAAACAAACGACCGTTAGTTATTTACGCTTAATTTCTATCTTTACAGCAAATACAACTGTGTGTCCTTTAAACTTTCCTGTTTTGCCGGTTTTACTAAATCTCCGGTCATAGCTTCTCCAATTAAAAAGGAAGAATCTGGATTGTGCTTAGCGTAATTTTTCTGGACGGTTTTTTCGTCGTAATTTGCGTAGCAGTATTTGCAAAGATGCGGGCACGAGTTGTAATGTGCAATGTCGCGCATTGGAAGGCAGGCACAGTGTTTTCTTAGATTCTGTACGCCGCATTTTAACAAACGTTCGTTAGTTACGGTTTCTATAAGCTCTTTTGAAACACATTCACCTTTTTTTATACCGTAAGGCGAAAGATCAAGTTTTTCTGCGCAGGATTCAATTTTTATGCCAAAACTTAAAGCGATTCTCGAAAAACTTCCGGCAATAAATTTCTGGTCAGCTTCGCTTACTTCTTTTAATTCGGGAAAATTCTTTTTTGTTTTTGAATATAAATCCACAAAACTTATTATGCAGCGGTCTGTGTAAGGAGAAAGCTGTTCGCACATTTTTTTAAATTCGCGGATGTGGGTTGCGACAGTATATTTTGAATCAATAAAAACTGGATCGTATCGCCAGCAGATTTTTTCTTTGCCGATTTTTTTAGAAAGTTCAATAAAAGAGTTTATTACTTCCTGTTTTAATGGAACGTTCGGTTCAATTTCTTTGTCGTAAGGCGTAATTGTTACGAAAAAATAAATTCCAAAGTTTTTTAGTTCGTCCAGGTAAGGAATTATCGGAGCCGGATTTTTTGTGCAGAAAACAATGCAGTCAACAACTTTCGGGTCGAGTAAATAGCGGGTAACATTTTGCGGAACATAAGGATTTCTGACATCGACAAAGCCGGCACGAACACGGTTTACAAACCATTTTGAATAAAAAGCCGGAATGTCAGTGCGCCCGGAAGCAAAAAGAATCATAAAAAAGATTATAAAGAAAAAATGTAGTTGTGTTAAATTGAACGATGAAGGTTTGGTGTGAAGGCTTTTAGTTTACACCTGTTAGTTTTAATATTTTTGCTTTTGACCAATATTCATTTTCCCAAAAGAAATATTCTGTTTTCCTCTTTTTAAAGATCCTGAAAGGATAATTTGAATTGTCATAAATGTGCAATACATCACAAAGTTTTACGAGTTCTGGAATAAGTCCAAGGGCTTTTTTGTAACGTGAACGGATTTTATCTTCTGGGACTGAATGCCCACCATTCGCTGCCCTTGATTCTACTCGAGAAACATTTATATCGACATTACTGGTTAAAACGTAAATACACCGGATAAAAAATCCCTTTTCTTTTGCTTTTGCAAGTAACCTTAAATTACGGTCTGTAGAAAGTACTGTTTCGAAACTAAAGCTTTTATTTTGTTCAACACATTCTATTCTCATTTTTTCTGCCATTTGGGCAGCTTCTAAGTCGGAACAGTAATTTGTGCGTTTTATTTCGTCCGCATTAATGTATGGCTCAATTATTTTTGCGAGCTTTGTTACTGTAGTTTTTCCGCTTCCGTTTGGACCTGCAAAAACGATTATTTCAGGCTTTTTAGTTTGAGCTGACATATTTTTTTGTTCCGTCCGGGTATAACAGATAGGCTTTTTTTGTTGTTGAGTCATATCCAGAAATTGGGCAGCCCTTTGCTTTTTTTATTTCGTTTTCAATTCGGACAGCCTCTATAAAGCGACGTGTAAGTTCGTCATCAGAAATGCCACAGGTTGAATCAAGTTCATTTGTTTCCATAAGCGAAACCCCATTTTATAATATCGAAATTTTAAAGATTTCTCTACTTTGTTTCTACAATGACGACTTTTTTTAATTTCCAGAGAAATGCGTTCAATCAGTTTTATATTTGTTTTTGAATGAGTCGCAATTTTTATCTGTAATCGCATTTTTCGCATTGAATCATTGGTTTTTCTGCCGGTTCGCGATAAAAAATTCCTGACCACTTGCAGATGCTTTGGAGGCATTTATTATGGAATGCAAAAGCGTAAAAGCATATCTTGAAATTACAATGAAAATTTCTGAAAAGAATCGTCTTGCAGCAGCAAAGGTTTACACAGATTACCGCGAACCTTTTCTAAACACTATTGAAGGAGCGCTCACAAAAAATCTGCTTGTTCGTGGCGAAGATGTTCAGGTTTTACACGGATTTGACAGCGAAGAACATGCAAACGCATATCTTTCAAGCGACCTGTTTAAGAACGATGTTTTTACAGGACTTAAACCTCTTTGGGACGCAGACCCGGAAGTAAGAATCTACACAGTTGTCTGAAAGTCGTAAACAAAAGGGACGTCTAATAAGTTTTAAATGTCATTCCCTCATCTTGACCAGGGAATCTCCTTCCAGTAATAGATTGTCGGGTCAAGCCCTGCAATGACAGAAATCGAACTCGGCAAGGACAAGCATGCTGTCATTTTCTCGTCGTGACTTAGACTCTCATTCCTGTTCTTGACTTATGTGTCATTCCATGACTTGACCAGGGAATCTCCTTTTTACAATAGATTGTCGGGTCAAGCCCGACAATGACAGAAATCGAGCCCGACAATGACAGAAATCGAGCCCGACAATGACAGAAATCAAACCTGGCAATGACAGAAATCAAACCAGCCAAGGACATGCTACCAACCTACGTTTATGCGCCTTCCATGACGCAAATTATAGAAAAGGGGGCGTTGCGGGGGATTTCCCCCGCAGAAGGGGTAGCGGAAGACCGCAGGGCTGGAGCGAGGGGAAGGCTTTCCCCTTTGTTTTTCCTGCTCTGCCGTTTTTGTCAGAACGCTAAAATGTTTTTATTTTACAATCAGCTTGTTCATGGCTTTGATAAAGTCGGTCGGGCTTGAGAGTTCGGCTCCGCTTACCAAAAGCGCCTGGTCAAGCAAAACTTCTGAAACATCTGCAATATAGCTTTCGTCTGTCGAAGTTTCGAGTGTTTTTACCAGAGGATGTTCTGCATTTATTTCGAGAATTGGCTTTACTGCCGGCGCATTTTGTCCCATTGCTCTCATCATGCGCTCCATCTGGATTCCTGGATCGTTTTCGTCAACAACAATGCAAGACGGGCTGTCGCTCAGGCGTTTAGAAAGAACTGCATCTTTAATGCGCTCGCCCAGTGCTTTTTTGATTTTTTCCTGAACAGGCTTAAATGCTTCTTCCTTCTTTTTTGCTTCTTCCTTGTCGATTCCAAGCTCGTCGTCGCTTCCTGCGCGGTTTACGCCTTTTAGTTCGTAGTCCTTGTACTTCATAAGGCTTGGAATAACAATGTCGTCAATGTCGTCTGCCATAATCAGTACTTCAAAGCCCTTGTTTTTGTAGGCTTCGAGAAGCGGGCTTGCGCGGAGGTTCTTTTCGTTGTTGCCAGTAATATAGTAAATTGCCTTCTGCTCAGGCTTCATTCTTGAAACATAGTCTTTAAAACTTGTCCATTTTCCGTCGCCGTTTCCGCTGTCGTCGGTTGACTTGAATCTTACGATTTCTGCAATTTCTTCGCGGTTTGCGTAGTCGGAATAAAGACCTTCCTTCATCGGGCGGTTAAAGTTTTCTACAAATTTGTTCCATTTTTCGATTGCTTTCTTTTCGTCTTCTGTCGGATTTTCTGCCTTGCGGGCCTTGTCTGCTTCTTCGCCGAGTTTTTTGAATTCGCTCAAGAGTTTTTTAACAGAAGCGGATTTAATGTTGTCGAGAATTCTGTTCTGCTGCAAAATTTCGCGGCTTACGTTTAAAGGCAAATCTTCCGAGTCGATAATTCCGCGGACAAAACGCAGGTAAGAAGGCAAAAGCTCGCGGTCGTCGTCTGTAATGAACACGCGCTTAACATAAAGCTTTACGCCGCTCTGGTAATCTGCCTGGTACATATCGAACGGAGCCTGCTGAGGAACATAGAAAAGCGTTGTGTATTCCTGAGTTCCTTCGGCATGGGTGTGAACATAATGCAAAGGATCCTGTCCGTCGTGGCTGATTGTCTTGTAAAAGTCGTTATAGTCTTCTGCCTTAAGTTCAGACTTTGGACGCTTCCACAAAGCAGAAGCAGAGTTTACCTTGTCTACCTTGTTTTCGCTTCCGGTAACGTTGCCTTTGTCGTCGTATTTGTTCTGTGTGTAATGCAGGTAAATCGGGAAAGCGATGTGGTCTGAATACCGCTTAATCAGTTCTTCAATCTTCCATCTTGAAGCATAATCTTTGCTGTCGTCGTTCAAAACCATTTCGATTGCAGTTCCGTGAGCGCCTTCTGCGTCAAAGCCGAATTTTTTAGCTTCGTCAGAATCTGCCTTTATTTCTTCAATAGAATAAGAATTAGTTCCGTCGCTAGACCATTTATAAATTTTGTCAGTTGCAGCCTTGCGTGTGTAAACGTTGATCTGTTTTGCAGCCATAAAAGCTGAATAAAAGCCAACGCCAAACTGACCGATTAAGTTTGACTCGCCGCTGTTCTTTTCGCTGGAAATTTTTTCGATAAAAGCCTTTGTTCCTGAGCGGGCGATTGTTCCGAGGTTGTTGTTCAAATCTTCCTCGTTCATACCAATGCCCGAATCCTGAACTGTAAGCACTTTTGCAACGTCGTTAAAACTGATGTCGATTTTTGGCTCAGTCTTAAGGTTTTTGTAAGTGTCGTCGCTTACCATAAGGTAATTCAATTTGTCGAGAGCATCCGAAGCATTAGAAACGATTTCGCGCAGGAAAATGTCCTTGTTTGAATACATCGAATGGATAATCAATTTAAGAAGCTGATTTACTTCTGTCTGGAACTGATATTCTGCCATATTTTTCCCCTGTAAAATTAAAAGTTTTCACTTTTAAAACTAATAAAAAAAAATCCAACCGTATATAAATTTTTTATATTTTTTTTTGCGGTGGGGGAGCCGCCGACAGCATTTTTAGGCGCTGGAGTTTGTCGCGCTCTGCGCAGTCTTCTTTATAAAAAACATTTTACCGTCTTGGCCGGCTTTCCACGGCTACGGCGTCTTACGCGCCTTCGGTGCTGCGCACCCGCTTACGCGGCCGTTACAATCCGGGCTAGTTTTTTTGTAAAAAAAACAAAAAACTGTGTCAAAAAGCCCCGTTTTTGCGCAAAAGTAAAACAATAAAGGCACAAATTTACCCGGAATTTAACGAAAAGTTCCATCGGGGTGGTCAAAAAGTAATGTTCTTGGCTCGACTTTCATGTCATTCCCTGGCTTGACCAGGGAATCTCCTTCTTGCAATAGATTGTCGGGGCAAGGTGAGGCAATGACACGGGTGGCTGTCAGTCCATAATCTTGACATATATGTCATTCCCTCTGCTTGACTACCATGTCATTCCCCGACCTGACTTCCATGTCATTCCCTGGCTTGACCAGGGAATCTTCTTTTTATAATAGATTGTCGGGTCAAGGTGAGACAATGACAGTTTTTTATAAGATTGTCGGCGTCAGTGTACTGCAATGACAGACTAGACAGGATTGCTGGGGCAAGTTGAGACAATGATAGAAATCAAGCCCGACAATGATACTAAGCAATAAAACAACCGGCGAACGTCACAAAACAAAAACTTGGCACGGTTCTTGCTAACTGATAAGTGAAACAAAACGAAAGCAGAAAGCTTTCAAAACTTTGGAGGTAATGATATGAACGAATTAGCACTTTTTAACGACTTGTTTAACGACTTTGGAGACGAAGGATATGCCTTCCCGACATTCAGCTACAAAAAGATGTTTCAGACACCAAAGGTTGATGTAAAAGAAGACAAAGAATCTTACACTTTGACAATGGACTTGCCTGGCAAAACAGACAAAGATGTGGACATTGAATTGAACCAGAATGTTTTGACAATTTCTTCTAAGAAAGAAGAATCTAAAGAAGAAAAGTCAGACAAAAAAGATGAAACAAAATGGCTCATCCGCGAAAGAACATACTCTTCATTCAAGAGAAGCTTTACTCTCCCGGACGATGTAAACACAGAAAAACTTGCCGCAAGCGTAAAAGACGGTATTTTGACAGTAAGCATGCCAAGAAAACTTCTTGCACAGCCTAAAAAAATCGCAATTACCTGCGCCTGAATTAGCAAAACTTAAATAATTGCAAAAGCACCCGCATTTTGACAAAATCAATCTGCGGGTGCTTTTTTTTGTACCTGGAGGAAAACTAATGGCAAACGGAATTGAAGATTTACGCGAAAAAAATAAAGAATCTGAAAAAAAGAAGATAAAACCGCACGAGTTTACTCAGTGGACTAATTTTCAGGGCAGGGAAGATGCCGAAATGCTCGAAGAAAAATCCAGCGGGTGGAGTGCCTTAAAAAGTTCCCAGGGTGATTACGACGCCTGGGACGAATAATGTTTTATTGTGTTTCGTGGCAGGGATTGTAAAGGCGCCGTAAGGCGTTGTTTAAGGCTGAGAGCTAAAGCTTTCAGCCTTAAACAATGGAGCGCTCCGACGCGGAACCTTGAAAAGCCCGGTTTTTGCGCAGCAAAAAGCCACCCAAAAAAAAGGAAGCTAAAAACTATTCCTGAATGTCCTGCCAGATTTGTTCTGGTGTTAAATGATTCTGCTTTAGAACTTCTGTTGCGTTGTAACGATCCAAAAATTCCTTTTTTAAGCCAAAATTGTAAACCTGAACCGGCTTTGAACCATAAAAACCTGCAATTTTTTGACCAAAACCACCGTCGAGGATTCCGTCTTCGAGCGTAATGATTTTTTTGTGGTCTGCCATAAGATTTTGTAACAAGGCTGTGTCCAGGCCTGTAAGATAGCGTGGATTTATGAGAGTTGGCTTTTTGCCAGATTTTGACTCGATATAGTCGGCAAGTTTTTCGCCAAGTTGGAAAAAATCCCCGCAAGCTATAATTGCAATGTCGCTTCCTTTTTGTGTAACGAGGAATTTATTAAGCTCTGAATAATCTTTTTGAACCTGAGTTGTTGTGTGATGTACTCCGTTACATGGCATACGGATTGCAACCGGATGTTCTGTCTGTTCAATTGACCAGTCGAGCATTGCTAAATATTCTTCGACGTTTGTCGGGGCAAGGTAAACGAGTTCCGGAATGTTTGACATAAGAGGAATATCGAAAATGCCAAGATGTGTAATGTCGTTCATTCCCCAGACGCTTGCCGTGTTTACTAAAAGTGTTGCCGGGCTTTTGTTAATGCATAAATCCTGATTCAACTGATCGTATGTGCGCTGAATAAAGCTTGAATGTGTGCCAAAAACTGGTTTTGCCTTATTTTTTGCCATTGCGCTTACGAGTGCGATTGAATGTTCTTCGGCAATGCCTGGATCAATAAACTGTTTGCCGGCTTTGTCGCGGTTTGGTTTTGTAAATCCAAAGTTTGCTGGAACTGCCGGGCAGACAAATGCAACTGTCGGATCGGCTGCCATTTTTTTGAGCATAAACTCTGCCGTCATTGAATTATAGTTTTCGCCAGACTGAACTGGGCGTTCGCCTGTTTCGCGGTTAAAAGGACTTGTCCAATGCCAGACTTCTTTATTTTCTTCCGCAATTTTGTAGCCACAGCCTTTTAACGTGTTGATGTGAACAACAATCGGATGGTCAATGTCTTTTACTTTTGTAAATGCCTGGATCAAAGAAGGAATGTCGTTTCCTTTGTCTACATAAATGTAGTCGAGGCCAAAGCCCTTAAAAAGGTTTACCGGGCACTGTCCTTTAGTTTCGCGTAGCTGGCGCAAGTTTTTGTAAATGCCGCCGTGGTTTTCTGCAATCGACATATCATTGTCGTTTACTACTATTATAAAGTTTGTTGCCTGTTCGCCTGCAAAGTCTAATCCTTCGAGAGCTTCGCCTCCGCTTAAAGAGCCGTCGCCAATTACTGCAATAATGTTTTCTTTGTCGCCTTTTAAATCCCGGGCTTTTGCAAGTCCGCTGGCTAAACTTACAGAAGTAGAAGTGTGTCCAACGTTAAAAAAGTCGTGTTCACTTTCGTCTGGATTTGTGTAACCGCTGATTTTAGAAAACTGTGTTTCGTCAAAAAAGCCGTAAGCGCGGCCGGTGAGCATTTTGTGCGGATAGCATTGATGGCTTACGTCAAAAACGATTTTGTCTTTTGGAGAATCAAAAACATAATGCAGGGCGATTGTTGCTTCGACAAAACCAAAATTTGGTCCAAAGTGGCCGCCTTTTTTTGTAAGGCGGTTAAAAAGACCTTCGCGGATTTCGCCAGCGAGTGTGTTGAGTTCATCTGCGTTTAATTTTTTTAAATCTTTAGGGCTTAAAATTTTGTCTAAAATCATAAAAACTCCAATATAAAAAGTAGTTTGGCGGTTTGGCGTGTGCTACGTCTAGGCGCGCCAATGATAAAAGTTAAAACTAAGATACCGTATTTTAGAATCATATATGACGATGTGTCAATTATTTTGAATTAAGTTAAACGAGATGTCGGTTAATGAGATGGGG